>NZ_JBEOYU010000016.1:0-128966 GCF_040297265.1 Streptomyces sp. NPDC001832
GCTGCATATCCCGCTCCGCGGGATATGCAGCGGCAAGCCGCTGCATAGACGCGAATTGCGCAAGCGCAATTCGAATTCCCGCGTAAACGCGGGAATGAATTCCGTAAACGGAATTATAAAAGAGCGTCAATTCGCGCAAGCGCGAATTGCGGGGGAGCCTCGCAAGCGAGACTCCTTGGCTGGCGGCAAGGGGACGGTGCATCAGGTGCGGGCACTGTGTAGCCCCTTGAGTTTCAGGTCACCACCCTCCAACGAGAGTGACGAACCGTCGGCCTGACAGTACTGCCGGCCTCGCCGCAAGTGACGGGCTCGCTGCGCCTCCACCCGAACCCCTCCCCCACCCTCGAAAACGGCTGCTCACGTTCACCAATACCCTGCCAGCATACCCTACGAACCGTGCAGGCGGGGCGGTATTCAGTCAAGTATCAGCCTACAGGGCGAACATGCCGCACGGGTGATGCATCACGGCTCTGACTGTGTAGCATCTGGGTATAGACAGCAGCACCCCCAGCCCCTCGCGCTGCGCCGGACTTTCTTTTCTGATTGCGCACCGATTCCGCGAAAAGGAGAACACGGGAATGGCCAGGAAACTGTTTCCTCACCAGATTGAGGCCGTGGCGGCCATTGTGCGCGGTCTTGATATCCCGCCGGGCGGTATTCCTGTCAATGGCCTACGTGGGCAGGTACATGCTGCGTGCGGAACGGGAAAGACCACCATTGCTGCAGTGTCGGCAAAGCGCATTGTGCCCAAGGGTCGCATTCTCGTTCTGGTGCCGACGCTGGACCTTCTGACCCAGACGGTCCGGGAGTGGCGCGGGGCCGGGCACACGGGGCCGGCGGTCGCGGTGTGCAGCCTCAGCGACGACCCGGAGCTGTGGAGCCTGAAGGTGCGCTCCACCACCAACCCGGTGCAGCTGGCGCTGTGGCACGGGGAGGGGCCCGTCACCATCTTCGGGACGTACGCGTCGCTGGGGGTGCTGGCGGAGGCTTTCGAGGGCGTCTACGGGCAGCAGCTCGCCCCGCTGGACCTCGCCGTGGTGGATGAGGCGCACCGGACGTCCGGCTCGATGGGCAAGGCGTGGGCCGACATCCACAACCAGCACGTCATCCCGGCGCACCGCCGGCTGTATCTGACGGCGACGCCGCGGATCTGGCAGGAGCGGCCGAACTGGGAGGTCGCGGAGGGGGTGCGCGAGGCGCTGCCGAAGGAAATGGCGGCCTCGATGGATGACGAGGCCGTGTTCGGGCCGGTGCTCTACAAGCTCTCGCTGGCGTCTGCCGTCTCGCGGGGCCTGCTTGCGCGGTACCAGATCATCGTCCTGGAGCTCCAGGACCCGGTGGTCACTCCGGAGCGGCTGATGGGCGAGGAGCGGCGCGGTGAGGAGGTGCGTGGGCAGCGGCTCGGGGCGCTCCAGGCGGCGCTCCTGCACACCATGGAGCAGCACCAGCTCCAGACGTGCATCACCTTCCACCACCGGACGATAGAGGCCGCGGCGTATGCGGAGGGCCTGGAGCGTGTGGCCAAGCGGCTGCACGCAGACCAGCCCGAGAAGTACCCGGCGACGGTGTGGGCGGACTGGCTGTGCGGTGAGCACGTGCCCGAGCGCCGGCGGGACGTCCTGGGCGAGTTCGGGTCCACCGCCCGGCGGGCGGTGCTCTCGAACTGCCGGGTCCTGGGCGAGGGCGTCGACATCCGGGCGGTGGACAGCGTCGCCCTGCTGGACCCCAAGGGGGCGCCACACGACATTGTCCAGGCCATCGGGCGGGCGCTGCGGCAGAAGCCGGGACAAGGGAAACTGGCCTCTCTGATCGTGCCGGTATTTCTCCAGCCCGGTGAACAGCCGGAGGATATGTTCACGTCGGGATCGTACCGGCCTTTGGTGAAGGTATTGGAGGGTCTGCGCGCGCACGACGAAGAGGCCGTGGAATTGTTGGCGATTCCGCAGGAGCCTCAGAAGGACGTGGCGCAGCCGTCCGAGTACATCGGCGCGAAGCCCGAGGACGGGGAGGAAGAAACCCGTCTCCTGCTCCGTTTTGCGGCTCCGCGTGACCCGGTGATGGTCGCGGACTGGATTTCCTTCAACGTGATCGACACGGAGAAACAGGACTGGGCTCGCGGCTGGGCGTCGCTCAAGAAGTTCACCGAGCGTGAGCTTCATGCCAGGGTTCCGTACGGGCACAAGGAGGGCGCGTACCCGCTCGGGCAGTGGGTCGCGGAGCAGCGGCGGGCGTACGGGGCGGGGCAGATGACCGGCCAGCGCGCCGGGCGGCTGGAGAAGCTGGGCATGGTCTGGTCCCCGGCCGATGAGCGGTTTCAGGAGAACCTGGAGGCCGCCAAGGCGTACTACGAGCAGCACTGGACGCTGTGCGCGCCCCGGTCCGCGACCATGCTGGACCGGCGGGTGGGGCAGTGGCTGTCCAATCTCCGCCGCCCCGGGGCCCTGGAGGGGCACCCGGAGTGGGAGACGGCGCTGCGCGCGGTTGATGAGGACTGGAACCCGTCGTGGCCGCCGGAGTGGCAGAGGCATTACGCCGTGGTGCGCGAGATGCTCGCGGAGGAGAGCATCCTCGCGTACGTCGAACCCGGGGTCACCGTCCACGGGATGGACATCGGGAAGTGGCTCGCCAAGCAGCGGAAGCCGGAGGTCTGGGGTGCGCTGAGCTCCGGGCAGCGCGAGCGCCTGGAGGCCATCGGCGTCGTACCAATGGCGGCAGAACTCGAAGCGCCGGCAAAGCCGTCCACCGCGCCCGTGAGCGCCTTCGAGAAGGGCGTGGCGGCCCTGGCGCAATACAAGGCCCGCACGGGCTCTGTGACGGTCTCCAGGGGTCACGTAGAGGCGTTGCCGGACGGGTCGGAGGTGAAGCTCGGGGTGTTCCTCAGCAACAGCAAGAGCCGCCGGGCCAAGCTGACCGCCGACAAGCTCCAGGTGCTCGCCGACCTCGGGCTGGAGTGGGCGGTGGCAACGTAGCAACGTCGAACTACACGAGGGGTTGCGCAGGCTTGGGGTGCAACCCCTCTGGCCAGCCCAGACATTGGCTTTCTTGGTTGACCGACGGCCTCGAGTTGACGATCTCGCCCACGTTCACTGGGCCTAGCTTGCCGGCACCGGAGCACCTGCTTGGGCAACTCTGCTGGGATCGTCGTGAGACAGCATCCCGGCGGGGTCAATAAGCGGAACGATCACTGAGTAGAGGTCTTCTCCTGCGGGGGTGAGGTACCCATCGTGGCGCTTGGCCACGGCGAACCCTGCACCAGCAACCAGGTCGGCGAGCTGCAGAGACGGGTGGTGACTTGACTTGCCGCGCAAGAGCTCACCCAGGCTCACGTCCCGTGAAATGTAGCGGAACTCGGGATGCCCCAGACCACGAGCGTCGTCGACGATGCTGTTCAGATGCTGGTCGGTCAGCGTGCGTTGGTCGTCAGTAAGGATGTTGACCCGGCCCACCCGTCGGGACCAGTTCCCTGTAACCGCAGCCACACCAGGGATCAGAGGTTCCAGCGCGGCAAGAAGTGACGCGTCCGGCCCGAAGGCGTCATCGAGGTACTCGCGTGCCTCCGCCCGTGTAGTACGCAGCAGCCCCAGGAGAGAAGTTACGTTGCGCCGGGATGAGCGTGCCCACGCCTCTTCGACGACGTCGTAGAAGTCGTCGACGCTGACCTGTTGGTCGCGGTTCTTGTACGAGGCGAAGGCGACCGTGGCGGCGAGCAGCCGGTTGAAGAGTGCTGGCCCGAGGGCTCGCGGGCCCTCAGTGAATAGGTCCCGGGCCATTTTGCGGGCGACACCGGTGTTCCGGATATCCAGGCCCTGCTTGTACGTCTGCTCCTCGACGAAGAGGTCGATGAGCTTTCCCACGATGAAGTAGTGCTTGTCCAGGACATACACCGATGCCCGCCCCTCGAGGGCGCCGCCAGGGCCGAGCAGCGCGGCGAGAGCCTTGCGGCGTTGGGTCTGCCCGTCCTTGGCGAAGGAGGTGCCGAACTTCAGTTCAGGGGCCTGGATCCGTGTGGTTCGGCGGAGGCCGTCGACCAGGTCGGCGGCGTCTTCGTCGCTGATGGCCACGGATCCGATGGTCAGGTAGCGGCTACGGTCTTCGCCATGGAGCTGATCTCCATCCCATCCAGACTCGTCCAGGGCTATCCATCGCCCCATCGGCTCGCCATCCCGGGTGGCCTGCGGGCAGTTTCGGCGGCTGTACTGCTCACCGAAAAGGCCGGTACCGTCATTTGGCTGTCGAAGCGATGTATTCACAGGGATGAGCATCCTGCCCCAGGACGTACAGGAGCAAGGCATATACCTGCATGTGACGGCCGACTGCGGCGTACGCAACCGATGCCCACGCCAGAGGGTCAGCGGCATCGCGCCCCAGGCCCTACACGCACTTGAGTGCGATGCCCGGGGGTTCTGAGCTGGCACTGGTGTGCGTGTAGACCCTCGGATCTTGGGTCGCTCCCCCGGCGAACTACGTTGCAGCGGAGGCGGGATCGGTGAACGAAATCGGCTTGCCAATGGCGTGGGCATAGTCGATTTCCCTGCTCGTGGACTCGCCGATGTACCCGCCAGGGTTGACGACCAGAACCCGGTCTGCCAGGTCGATCTTGCGCAGGTGGAGGGCGTCCAGCGCCGTCTTCTGCTTGTCGGTGATCAACTCGTCTGCTTCGCCTGGCGCGACAACAATGACCCCGGCGAAGGTCAGATCACGATTCACCGCACGCATCTCGTCCACGAACCGGGTAGAGCCGCAGATGCAGACGATTTCAGGTCGGTCGGGCACAGCTCATCCCTTCGCTCGAACGGAACACCGCCAGCGTGCAGGTTGGTACTGCATCGGCAGGAAGTTAGTGGGTGGCACTACATCAGTGTTGACCGGCCGGTCAGCCGTCGGCTCGTTCCTTCTCGATCGCATTCATCCTGCGGACCATGTCGATCTGCGCGCGGATCATCGTGTCGAACAGGGCCTCCGGATCGCCATCGGGTCCGGCGTTCGCAGCCAGCAGCGAGGCGACTTGGCTGGCGAGGACAGTGACCACGTCGGCCGTCCCCACCGGGCCGCGGACCTCAATCAGTTTGCGCACGGCGTCGTCGATGCGGTCCATGGCCTCCTCGCCCTGGAGGAACAACCCGAGCCGGTCGGCGAGGAACAAGCGGACGACCGCCACACCGTCGGCCAGGGCGGTGTCCACGTTGAAGTCGGCGCGGGCCTTCTCCGACTCCTTGAGCACGGCCGGAATCGTGTACGTCCGCTGCTCCGGGATGAGGCCCTCCTTTCGCCACTTCGCGTACGGGATGGGGCCGACGGCGTCACGGCGTGCACGGTGTTCGTTGGTCGGGCGGCCGCCCGCGGTGCGGCAGGCCCGCCCTGCGGCTGTCTTGCAGGTCGGGCACTCGACACGGCGCATCCACGAGCGCACGAGATCCATCTCAGCGTCGGAGCGGAGGTGTCGTCGCCACTCGCCGCCCCACGGGATGCTCTGCGATCCGTTCTCCACGCCCATTGGCCCCCCTGGGTCCGGTGGTGTGTGCCATCTTGCGTGCCGTGAAGCTGACCGTACCTGCGGTGGCGCCCCTCAGCGGTCGATCGGGAGAATGCCGTCCAGACCGCTCTCGGAGAAGATCTGTTGGACCGTGTCGTCCAGGGTGCTGGCCGCGTCGACGACGGTCTCCAGGCCGTTAGGGAGCAGGTCCTTCTCTCGGTACCAGTCGCGTAGGTGGCCCTCGTTGACGTGCGCAAGGTACTCGGCGTCTGGTTTCGACGCGTGCCGGAGCACCGTCTCCTCGAAGGGCACGTGGAGGTAGTAGCACCGTGTGACGCCCTCGTGGGCGCGCACCAGGTCCTGGAGCATCGTGCCGTAGCGGTCGGCGTACAGGATGCCCTCCAGGACGACGTGGAAGCCGTGGTCCAGGGCGTAGCGGGCGGTGAGGTCGATCAGGCCGATGTTGGCACCGCCGGGCCGGTCGCGTTCGCGCAGCACGATCCGGCGGAGGTTGTCCTGGGCGATGATGGCGAGGTTGCGGCCGAACTTCTCGCGCAGGCCGGCCGCGACGGACGACTTGCCCGAGGCGCTGTTGCCTCGGAGCACGATTAGGCGCGTGTCGCTGGTCCCCACGGTGCCGTGCGCGGCCTCAGTCACCCGCGGCTGACCTTGATGCGGTTCTCGTGGAAGTGCTCCCAGTCCATGACCAGGCGGAAGCGGCGGTGGGCCTCCAGGCGCTCCGCGTCGGCCAGCTCCTCGCCGCGCTGGACACGGGCGTCGCCGGATTTCACGAGTTCCGTAAGAGCGAGCCGGACGTCGTCGACGTCCTGGCCCGTGGCTGCCGCCAGCCGGTCCAGGGAGGTGAGGGTCTCTGCCGGTTCACCCAGATCGTCGACCAGGTGGTCGATGAGGGTGTCGAGGAGCGGGCCGGTGCGCATCGTCCAGCGGATCCCGTCGAGGCGCTCGGTGAGTTCGGGGTCCAGGGGCAGCAGGTCGCCGGGCAGCGGCAGCGCGGCGGGCATGGACCATCGAGTGCCGTCCGGCGTCTCTTCGCGGCGGGCCAGGCCCCACGTCAGGTAGAGCTCGGACAGGTCCCGCACGGTGGTGGGCACCGGGAAGCCGGCTGTCGTCAGCATGGTGCTGAACTGCTCCCAGCGGGCCGCCTCGCATGCCTCGCGGCCCTCCGGCGCGGCCTCGTAGTCCCATTCCTCATCCGGCCAGGAGAAGGTGAGCGCGCCGTCGAGGTCGCCGCCGATCATGTCCCAGTGCCCGTCGAAGAGCTCGTGCACCAGGTCGTCCAGTGAGCCGGTGAAACCGGGCTGGCATGCCGTCCCGATCAGCATGGTCAGTGGGAAGCCCTGACGGGGCAGGACGTGCTCCCAGCCCGACACCCACCAGTCGTTGTGCATCGCCAGATCCCGGCGCGGCCCGGGCATAGACGCCTTCTCAGTCATCCGCAGCTCTTCCTCGAAAACACCTCGGTGCTCGCAGCGTACGCAGCGAGACGCGGCAGGTTCTCACGGACGTCCCACCCATGCCTGGTGGGCGGGAGCGACGCGCAGCTGCTCGCGGAGGCGGCCGCGCAGCACTCCGACGCGGGTACGGCCCTCCAGGACCTGCAGTCCGCTGTCCGCCGGGTCCAGGAGGCGCCGGTCGATGAGGAGCGGCGGGCGCAGCCACGTCCCGTGGTCCTCCCAGTGCCGGCCGACTTCCGGGGGCCGCACCTTGACCCAGTACACCGGGTCGGCGGCGTAGCTCTCGATGCAGCCGGCGTCGCTCTCGCCGGTCGGCATGGTGGGGAAGGCCGCAGCCGGGATCGTCTCCAGCTTCCAGGTGATGGCGCACAGATCGACGTCTCCGTAGTCGTCCACGAAGTGGCCGTTGTCGCCGTGGTCGAAGAGGAAGTCCCTCAGGACATCGTCCGGCCATTGCAGGGCTGCCAGTGCCGGGTCGGCGCGGAAGCGGTCGAAGTCGAAGCTGAGGCCGCCGTCCCGGCGGCGAGCCATCAGCGGGCCAAGGTCGTTGAGCTTCATGTCAGGCACTGCTCTCCAGCGCGTACAGCTCGTAGGGGACGGTTCCGGTCTCGGTGTCTCGGTCGGCCGTGATGTGCGCGCCGTCGTGCCACTGCTCCACGAGGTGGAATCGGTCCACGGCCACGGTCCCGGACAGCGGCTGCTAACCCCCGAGGGCAGCTCAACGAAGAGCGTTCTCCCGAAGGTGGCGCAGTTTGTGCGCGCTGAGCGCAGCGGGGGTCGTAAGCACCGCTGACGCCACGTCGGCACCCGCTCAATCGTCACCGGGCCCCGAGCAAGGCGAACGCCTCCAGGGGCCACACGGTGCGCTGCGCGGTGAACGGGATGATCCCCCAACGTGACTGTCGAACCGGACGGGTGCAGCGGCGATCATGGGTTGCCAGCATCACACGGACTGGCCGTACTCGTTGGGCGGGACATGAAGCTAACCACCACCCTCCTGGACCCGCTGGCCGAGAGCGCGGTGATCGCTGTGTGTGCTCTCGCCGACGCCGCCGGACCTGAGCGGTGGAGTACCGGAGCCGTCGAGGACGCGGCCACCGCGCTGGAGGTGCTCGCCGGGGCCCTGTCCGAGCTCAGCCCGGAGGCCGCTGAGCTCCTGGCGGTCGTCCCGGCCGCCGTCGCCGCGCTACGTGAACGTGTGGAGCACGCACCGGCCGTGGCCGCGTCATCCGGTCATGCCGACCGTGCCGAAGACCCGGCGGTGCTGAGCACCGGCCTGCGGCGGGCTCTCACCGCGCACAGCCTCGGCGGGCACCGGGTTCACCAGCTCGGACCCGCTCTGTTGACCGTCACGCTGGACGCGGCCCACGCCCAGGCCCTCGCCGTGCTCCTCGCTGCCCGTCGTGAACTCCCCCGCCAGGCGCCCGCTATCGAGGACGAACTGCGGTGGGGCGCTGGGCCGGCCGACACGGCCGCGGCGTCGCTCGCGGTAGCTCTGGCCGCCTACGGGTCTGGAACGTACGCCCGGGTCCTCGCCTCCGGGCAGGTCACCGCCGGCCTCACTCCGACGGCTGCCAAGCGGGTGACCGACGCGCTGAACACCCGCCCGGCCCCCGCTGCTCCGTCGTCGCGGCTGCGGCGCCGCGGGCTCGGGCACGGCTGGAAGGGCATCGACGCGGGGCGTTGATCGGGCGGAGTTCGCTCTCAGTCCGCCACCCACACGGAAAGGACACGCAGTGCTGGGAAGTCGTGCAGCTCACAGGTTGAGGGCCTCGTCGTGAACGGAGCGCAGGTGCTGTCTCAGCGTGGGGTCGGTGATCAGGGCAAGCGCGCGGGGGTGGTCCTCGGCAGTGGTGGCGAGAAGACCGCGCTGCTGCTCCAGGTAGGCGGCTAGGAAGTCGTGGGTGGGGCCGTCGGTGTCCGGGAGGACGCGGGCGGTGTAGATCATGGTGAGGGGGAAGGCCCAGCAGGCGTGGAGAAAGCCGAAGGCCGGGCGCCTGGTCTTCCTCCACGGGGAGTAAAACGTCGTCTCTTCGCTGATCTTGCAGGTGGTGGCTGACAGGGCGTCGTTGAGCCAGTTGTGGCCGGCCTCATGGATGAGGTCCCGGGCCAATACGGCGGGGTCGCCGACGTGGTCGCAGAAGATGGTGCCGGGAAGCCGGGTGATGGACCAGCTGATGAGGGTGTCGCCAAGGCTCTTGCGCTGCAGCAGGCAGGCGACGACGGCGTGGTCGGTCAGGAGGCCGGCGAATCCGGCCTGAGCGCCCATGGCGTACGCGGTGGCGGTCAGTTCCTGCTGTTCCCCCGGGGCGGCGGCAGTGTCGGGCCCCAGGAGGTAGTACGGGGTCTCCGATAGCGGGGAGCGGAGCATGCCGTCTGGGTCCGGGGCGACCACGATGCGCGGCCCCACGGCGGTGGGCGTGGTCAGCGCCGACGCGTTCGCATCGGGGTGGGCGCGGTACCAGTCAAAGGTGACAGCGTCTTTGGTACGCGCGGCGGTTTCGGCACCTTCGAGGGCGTGGTGGGCCAGGCAGTAGTCAGCGGCTGTACTCCGGGCGGGGGCGCTGTCGGCCTGAAGGAGGGTGTGGATCCGGCTGGTTCGGTCCCGGTGCAGGTCCTGGACCGGGGCGAGGGCGAAGTCGATGGCGGGCACGTGCACGGGAGGTCCTTCCGACGGGGCTGGGCCTGGGGCCGGACCTGGCGGGTCCGGCCCCAGGCGGTGCTCACCGGCAGTTCACCGCCGGCGCGGTGGTGACGCTCAGGCGTCGCTGCCCGTGGAGGGCTCGGCCGCCTCGGTGGTCGTCCAGCCCTCGGCGGAGACGCTGGAGGTGTGGGCGGTGGCGCGGACGGTCTCGTCCTCGCCGCGGAGCTCGCCGACGGCGTCGAGGAAGTCGTTGATCCGGTTGTTGTCCATGGTGCTCGTCCTTCCGAACGCGGATGATGGGCCGTGCACGTGCGGGGCGGGGGGGGGCGGGGGCGATCGGGCGGTGGGCACCGGGTCTCCGTCCTTACGGGGTGGTGTCGGTGACCGCGCGGTGGGGCGCGGTGGTCGGTGCAGCCGCGTGCCGGAGCCCGTCGCGCAACTCGCTTATCTCGGGCCGGTCTTTCGGCTCGGGGGCGAGGGAAGCGGTCAGCAGCGGGCGCAGTGCGGCCGGTGCGGTCTCCAGGTGGGAGTGCCCGTGGCGGGGAATGTCGGCGCAGAGGTAGCGGTAGGTGAGGACCGCGAGGCTGAAGACGTCGGCAGCCGGCGTGGCCGTGCTGTAGGAGGTCGCGTACTCGGGGGGCCAGTGGACCTCGGGGCCGCGGGCGGCAGGCCCACGGGGGGTGTCGAGGCGGCAGGCGGCGCCGAGGTCGGTGATCAGGCCGCGGTCTTCGTGGAGGAGGACGTTCTCCTGGTAGACGTCGCGGTGCACGATGCCGCGCTCGTGCAGGGCGACCAGGCCGTCGGCAACGTCGGCCAGCACCCGCAGGCCGACCGCCTGGCTGCCACCGGCCTCGGTCAGCAGAGGGCGAAAGCTGCCGCCGGCGCAGTGGGGCATCGTGTACCAGTCGAACCGGTCGGTGCTGCCCTCCTCCAGCAGCGGCACGATGTGCTCGGCGCCGGTGGCGGTGCGCGCGACGGCAATCTCGTGACGGAAGTCCTCGCGGGTCAGGGCGCGTTCGGCCTCGGTCATCTCCGCGTACCAGTAGAAGCCGTAGGCGGCCGGCCGGGTATTCTCGTCGAGTTCGGCCAGGACGTGGTTGCTTCCGAACCCGGCCTTGAGGACCACCGGGGTGGCGCCGTCGCGGTTGGCGAGGACCAGGGTGCTGGCGCGGGTGAAGGCGAGCAGGTCGTGGACGTGCCATCCGGCGTCGCGGAGCTGGTCGAGGACCCAGGCGGCGGGGTGCATCGGGTGCAGGCGCATGGCGGGGACGCTCCTCATGTTCGCGCTGCGGGCCGGTCGGCTTCGCGCAGCCGTTCCAGACACGCCGCGGCCAGCAGGTCGAGGTCGGTTTCGGTGGTGCACGGGTGGCGCAGTACAGGTAGGCCGGTGATGTCCGTCCAGGCCGTGGCGGCTTGTTCGTAGAGGTCGGCGAGGCGGACGGCGGTCGCCGGGTCCTCCGCGAAGCGGCGCGCTGTCGGTCGGCGTGCCAGCCTGGCCTGGCACAGGTCGGGTTTGGTGGTCACCAGGACGGTGAGGTCCGCCCGGGCGGGCTCCACCTTGGCCAGCGGGCGCACGTAGTTGTCGATGGGCCGGTGGTGCAGCAGGGCGAGCAGGCAGACGGTCGACAGGGTGAGCCGGTCGGCGACCAGCGGGCCCGTGGCCAGTGCGGGGGTGAGGTTGTGCCGGACGTGGAGTTCCAGATCACCGTGGGCGGCGGCCAGGGCCTGGTCGCTGGTGGCGGCCGGGTGGCCGGCCCGCAGGCCGATGATGGTGCGGGTGGCTTCGAGGGACAGCCAGGAGAACTGGCCGATGTGGCCCAGGGCGATGTGCGCGCCGTGGGCGTCGGCGAGGAGCCGGTCGCGCAGCGTGCTCTTGCCCGCGCCGGCGATGCCTTCCAGGGCCAGCAGCATGGGCTTCCCCTTTCAGTCCTTCTCGGCGATGAGCCAGCTGATGAACTTCGCGACCCGGCCGCTGGTCACCGGCTCGGTGCCGTGGGCGAGTTGGGATCCGTACAGCAGGGCGGTGCCGGGTGCGGGGGTGACGTTCCATCGGGTGCGCGGCATCGCCGTGAACCAGTCGGCGGAGTGGTCGGCGCCATCGTGGGCAAGCCACATGCCGCCGGCGTAGCCGCTGCCCGGGTCGTGTTCCAGTCGCGTGTTCCACAGGCGGTCGCTGGAGGAACTCTCGACGTAGAAGGCGCCGCCGGTCTCCGCCTGGCTGATGACCACGCTGATCCCGGCGATCTGCCGCGGCCAGGCGAGCGGGTCGGGGGCGATGCCGTCGAGGTGGCTGGTGATGTGCTGGCCGGGCCCGTATTCGACGTAGGTCCAGGGTCGGCAGGTGGTGATGGACGGCATGACGCGGGACAGTGCCGGGCGGGCCCGGTCGAAGGCGAGCTGGAGCAGGTCCTCGGCCTCGGCGGGGATCTTCGGTGTCTCCACCCGCCCGGCCGGCTCGTACACGGCCATGGCCTGCTCCGGGGAGTGGCCGGGGATCTCGTGGATGGAGTGGGTGCGCTGCTCGCCGAAGCGACCTCGCTCGTCGGAGGTGAGGAAGGTGCGCATCACGGTGGCGAGCCGGTCGCGTTCCTCAGGGGCGAGGAAGTTCTCGATGCTGCCGGTGCTGACGGTCTCAGCGATGTGGATCACGTGGTGCTCCTCCTCGAGTCGAGCACGCGGCGGACGTCGGCGAGGCCGGTGCAGTGGTTGAGCCAGCTGGCCACGGGGTTGCGGGTGGTGGCGGCCGGGTCCGCCCACAGCGCCAGCAGCTCCCCCGTGAGCGGCAACGTGTCCGCGCTGGGCAGTGCCTGCGGCGGCGGGGTGGTGATGCTGTCGAGCGCCGGGCAGGCGGCATGGTGCTGGGCGGCGAAGACCCGGCCGATGCGGTCCGCTGCGGCGGTTCCGCAGTCCGTCACGAGCTGTGCGGTCGGTTCGCCTTGTCGGTAGGCGCGGTGTTCGGTCGTCGCCCAGCCGCCGGCGACCGCCGCGGCGGCAGCGGTGATGCGGCAGGTCGCGCAGCATGTCCCGGAGGCGATCGGGCACGGCCGGTGGTGGGCCGGAAGAGCGGTCGCAACCTCGACGAGGGCGTTCCAGGCCGAGTCCGTGAGGACCTCGGCGGCCGAGCGCCGGCCGGGGGCCGCTTGGTGGTTGCAGCACATCGGGCCGGGCTGGGGCGGTGCGTCGGTGCGCTGCTCGGGGGCGATGTGCAGGGCGTGGAAGTACACGATGCGCCCGAGCAGCTGGTGGATCGTCAGCGTGTCCGGGGCGGTGATCACGTCAGTGCCTTCTGGGCCGCGGCCGCGACGGGCCGGGGCGTTGGGCAGGCGCATCCGTCGCTGGTGGGCCGCTCGTCGGTGAGCGCGCGGGCCAGGGCGTGCGTGGCGGTGTCGACGGCTGTGAAGTACGCCGGCCAGCCGTGCCCGGGGGCGGGCAGGAGGACCAGGTCGAGTACCGGGACGGTGCGCCCGCTGGTCTCGCACTGAAGTTCCGCGCGCCCGACGGTCACCTGCACGGCAGGGGGCAGAGCGGGCGCGGCCGCGGTGACCGTGCGGCACAGGGCTGCGGCGACTTCGGCGTACTGCGTGCGGTCGCGCGGCAGGATGCCGATCCGCCGCTCGGCGGGCGCCAGGTCGAGGCCGGTGTAGGGGTGGCCCTGGCAGCTGTCGTAGGTGACGAGGCCCCACGTGTCGGTGACGGCGTCGACCAGGGGGCGGATGCCGGGTTCGATCGCCGCGTGCCAATGGGGGTGGGCCGGGTCGAGGTCGTCGGCCTCGTGGATCCCAGGCCGGCCAACGGTGTTGATGTTGCCGTGTGCGCTGGTGTGGAGCCTCACCGGAGGGCGGGGCGCGTCGGCGTTGTTCCAGCGGGCGAGGAAGGTGTCGATGTCGCGCATGCTGTTCGGTGTGCGGGGGCGCCAGTGGGTGGTGCTGCACCAGGCGCCGGCCGGGTGGGCGGGCTGCGCGAGAAGGGCGGCGATGCCGTCGATCATCCGCATCCGGTAGTCGCAGTAGGCGTCCTGATCCCCGGCTTTCTCGTAGCGCCAGCGGGTGGCGATGCAGCCTCCACCGCACGCCGAGCGGTAGTCGCAGGTGGTGCACCGGCCCATCAGGTCCTTGCCCTGGTTCAGCAGGGGAAGCCGGCGTTGCGCGGCGATGATCCCCACTTGGTCGCCGACCTGGTCGAGGCGGCTTAACTGGGCCTGCGGCCAAGGCAGTTCGTCGCAGCTTCCGAACCGGCCGTCCGGGTAGAGCGTGAAGACGTGGTCGCACTTGAGGTCGGAGAAGTGGCAGAACCCCGATCCCAGGCCGCGCAGGCGCCGGATGGTGGAGACCGCCGGCTCCAGCTTCAGGCGGGCGAAGTGCCCCGCCTGGATCCAGTGGGTGGTGGCGGCAAGGACGAACTCGGCGTACGCGTCCGGGCTGATCGCCCAGGCGGGCCCGCCCGCTGCGTTGACGGCCGCCTGCTGGAGCTGTCGGCTCGCCGGAAGGCGGCGGCCGGAGGCGGCGGTGGGCCGCAGGACGGCGGTGTCGAAGCACGGCACGAAGCTGATCGCGTTGACGGCCTCGAACCCGGTCAGGTGGTCCAGGACGGCTTCGGCGCGGCCGAGGATGGCGGGGGTGACCGCCGCGATCACCCCGGTGCGGCGGCCTCGCTCGGCCAGGAGCCGCAGGGCCGCGGCGACGCGGGGGTAGACGGGCTTGCCGTCATAGCCGACCCGCCACGCGTTGCCCTTCGCGTCGCCGTCCAGGGAGATGCCGATCTGCAGGCCGGGACACTCCGCGTCGAAGAGGTCCAGCCACTGGGCGTCCAGCAGCACGCCGTTGGTCTGCATCGAGACCCGGACCACGCTTGGCTGGGCGGCCAGTTCGCGCAGGACCTCGGCGACGTGCTCGCGGCCCGCCGTCAGCGGCTCGCCGCCGTGGAGTTCCACGGCGAGCGGTCGCCCCGCGAAGAGCTCGGCGAGCCGGCGCACCTGGCCGGCGTCGATCCGGGCGCCTCCCGGGGCCTCCTTGCGCTTCTCGTAGCAGTACAGGCAGTCGATGTCGCAGGTCTCACCGCGCAACTTCAGAATCACCGATACGGCGCTGGTGGTGTCCTCGGCGTCCAGGCCGCGGTACGGCTGCTCGATCTCGATCGGTCCGTGCTGTTCGGTGGTGCGGTACATCGGCTGCCTCCTGCGGTGGGCCGTGACCGGACGGAACTCAGTCGTAGAGGCGTCCCAGCAGGGCGCCCTGGCCGGACTGCAGCACGTGGGCGGCCTCCAGCGGGATCCAGAAGCACTCGAAGCGGGTGGGCTCCTGCTCGCCGTCGTGGTCCTCCTGGCTGGCCCACCGCTCCGGCGTGGGCTCGGTCAGCTCCAGGTGGAAGACGTGCCGGCGCTGGAGCTCGAACCGGTACGGGCTCATGTCGTACTCGGTGAGACCGAGCTTCCGCACAACCTTGAAGTCGCTGAGGCCGGTCTCCTCCCCCGCTTCCCGCAGTGCCGCCGCCTCCGGCGTCTCACCCGCGCGGATGCTGCCCGCCGGGACCTGGATGCCGACCTCCTCGTAGCTGTAGTCGGTGTGCCGGAAGACCAGCAGCTTCCCGTCGCGCACGACGTAGCACAGCACCTTGTCTTTGGTGACCTTTACGGGCACGGGACCACCCCTCTTGGTTCGTCGGATGCGGACGCGCTCATGGCGTCCGCTCTCACGGTTCACAGCCGCGTAGATCGGAGCAGCAGAGCCGAAACCGGTGAAATGGCCCTGAAGTCTAGATCCTGAATCACACGGCACGAACAACGTGGCGTAACCGTGGTACCACCGTCCGCTGTCCGAGTTCTGACGGCCAACCACCCGTTCAACAAGTGGTCTTCTTCCTCGCGGGCGATCTGGCTGGCGAGTACGGCGTGGTATGTACGGGTCGACGGCGGCGAGGACCAGGCGCTGGCTCGGCCGGGTCCAGGGCCTCAACCTCCCACTGCACGGGCTGGCCGGGGTCGAGCCCGTAATGGTCGCGGTGTCCGTCCGCGGCCGCTCGCGGCGCTGCTCCCCGTTTCGCCGGCAGCCCGTTGAATCCGCTGCCCGAATACACCGGCACGCCGTACGGGTCGGCGACGGCGACAAGCTGTGGAACCATCCTGGCCGTCTCGCAGACGAGTCCTGCATCCGGGAGAGCAGGGTGAACTGGGCGCACAGGGCATGCGACATGACGTCAACAGTCGGTGAGCTCGTACATGGCGGACTTGAGCGCCATGGCGCGGGTGGTCTCGGAGAACAGGGCGGGCGCGTCGGCGACGGGGTCGTGGTCGAGGATGATCGGGTAGCCGTAGAAGTCGTCCCAGTCGCTGCTGTACTTCGCGCAGCCTTCCCACAGCCGGCCGAACTCGGGGTCGGCCTGCAGGCGTCCAGGATCTGCCTGGCCCGGTTCGCGACGGTGGCGGGCTCGATGACGGTGGTCATGGTGGTGCCCCTCTCGTGTCGGATCGAGTGGTGCTGTCCGCCCGGGGTCCGGGCGGGGCGATACGCCGCGCACCCGGGGACCGTGGTCCCGCCCGGGCACGCGGCAGCTTCAGGAAGCCCCCGTGGCGGGCGGGGGTTGTGCGAGCCGGTCCAGCCGCCCGTACAAGGCGCGGACCAGCCGGGCGCGGCCCTGGGCGCAGCGCAGGGTGCCTTCCGCCGGCGCGGACAGCCGCCGTTCCGCCTCGGCAAGCACCACCTCGGCGAGTGCCCGTCGGCCGCTGTCCTTCGGCAGCCGGTAGGCGTGCCGCTGGATGTCGGAGGCGACGGCGCGTGCGTGCCCGGTGAGTTGTAGGGCGATCTGCGCGTAGTCGCGGGGCTGTATGTCCGGGTCGGTCCACGCCAGCACGGCCGCGACGAGGCATTCGTACGGTTCGCGGTCGAGCGGGAGCTCCGCCTCGATCAGCCCGTCGGGGTCGTACAGGACCGTGTGCGTGCTGCTCATCAGGGCCTCGCTGCAGTGGGCGTGGTCGCGTGCGGAAGCGGCCGGTCGGCGCCGGTGTGCCCGATCGCCTGGTGTTGGCCGTATCCCGACCGTACGGAGGGACGGGATGCGGTAGGACTGACCGTGAGTACGGGTTTCGGTGCGCAGGGCGACCGGGGAGCAGACCGGTATGGCCAGGCCGCGACGGACATCGGCGGGAGCGATCACGGGCTTCGTGCTGCGCCTGGCCCGCGAGAGCATCCCGCGTACGCAGGTGGCGATGGCCGAGGCCCTGGGCGTGGACGTCGACACGTTGCAAGGCTGGGAGTCAGGGCGGCGCCCGCTGGCGAACATGAGGGCCGGGGCGCTGCTGGAGCTGCGGCGGCGATTGCCCGCGCTCGGTGCGGATGCAGGTTTGGTGCGGTGGCTGGACGCGGCGATGGACGCGGACCGCATCGTCGCGGCCGGTCTCGACGACGACGGCGGACCGCATCCACTGGCCGGGTGGGTACACACCCGGGACACCGCGCACATGCTGGCCTGGGCGTTGAACGGGACCACACCGCCGGCCCTCGCCGGACGGTTACCCGGGCCCCGTCGCGGGCCGGTCGCCCCTTCCCCGCAACTGGCCACGGGCGACCGGGCAGTGTTCTTCGACCGGCTGCGCGCCACCACCGAGCACGCCGCCCGGCAAGGCGAAAGCGGCGTGCTGCTGCACCGCCAGGCGCTCTACCTCGCCTCCTACGACCACAGCCCGGACGCCGCCGCGTGGACCGCGCACACCCTCCACGGGCGGCGCGACGTCCTCGCCCGCCGGGGATGGTCACCGCAGTGGGCCGCCGCCCGCTCCACCGCGACCGCCCTGGCCCGGCTCGGTGACCCGCAGCCGCTGCTCGACTTCATCGACCGCGCCCTGGCCGGCGACGACACCGCCGAGGCCGCGAACCTGAACTACTGGGCGCTGTGGCTGGGTGCGCTGCCCGTCCCGCAGAGCGACGACACGTTCATGTGCGACCGGGGGCTGTCCGGCTGGGACGCGCTGACCCTGCTGCGCGGTCTCGCCGTCGGCCTGGTCGAAGCGCCCGCCTTCGTCGACCTGTACGCGCACTCCCTGCACGCGCTCCTTGCCGTGGCCCCGTGGCTGCCGCAGGCGGCCGGCCCGCTCTCCTCCCCACTGCGCGAGCGCACAGCCCAACTACTGGACGGCGTTCACCTTTCAGCACGATCACGCCGGGAGCTGGGCAGAGTCCATTACGTTCTCGACAACAACCGCACCTGAGCAACCGGAGGCATGGCATGTCGGACGACACCACCAAGGGCACCGCGGGCTTCATCTTCGAGATGGGCGTGCTCAAGCGCTCCGCCCGCACCGGCTGGTGGTTCACCGGCAACAAGAACCCCGAGTCCGTTGCCGAACACTCCTTCCGCGTCGGGATCATCGGCTCGGTCCTCGCCATGATGGAAGGCGCCGACCCGGCCCGGGTCGCGCTGATGTGCCTGTTCCACGACAGCCAGGAAACCCGCGTCGGCGACATCCCGCACATCGGCCGCCGCTACCTGCGGGCCGCCCCGAACGGCGAGGTGACCGCGGACCAGGTCTCAAACGCTCACCCGGCCGTCCGTACCGGGGTGCAGAGCGCGGTCGACGAGTACGAAGCCGGCGAGACCCCGGAGGCGGTCGTCGCCCGCGACGCGGACAAGCTCGAGTGCCTGGTGCAGGCGGTGGAGTACCGGGAACAGGGCTACAGCCTCACCCAGAACTGGATCGACACCAGCCTCGCGTCACTCAAGACACCGTCCGCGAAGGCCCTGGCCGATGCCGCGCTGAGCATGGACTCGCTCCAGTGGCAGAAGAACTTCCTGTCCTGACCGATCCCCAGCCGCCACCGTCGTCGGACGGCGCGACTGCATGGAGCCGGGCCCCGGGGGATGTTGATCCCCCGGGGCCCGTGGTGTGACCGGCTCGGGGTCAGCTCTCGTTGTCCTCCGGGTCGGTGAGCCAGTTGACGACGTCGGCGTCAGTCATCCGGACCGCCTGCGTCTCGTGGGTGCTGTCCTGCTGGACGACGTGGAAGCAGCCTCGCTGGGGATGACGCTGCTTCGGGGCGGGGCCGGCCATCGGGACCAGGCGCTCCCAGGTGTCGGCCGTGAACCGCGCCAGGATCACCGTGGCGAACTGCTCTCGGGTCTCCGGTCCGAGGACGGTGGCGTGGGGCCGCCCGTCGAAGATGACGTGGATGCGGGCCGCGCGTCCCGCCCAGAGGGCGTCCTCGAGCGCGGTGATGGCCGGGGACGTCTTCGGGTCGTCCTTCTGCCGGACCGTCTCCCAGTAGCGGGCGAGCTGGCGCAGCGTGGCGTTGGCCTCGTCGAGCGCGACGATCAGGCGCGGCACGTCCTCCAGGTCGCCCTCGAGGTCGAGGCGGCGCTTCAGCTCGGAGCCGAGGCCGACCAGGGCGTCGTGGATGCCGGCGATGTTGCCGCGGTGGGTCACCGTGGGCAGGGCCTTCGCCCACAGGTGGGCGATCCGCTTGGGGTCGAGGACCAAAGCGTGGGCGCCCTGGTGCAGGAACTGGGCGGTCAGGGAGCGCAGCATCGTGGTGCTGCCGCCCCCGCTGGCGGTGCAGACCAGGACGTGCGGGGCTTCGACGTCCAGGTCGACGGCGATGGCCCGCCCGTCTGTGCTGATGCCGATGAGCGCGGTCCCCTCGGGCAGCGCCTCTATCTGCTCGCGCAGATCGGGGGCGGAGAAGCTCAGCATCTTTGGGAGCGCGGTCTTCTTCATGGGTGCGGTGTTCCTCTTCTGTCTGTCTGTCTGTGCTGTGCCTGGCGAACCGGGTGTTCACCAGAGCTGGGATCGTGTCGGCGAAACCGGACAGGTCCGGTTCGGCCGGTGTCGGCGGACCGGCGGGTCAGTCCAGGTCGGTGGTGCCGGTGGTGGCGCGGGGCCGGTTGCGGGCCCACTTCTTGAGGTCGCCGACGCGGTAGAGGAGTTCGGCGCCGCGCTTGTCGACCGAGCCGGGGAAGGCCGGGTCGTTGGCGCGGGCGAAGCGCAGCGCGGCCAGGGTGATCCCGGGCAGGTGGTGTTCGGCGGCCTGGCGCAGTCCCACCGCCTGGTCGTCGTCGGCCGGGGCCGGGCTCGTCGGCGGTGTCTGTGTGGTGCTGGCCGTGCTGTCGCCCGGGTCGGCGGCCGGGGCCGGGGTGTGGCTCCAGGCGTCGGCGAGCAGGTCCCGGCTCACGGACGGCTCGGTGGCGGGCGGGAGTTCGGGGGCGCTGGTGGTTCGGGCGTCGCCAAAGGGGGCGGCGTGCGGCTTCTGCAGCTGCACCGCACCGGGCCGGTCTGCGGCTTCGGCCTGTTTGCCGGCGGTGGCCCACTGGCGGGCTTCGGCTTCGGTGAAGAAGAGGACCTGTGTCTCCCTCGCGGAGCCGCCGCTGACGACCTGGGCGCGCCCGGGGTGCTTAGTGGGCTTCGGCGCCGGGTGGACCTCCGGGGCGAGCATCCGCCAGGCGTTGACGCTGTAGCGGGCGAGGATGCGTGTGGCGAACTGCTCGCGGACCTCCGGGCCCCCGAGGGCGCGGGCGGTCGCGGACTGGGCGACCAGGAGGACGTGCATGCGCAGCTGGCGGCCCATGTAGAGGATCTCGTTGAGCGCGTCGATGGCCGGGGAGACCTTCGGGTCGCCGGACTCGCGGGTCTTCTCCCAGTAGCGGGCCAGCTGCTTCATCGTCGCGTTGACCTCTTCGAGGAGGATCAGTATCCGCGGGCCGATGGCTTTCGGGTCGGCGTCGATGCCCAGTTCGTCGGCGATGCGGGTGCGGCGCCGGCCGATCGTGCCGAGTTCAATGAGCTGGTCGTGGATGTCGGCGATGTCGCGGCAGTACGTGACGCCGTCGATGCCGTTGGCCCAGGGGTGGGAGATCCGTTTGGTGTCGAGGACGAAGACGAGCCAGCCGTGGTGGAGCATCTGGCAGGCGATGCAGCGCAGGGTCGCCGACTTGCCGCCGCCGGTACTGGCGTTGACCAGGATGTGACGATCCGGCCGCCGGAGCCAATCCCGATGACGGGCGCGGACTCCCTGGCGTTGGCCACCAGCTCCCGCGTCTTGGGGTCCTTGAAGGCGGCCTTGGCCGGGGGCTTGCGGGTCTTCTTCACCAGCAGGTGCGTGTCGCGCCCGGCGACGTTCCAGGCAAACGTCACGCCCTGAAGGGCGAGCTTCTGGGTGATGAGGTCGGCGACCTGGTCCCGCGAGAACCGCAGGTTCCGGGGCAGGTCGACGCGTATCTCCGCGTCGTCGTCGGAGAAGTTCTTCGGGATGTGGAGGTAGCGGCGCGGGTCGGTCTGCTCCGCCAACCCGAGCGGCCGGTGGATGGCTTCGTGCAGCGGAGCGACCCACTCGCGCATCAGCTCCCGGCGCTCGCGGGTCAGCACCATGTACGCCGCAGTGCCCACGGTCAGCACTGAGGCCCCGCCAATCCCGCCGGGCTCCAGCGCGGCGAGGGTGGCGTCCCGGTTCTCCCACAGCCCTTGGACGCCTCGCACGGTGGCGTCCAGGTCCTGGGTGGCCAGGTAGCCGCTTTCCACGACACCGGCCCCCAGGGCGAGGCGGAAGGACAGGCGCCGCCACCCGGGCTTGTAGGAGCGGCGCCGGACGCGGCCCTCCACCTTCGGCAAGACGCGGGTGCCCGAGCGCCAGAACGTGGCGTCGGTGCGCTTCACACCGTCCAGGTCCCGACCGGCCAGAACCCGGCCGATCCCGAACATGAGAGACTCGGCGGACTCCTCCACCTGCTTGTCGAACTTCGTCTGTGCCATGCCGTTGAACGCCCTTCGTGCCAGGTGTGCGGGGGCGCAACAGTGCCGCGAGAAGCGGACACCCACGCCGGACACGGACGCTAGAGCGATCACCCTGTGGACAGATTCCGCTGAGATCGGGCCTGATCCGGCCGATCACCGGACGGCTGCGGTGAGGGTTCCTACGCTCCGATCATGAACTGGACGAATGCCCTGGCGATCTTCGGTGCCGTCACCGGGGCCAGCGGCCTGGGCTGGCAGATGTGGAGTCACCACCTCACAGGCGGCCGGGTGGAGGTCTTATCCACCCGGCTCAAGCGGGAAGGCCGGTGGTGGGTGCGCACCGATGTCTCGAACGTCGGCCGCCTGGACGTGACGATCGTCGGCTACTCGGTCTGGCGTGACATCCCGGGCCATCGCCTGAAGCGGGCGCTGTGGCGGCTGCGGGCCATTCAGCGCGTGGGCTGGAAGAGGGCACGGCGTACCCAGATGCTGTTCAACCCGTCGGTGCACTTCGCGGCGCCGGTGCAGGTCGGCAACGAGGCTGAGCGCATCGAGCTGCCGTTGGTCCTCAAGGCCGGCTCCATGGTGTCGCTGCCGCTCATTGGGTTGGAGGTGCCCAACCGAATAGGCCGGCAGCTTCGGGTCTCACTGCACCTGGGCACCGGCCGCATCATCCGGGCCGATGTCCACGACGCCGACGCCTTGGAGCCCCTGCGGATCGACTTGGACGAATACACCGGCGAGTGGTCCTTGCACATCGGCCCGCCGACGACCGACTGACCGGACACGAACCCCGGGCTGGAAAGGTTCCGGCCTGGATTTCTCTCCGCACACACCTGCCGACGGCGCGGCCGGTGCAACGGAAAGTCTGATTGATCTACAGGAGGGGGGACGACGATGACTGCGGGCGATGCCTCCCAGCGGGCCACAACGTACGAACGGATGGCCGTCGGCTGGACAAAGAAGGCGCAGGAAGGCCACGCGGGTGCGGCGGAGTTGGCGCAGACGTTTGCCGCGCTGGCGATGTCCGCGCGGATGGAGCACATGCAGTGGCGCATGCGGGTTCTCGGCGACCAGCTCGAGGACGTGAAGAAGTCGTTGGACGGTCTCCGCCGCAAGCTGCCCGACCGGTGACGTCCGTCGGCTGGCATCGGGCGCTTACCGTGGGGCCCGTGACCACGCCCTCCGACGATGTAGCCGAACCGGTGCCGGTGCGGGTCGTGCTGCCCGCCGACCCGGTACTGGGGCATCCGGAGCAGGAGGTCGTGGCGCGGCTGTGGAGGCGGCGGCAGACCGAGACGGGCTGGCTGTACCTCGTGGGGCTGCCGTCGTACCGGGATCGCGAGGACGGCGGGGTGGAGGCGGCGGAGTACCGGGTGTGGGTCCGGGCTCCCGACCATGTGCGGCCGGTCGACGGCGTCGACTACGACCAGGTCGCCACCGAACACCTGAAGCCGTCGCCGCAGTCGGCGGTCCGTGAGGTACTCGGGGACCGTCGGCCTTCGGGCTGGGTGCTGCAGCGGCTGGGTGGCGGCCGGGGCCCTGCCCGGGGTGTGCTGCACGCACCGGACTGCGAGGAAGCCCCGCAGGGTGCGCCTCTGATCGACCTGGAGCACGCCTTGGACCTGGCGGAGAATCCAGGGACGCGGCTGTGCACACTGTGCGGCTGCGCGCAGGAGCTGACCCCGATGCTGAGCGGCTTCGACCACATCAGCGACTCCTGACCTGCCATGGTCGGGGCGCCGAAAGTCAGCCGTATCCCGCGACGGTCAGGGAGATCCGGTCACCAGCAGCGCCCCGTCCTTCGTCCTTCGGGTCTCGCTCAGTCTCAGCTGGGGAGACGAGTAAAGCAGCGCACTGCCGCGGTACAGCGCGTAGTGGTACGACGTGGTCCGCTCCAGGACGCGCCGCTGCTGCGGATCGGCGTCCGGCAGGGTGAGCTCCACGTAGCCGCAGCCGTCGCGCAGGATGCCCTGCGAAGTGATGCTCCCGGTGATGGTCACTGAGGCGGTGTCAGTGGTGAGGTGGACGACGTCACCATGCATCGGGCGGGGCCCGGGGAACATGTTCATGCCGTCGCCCCCGCGAGAGACACTTCGGCGATCGGATTCCACGTGATGTGCGCTCCGTCGTGCCACTGCTCCACAAGATGCAGCCGGTCCACGAACACGGTCCCGGACAGCGGCTGCTCGATGGATGCCAGCGCGGCCCTGACGGAGACCGCGTCGACGTCCTCCGCGCCGTCGGCGGCGTAGGCGAGGGACATGTGGGGGTAGCAGCTCGGCGCGGCCTTGAAGGCGGCCCCTGTGCGGGTCATCACCTGGGTGATGGTGTCCACGATTTCAGTGAACGGGTGCCCCGGCCATCCGCTGATCTCCACACCAACATTGCCCACGGCGGGCCGGTCGAACGTCAGGGAGAAGGGCCGCACCGTCTGCGCGTAGCTCCCGATCTCCTTGAGGAGCGCGTCCGTATCGACGCCGGTGCCGCTCAGTCCGACAGCGTGCAGAAGTGTGCAGTGCATACCGTCCACCGGCACACTCTGCAGTCCCGGCGGGGCCAGCCCCTCGTACGGTGCGCTGAGGGCGCCGGCCTCGTCCGGGGTCGGCAGGATGTGCCAGTGCAGATCACGACGGCCCGCAGGCCAGAAGGCCCCCACCCTCGCAAAGAAGTTCTCCATGCTCAACCGCCCCCTCGTCACAGCGAATCCGCGCACACGCTACCGGAGCATGGCTCTTCCCTGAGCCGTTCCGTGCTTATCGGGCCTTCGGCAGCGCGGCCAGGGTGCGGCGGTCCTCACCGCGGCCGACGACCCGCCACACCGGCCCATCGGCCCCGTGCCGGGTCAGCAGGGGCAGGGTCGTGGTCGCCACGGTGATCCGGTAGTTCACGCCCCCGACACGGCGGGCGCGGTCGTGGAAGGCGGCCTCCCTCGTTGCCGGGGCCGCGCGGCGCGGGGCGGGGGCGAAGACGAACAGCAGCGGCGGGAAGGGCCGGTCCAGGGACGGTCCGGCGTAGGTCTCCTGCCAGTGGCTGCGTGGGGCGCGGGCGGCGTTGCCGCGGCCGGACGCGGGGGCGTTGCGGTAGGCGTCGTAGCGCTCCAGCTTGGCGAGCAGGCGGGCGTAGGACATCGTTCGGTCGATTTCCACGAACGCGCTGGAGCCGTTGTTCAGGAGCACCACGCCGTCGGGCACCAGGGAGCCGGCCGGAGTGGGGTGGGCGACTTCCACCTGCCAGTCGGCGTGGTCGGCCGCCTCCGCCTGGTGGAAGGCGATGACGGTGTCGACCAGGGCGAGGCCGTGCTCCCGCAGGCCCGTCTTGCTGGCGGCGCGCTTCCCTGTGGTCCGGCCGGCCTTCGGTGCGAGTTCGCCGGAGGCGGCGGCTTCGGCGAGGCCCGCCGGGGTGCAGTACCAGTAGCTCTGCTGGGCACGGTGGGTCCGGCCGACCAAAGCCGGGGATTCGTCGCGCAGGTTGCGCAGCGCGCGACGGACGTGGTCGGTGTCCTGCTGGTGCGGCAGCAGCAGCGCCTTGAGCTGGCGGGGTGTGGCCAGGCGCAGCTGAGCGAGGGTGAGCAGGACCTCGCCGCGGATGTCCGCTCCGGCCTTCGCCGTGGCGGCCTTCCGGGGCCGGGACGCTTCTCCAGGTACATCAGTACTGGGAGAAGAGGAGTTGCAACCGGCCCATGCGGGCGAATCGGGGGTCTGATCAGCAACAACCGTCAGACGGCGGCTGGAAGCTGCGGGGCTGGGAGCGGGGCTCGCTACAGGGCTCGTTGCGGGGCTCGCCGTCGCAGCGGTGTCTGCCGGGGTCGGCGGCGTGTGCGGGGTGGGTGCGGTGGTCATCGCGTCCTCGGGATTCTCCGGCCGTCGCGGCCGGATCGGTGACAGGTCCGGCCCGCACGCGAAGGGTTGCGGGCCGGGGCCACCGTGCGAAGCCACCCCTTGACCACGGTCTGACGATCACCGCCGACGGATGTCCGTTTTCGCCTTGACTACCCCTGGACCGGGCTGGTTTGTCCGTGGCCGACGCCACACCGCCCGACCGTCCGCTCAGCGGGCGGGGCGAGAGCTGGACGGTGAGGACCCGAACCGCCAGTCCGAGGACCTTGGGCGCGGTCTCGCCCCGGAGACCGACACCGTCAGGTCCCGCTCGCCAGCTGTCGGCACCGACGGGTCGGTACGGCTGCAAGCACCGTGGTGGCAAACTGACGCATCCCGACCAAGTGTCAGTTCTCCGGCTCGTCCGGGCCGGCTCCGCCGTGGTCTGGCTCGTCACCCCACCGAAGGACAAGGAGCCCTACGATGACCGAGCCCATTGACGCTGTCCCCACGACCTACGCCGGAACCCGCTTCCGGTCCCGCCTCGAAGCCGACTGGGCCCGCACCCTCGACGGCCTTGGCATTGTGTGGGAGTACGAGCCTGAACTGATCACGCTTCCCTCTGGCACCCAGTACCTGCCTGACTTCTGGCTGCCCGAGATAGGCACGTGGCTGGAGGTGAAGGGCCCGAACACACCGCGCCGGGAGAAGGCAACAGAGCTCGGCAAGGTCCGCGCCTGCCACTGCGTCGGCACATGCACCTGCCTGTGGCCCGGCGGCCAGCTGGTCCTGCTGGGCTGGCCCTCCCACCGCGGCCCGAACCAACCCGGCTACCGCGCCCGTTACGGTCACGCATGGTGGGCCTCCGCGTACGGCCCAGGCGCCTACCTCATCGAATGCCCGTGGTGCGCCCGTGCCCACTGGGTCACCCTGCGCAGGCCGTGGCAGTGCCGTGGATGCCGCGCCAGCCTCGGTGCCACGCCCCGCTTCTACAGCCCAGCGGAGCAGCTGATCCGATTCGGCGAAGGTGACTCGCTCGCCTCGGCCCGTGTCGATGAGGACATGCGGCGGCTCGCGGAGAAACAGCAGCTCGCCGAGCTCGAAGACGAGGACGGATATCACTAGTACCTGCCCCACCGGCGGTGGTGCTGTGCTTCGCACGCACCGGGTGGACTTCACCGCGCGCGATGCCCACACCAGGGGCGTCCCATTCCCTGGCCGGTGCGCACGGAGACATTCACTCCCACCGGCAGGCGTGCACGATGTCGTCCACTCCCATCCGATGGTGCAGGGAGTGCACGGCACTCAGCGCACCACTCACCGGCCCTACGCACGGTGACGGTGCACGGTGCGGCGGGACAGAGAAGTCTCTCCTCTGAAGACGTGCACCAGGGGCCGATGCTCGGCATCGCCGGGGTGGTGGCGAGCGAGGTCAAGGGGAAACGCGGAAAACTCGTGCCTGGACAAGGGTTGCTTTCTGTCCGATGGAAGGTGCCGTGCGCGGGTGGCGGACCTGGTCAAGGGGTGTGCATCGAGTGCACGGCATCCGATGCGCCATCACTGTCCGTGTGCGCACCGGGTGGAGTGGAGCGGGAGTGGAGGCCACCGTCGCGCGCATCGTGGTGCGCACCGCGCGGAGGGAGAGTGCACGGTATCGCCGGTGCGCGCACCGGTGCGCACGGTGCGGTGCATCGTGTGCACCCGCGAGAGTGCACGACATCGTCGACTCGGCAGGCGATGCGGTGGCGGAGTAGTACACGACATCGTCGGTGGGCGCACCGGATGCCGGGATGTCCCGCGCTCACCGCTGATGGGGTCGTCGCAGGCGCGCGGTGAGCCACGGGTTCGGCCGGCCGCCGGGGTACTGCCGGGAGCGGCGCTGGACCGGCGGCGGCTTCGGCGACGGGTACAGCGCCACTCGCAGCCGGACCGCGTCGGCGAGCTGCTCCAGGCGCTCCCGCTGCTCCGGCGAAAGGTACAGCGGGGTCGGGTCGACCATCGGGGCCTCCATGCTTCGGCGGGGTCACTGCCCCGCACCCTCGCCGATCCCCGCCGCCTCCAGGGCACGCACTGCGACCGCGTCCCGACAGCTGGCCCGGCGACCGCGCCGCCCTTCCCGCAGGGCGGATCCTGGCCGGGCCCGCCGGTTGACATTGCCTTCAGCGGTCGCGGCCCGCTCCCCTGCCCTGGTCGGGCTGCGTGGTGTGCTGCTGCTGACTGCCCGGGTCGGCGGCCGAGGCCTGCTTCGCCTGGTCCGCCTGTTCTTCGACCACGCGGCCGCGGGCGTTGGCCGCGTGGGTGAGCGCGGCGAGACGGGCGAGGTTCTGCGGCGAGGTCATCCACGTCGTGGGGTCCGTCGTGCGGCCTTCCAGGTACTCCTGCGGCATCGCAGCCTGCTGGTGGGCGTGGATGGCAGCGGCCCGCTGCGCCGGAGTTCGAGCGGCGTCCCGGTCCGGGTGGTCAACGGCGTGCGGCGCGGCCTGGTCGTGGTCGTCGACGTGCGCGGTGGCCGACGCGGTCGCGGCCGGGGCTTCGTCTCGCGCGGCGGGCGGTGCGGTGTGTGCGGCGCGGATCGCGTTCTGCAGGGTGAGGCTGGCGACCCGGGCCCGCTCGTACCGGCTCGACTCCCGCGGCGGTTTGCCGTCGGTGCCGGCGATCCACCAGCGGTCGGGCCAGGCGAAGTCGGCGGTGTAGGTGAGCTGGTCCGGGGCCGGGGTCCGCCGGCCTTTCTGGGGCACGGTGAGTTGACGGCCGTGGCGGGACAGTGCCCGGTCGGCGATGTAGCTGTCTATGCGGGGCGGGAGCGCGCGGCCGCGCAGGGTCTCCAGCAGGTGCCGGCGGGCCTCGGCCAGGACGTGGCGGCGGGCGAAGGTCCGGCGCACCGTGTAGACGACCGCGGCGACGTCGACGGCGGCGAGCGCGGTGTCCACCCGTGGCCCCACCCTCTCCCGGATCACCTTCCCTGCCGCCTGGCATCGCTCCAGCAGTCCATCGACCATCCGCTGCCCGAAGTTCAGGATCGCGGAGGTACGCCACCACGCGAGCAGCTGCTCCAGCGGCTTCGGCTTCTTCTTCTCCGGGCGGGTGTCCTGCGCCGCCCACCAGCCGAGACCGTGGCGGGCGCGCTCGCCAGGCAGCCGCCCGTGGTCGCGGACGTACTTGTCGGTGATGCCCTCCAGGGCGTCTTCGATCCGTTGGCGGCGGATGGAGGACCAGTCGATAAGTTCCTGGTCGACCCCGGCTATCTCCATCACCGGGCGCAGGCCCGGCGTCACCTCGCGCGGCACGGTCGCCAGCCCCAGTTCCTCGCACACCTCAGTGGTCATAGTGAGCGTGTAGAGCGTCCCGGCCGCCACGACATGCTGGAGGAGGCGGACCGTGTCCAGCGCGTACCAGGATCCGTCCGGGCGCTGCACCCGATTCAGGATCAGGCAGTGCTCATGCAGTAGGGGAAATCCGTCCCTATTGTCGAAGTGCCGGAACGCCGCGACGACCAGGGCCGGGGCCTTCGCGCGCTTCCGACCGGACGCCCATCGGGTTTCCGCTACCTCATCCTCCAGCCAGCCCAGGGTCGCGGCGATGGCCCGCTCGTGCGCCCGCTCGATGACCTGGCGCGTCTTCTTGTCCCCCAACGCCCACAGCACGATGAGGGACGCCTGCGGACGGAAGACGAAGTCGAGGGCGAGCAGCGGGGTCTGCTTACGCTTCTCAATCTCCTCGATCGGCTGCCCGAGGACGGTGGCCAGCCGTGCCGTCTCCGGGTCGGCGCCGTAGTCCAGGAGCTCACGCTCGATCCAGTCGGCGTCCGGGTGCCGGCCCTCCCCGAAGACGAGCTCCATCTGCCGCTCGGTCACCGTCTGTCCGGCGGTCAGCCCGAGGGCGGCCAGACCGCGCCCCATCCACGCCCCGGGCGGTAGCCCGGCCTTCTTCTGGGCGTCCTTCAACGCCTGACGGACCGGACGACGGCCGTCCCCGAAGGCGACTCCGCGTACGTAGTAGCGCCAGGCGTTTCGCTTCTGAACCTTCGCAACACTGAGCATCCCGGCAGCGAACACGGCTCTGACCTGCAACGAAAGCCCGATCCCGTGAGGAGGGAGGGTTCACCGGAACTTCACGGCCGATCCCGCCGGACGGGCACCGGCGGCAACGTCGTGCCCGCCCGACGGACACCGTCTTTCGCACTCACGACCCCTACAGGTGGCCATGCAAATGCTGCGCGACAGCCACCCACACCCCACCCACCTACAGCAGATGACTTCACCGTCAAGGCGCGCACACCTACGTACCGCTCCCCCACCCACCGGGTCTCCCGCGGCCACTTGGCGGTGACCTTGTCTGCGCTGACGGCCTGAACCATCAGCTCGTACACCCCAACTGCTGGCGCCGCATCGGCACCAAATGAACGTGCGTCGAGCGGGGGACGGCCCGTCAGCGTGGCCGTGGGCCGCTTGGTTCCCGTAACCGCTACGGCGTCAACTCGTTGAGGTCGCTGGCGCCGCCTGACACTGCCGCGACGGTGCCCGGCTGAGTTCTTCTGGCCCATGACCGGGGAATTGGTAAGCCCTAGACGCGCCGCGTCATCGCAGCAGAGGGTTCGTGGCTCGCCACAAGTCCGCGCAGGGTCATGGGATAGCGCACAAGGACCAATGATGGCATCGCACGCACGTAAGAACGCGGCTCGTCGGCAGGAAGACCTCACCGGGGTGAACCGGCGGGCAGCGCTGCAGGACATCCGTAACACTTTCCCGCCCATGGCGCAGGCCCGAAGTGCGGCAAGGGGGTCAAGCAGCGAGGCAGGCGCAACGGTTGTACCGGCTGAGCTGATCGCCCTCGTCCAGGACTTCGTTCGCTGGGGGCAGCGGCATCTGGATGACGCTGTCCGCGCGTCACGCCAGCACGTCGAACGGCCGGGGGATTGGCACCGGCTGGTGCTCTATGCCCTCACTGATGCCCTTGCCTACAACTTCCTGCTGGTCGGCACGCTTGCTGGGTATCTCCAAGAGCAAGGGCTGGATGCGGACCTCCTGCGCCGTCACCTGCAGTGCTCCGACCCTGATCGCTACGTCAACCAGGAAGCACTTGATCTGCTGGCGGGGCTGATGGGCAGGCCCGTCAATGCGGGCCAACGAGAACCCACTTGGCACTTTGTCGGCAGGCAGATCGCTCAGTGCGGGGTAGATCAAAGCGAGGAACGGTCTCAGCCGCGGCCGGAGTGAGATGGAGCCGTTCGGCCCCATCAACTGCCAACCTAGTAATGTTTGGCCACATGAGCATTCCCAGCCCGCGAGGGGAGCGAGAGAAGCTAATTACAGCCCTCACTCCCCAGCTGCGCAGACACCTGAAGATCCGCGCCTTTGAGCACGGAATGGACATCCAGGACGCGACCGAGCATGCCATCAATGCCTGGTACGCGGCTGATGGCCTGCCGGAGGTCAAGACCGACGGCGCGAAGACCTGGGGCACCTTCCTCCCCGTCGGCGAGCCTGACAAGTTCAAGGCGACGTGCACGGAGCGCGGAGTCACCTATGTGCAAGGCCTCGCCCAGGCACTGACGCTGTGGCTGGACAACCACCCCTCCCCCACTTCACCGTTGACCGCTCAACCGGTTGTGCGGGTGATAGTGGCGAATCAGAAGGGTGGCGTCGGCAAGACGTTTATCTCCAGCGGCATGGCTCAGGCCCTGGCCGAGGCTGGGCACCGGGTTCTGATCGTCGACTACGACCCGCAGGGGCACCTCACTGCCGAGCTGGGCTTCGAGGACTTGATGTACGAGGACGATGTCGAGACGCTCCTCATGCACATGGACGGCACGGCCAAAGGGCACATCGGGGATCTCCTGGTCGCACTGGACCAGGAGCGCTTCGGCGAGCGCCTCCATCTTCTGCCGGCCTCCGACGACGCGTTCCTCCGCGACGTCGCCCTGTCCAAGGTCTCCTTCAGCGAGGCCGCACTGGAGCGGGCGTTGGAGCCGCTGGAGGCCGACTACGACGTCATCATCATCGACGGGCCGCCCAGCCTCGGTCTGAACATGGACACGGCTCTCTACTACGTGCGGCGCCGTGACGGCGAGCTCGCCGACCGCTCCGGGGTCATCACTCCAGTGTGGGCGAACAAGGCTTCACACCGCGCCTTCCGGCTGCTCAAGTCGCAGAAGGACGACCTTTGTCGCAAGGGGCGAATCCAGGTCGACTACCTCGGGCTGGTCGTCAACGCCTACGACAGCCGCCGGGGAAAGCTGGTCAAGGAAAACAAGGACCAGTGGGAGCTCAGCACTTCCCCTGCGGTGCTGGCCGTGATCGGCGACTTGAAGGAAGGGCGTGAAGCTGCAGACGGAGAGATCCCGCTGCTGGAATACGCCCCGAACAGCGAGCACGCCCAGGCGATGCGTGATCTGGCGAAGGAACTGGCGGTATGAGCGACAACAAGCGGCAGCGGGTCACCCGCGGCTTCAGTATCGACGATGACGGCCAGGACTCGGGAAAGCCCGCCCCTCGCCGGGTCCGGACCCGGCAGCAGATCATCAACGGCGAAGGGAAGCGGCCGCCGGCCGCTGTAGCCCTCACGCAGCTCGCGCACAATCCGTTCAACCCGCGCGACGAGCTCACCGAACTCGAAGAGACCGCCGAGTCACTCAGCTCACGGGGGCAGATCCAGCCGATTGCCGTCGTGCGGCGCGCAGCGTTCCTGGCAACGCATCCTGGCCTCGAAGAGAAGATCGGGGAGGCCGAGTACGTCGTCATCGACGGCAATCGGCGTCTCGCTGCTGCTGGCGTGGCCGGCTTGGCGGAGCTGCGGATCGACGTGAACGACGATCTCGCCGCAAGTGCTGCCGACATGCTGGAGGGAGCGCTGATCGCGAACATCCATCGTGTGGACGTACCGCCGCTCGATCAGGCGAAGGCGATCCAGGAGCTGGTAGCGGTGCACGGCTCGCAGGGCAAGGTGGCCAAGCGCCTCGGGAAGACTCCCGCGTGGGTTTCGCAGCGCCTTGCGCTTCTGGAGCTCACGCCGGAGCTGCGCGACAAGGTGGAAACGGGTGAGCTGAAGGTGGAGCCCGCCCGCCGTATTGGTCGGCTGCCGAAGGAGCAGCAGGCGGCGGCAGCAGCGGAAACCGTTAACGCCGTTAATACCCCCCGCCAGCGCTCTCCTCGAAGGGTGCTGTCGCAGCGGGACGGCGACGAAACCGTTAACGCCGTTAATACCTCCGCGCCGGAGGCGGCCGACGAGACCTCGGCTGCTCCGACCGTTAACGCCGTTAATAGTGAAGGGGGAGTGGCCGCCGGATCAGTTCCGCTCGTGATCTCTTCGGTGTCTCCCGCGGAGGTGGTGGACGCGCTGGTCGCGCGGCTCTCTCCGGCTGACCTTGCTGCGGTCGCGGAACTGCTGCTGGATCGGCTCGGTGACGATCACAGCAACGCTCCTGACCGGGAGTCAGCGATGGTGTAGCCCTGCCAACGCAAAAAAGCGGCCCGCGCCCTGGGAGTACCAGAGCGCGGGCCGCTTTGTGGTCAGGGTGCCTCGGTGGTCTCGATCTCGTACGGGGCCGTGGTCGTCATGCGCTCGCTCCGGTGCCGGTGGGGTCGGCCGCCTTGAGGACGCGCGGCAGGTGGGCGTGGGGGTGCTCGACGTCTGCCTGGAGGCCGCAGGAGCGGAGTTCGCGGGCAAGGAGTTCAGTGAGCCCGGATGCTCTTAACCGGGCTACGGGCAGCAGGCGGCGGCCTGGCCGAGCACGTAACACCGCAGGTCGATGTCGGCAGGCAGGGCGGGCGCGGTATCGCCCAGGGCGAGCGCGCCGACCGCGACGATGAAGGTCCGGTTCACCGCGTCGGAGCCCTTCTTTGTCTGCGGGGCCTGGAAGAGGGCGTAACGGCCGGTGAGGTACGTCTCGGGGGTCAGGCCGGGGTCGGCCAGGGTTTCGAGGGCTGCGGCGAACAGGGCCTGGCTGTCCTGCGGGGCGGGGGTGGCGGTGTAGATCGGGTTGCCGCCCGTCTCCATCCGGGAGACATCGATTCCTCGGGCCGCGACCCGGGTGGTCAGTTCCTCGGCGATGGCACGGGCGGCTTGGCCCCTCACGATCCGGTTGCCGGGGATCCGGCGCCCGTCCGGCAGGACCACCCAGTTCTGGAGCACGTCGCCGCCGACGTGGTCGAGCGCGAACCGGGCCTCGGCTGCCTGTCCGTAGCGCAGCATCGCCTCGTAGGCCGGGGTGACGAGGCCGCCAACATAGGTGCGGGTGGGCGGGTCCCACTGCGCGCCGTCGCGCAGACGGCCGGTGACGCCGAGACGGTCGTAGTTAGTGTTCGCGGCAATCGGCGTGCGGAACCGCTCCGCGTTGTAGGCGATGCCCTGACCGAGACGGCCGGCGGCTGCGGAGGCCAGTTCGTAGCGCCAGGCCACCAGCTCGGTATGCACGGTGCGGAGTGCAGCGGCACGGTCGGCGCGAGTCGTGGCAGCGGTCCAGAGGTCCGCAAGCCGGTCCCGTGCAGCCGTGGCGGCGACGGCCTGCTCGTCGGCGAAGGCGCGGACGCGGGCCTGCTGGCCCGCGTCTACGGACCGGAAGGCGAGCGGGCTGGTGGGGAAGTGGCTGGGGGTAATCGATGCAGTGGGCATTGGGTCCTCCTGGTCAGGCATCAGCGCTGGTCCGGTCAACAGGTCTGTGTTTTCCGCCTGCGCACCCGATCGCGATGCGGCGGGGCCCGGCGGGAAGGCCCGCGTAGTCGGCAAGGTTGGCGAGCAGTTCGCGGGCGCCCGGCGTGTTCAGGACGATGTCCTGGACGCGAGAGTTGAGGCCATCCAGGTCGAGAATGTCGCGGGCGGCGGCCGGGTCTCGGAGCCGGTCGCGGACGTCCTCGATCCGGTCGGCGGCGGGCGGGACGGGAAAGCCGTCCGGGCCGGTGGGCAGGTGCAGGTAGCCGAACGAGATCAAACGGATTGGGTGGGTCGGGCGCATGAAGGGGTCTCCGGATCACTGGTGAGGGGCAGGAACTGCGGAGCGCCGCGCCCGGCCTTCCGGTCGGGCGCGGCGCTCTGAGATCTGGTGGTGGTGTGTCAGGAGGTTGAGGTCGTAACAGTGGTGGTGTCGGTGACCACGAGGAACTGGTCACCACTCAGGTCCATGACGACCCGGGCGTCCGTCGTGCCCTGAACGCGCTGGGCGGCGGCGTACTCGTCGGCGGGCCAGGAGCCGCGGCGGGGAATCGCTCCAGGACGGTGCGCGGGGCGGCGGCGGTCGTCATCGGGGTCGCCCCCGTTCTCGAAGGCGTCGATCAGGTCGAGGATCGCGTCGGGGCTGGCGGCCTCGCCGACCCACTTCCCGTCCACGGTGAACACCGGCCGTCGCGGTCGGCGTCGAACACTGCCGCGTAGCCGCCCCAGCGCTCCAGGACCAAGGTCGTACAGCACGGGGAGCGGCGCGGCCTCCAGGACCTCCAGGCCGTCGACGGTGAGCCAAGCCGGAGTATCCGGGGCGTCGAGCTGGGTGAGGGTGCCGATGACGCGCAGAAGGTCGCCGGGCTGTATCTCGTTCAGCAGGGCCGCGGCGAGGTTCGGGGTACACGCGTACACGGTGTCCGGGGCGTCGGGCGCGATCCGGTCCGCGTCGATGGGGGAGTGGACCAGGTCGAACCGGGCGGTGCCCCAGCCGGTGCCGGGGGCCGGGATCGCGTCGACGTAGCCGTCTATGGCCAGGTGCGTCTGGGGGTTCATCGGCTGGCCTCCGCCAGGGTCTTGGTGGTGCGGGGGGAGCGCGGTCGGGGGGCGTACTGCGCACGGATCAGGAGTTCGCAGTTGCGGCGCTGCTGCTCCGGAGTGAACGGCTGGCGCTTCGGTCCCCGGCGGTGCCTGAGCGGGGAAGCGGGCGGCTCAGGGTAGGCGAGGGTGGGATCGACGTCGTTCTGCGGAGTGCTGCTCATGGGAGCCTCCGGGTGAGGGTCAGGAGTGGTTGTCGTCGCGCCGGCGTTTGGGCTGGGTGTCGGAGGCGAACCTGCCGAGGCGGGCCTCGGTCGGGTTGGCGGCGATCCAGGTTTCGGCGCAGACCTTGTGAGCTGGCTCCCCTGAGTGGGAGCGCAGCGGTGTGGGTTGCTCGAACAGCACGCAGGGCAGGGGCTGCCGGTGGTCGTAGTGCCGGGCGTCGCGCCAGTCCAGGAGGCCGGCGGGGAGCGGGATCAGGCCCGGCTCCCACGGCGGCTCCTTGGCTCGCTTGCGGGTCACGGCCGCAGGTCGGGCAACTGCTGGAGGACCTGGGAGAGCAGGTCTGGTGTCGGCTTCCATGGACCGAGCTGCCCGCCGACGGGGATGGGCAGCGGCAGGTCCTGGACGTCCTGGAGGACCAGGTGCCAGGCGTCGGCTTGCGCCCACGGCGTGCAGGGCGAGGAGCCGTCGGGGTCCTGGTGGCAGTCGGTGAGGCGGGCGACGCCGATGACCGCGCCGCGGTGCAGTTCGCGGCCGTGGATCGTGCGGGCGACCAGCGGGTCGCGCAGCACGGCGGGCTGAGGCTTCGCCTTCCCGGCATGGAGAAGGACGTAGCCGCGCCAGGACCAGTGGGCCGGCCTGTTCTCCACGTCCTTCCCAGCCAGGATGCAGGAGGCCCAGGGCTGACGGATGGTGATGCCCCGGATCCAGGTGCCCGGGTCGGCGGTGGTGGTCTCGCTCATGCGGCTCGCCCCCGCACTGCGGTGCCGGGGCGGCCGAGACGGCGGCCGTTGACGCTCGGGACGCGGGCGTGGTCGGGGCGGGCCTGGACAATGGTTCCGATGTGCTTGCCTTCGTACATCGCCGCATCCGCAGCACGCATCAAGGTCGGCAAGTCGCTGCTGGCGACGGCGGCCGGGGTGGCGGCACCGAGGGAAACGGACAGCGGCAGCAACCCGTCCTCGCAGGGCACGGGGCGGGTCATGAGGCGGGCCAGATGCTCCAGGCGCAGCGCCTGGTGGCGGGGTTCGATGCGGGCGAGGGCTGCGAATTCGTCGCCTCCGAGGCGGCCGGCGACGCCGCGGGGCCCGGCCCACTCGGACAGGCGGGTGCCGATCGCGGCGAGTGCGGTGTCCCCAGCCGCGTGCCCGTGGTGGTCGTTGAGTTCCTTGAAGTGGTCGGCGTCGGCGAGGACCAGGACCACCTCGTCGGGGTGGCGTTCCAAGAGGCGTTGCGCGCGGGTGGTGAAGGCTTCGCAGCGCCAGGTGGTGGTGAGGGGGTCGCGGTGGGCCTGGGTGAGGCGGCGGTGCAGGACGGTGGTGTGCAGGGTCCATCCGGCCAGCGGGATGGCCATGGCGGTGATGTGCAGTGCCTTACGCGGTAACAGGGCCGTGGTCATACTGGTGGCTTCCTTCTCATCTCTGACATGGGTCGGAAAAGCCCGGGACCGCCGTCTTCAGCGGCGGGCCCGGGCGCTTGTGTCTGGGGTGGGTCAGGCGGCGAGGGCGGTGCCCGCGGCGGTGATGAGGTCGTCGGCGGTGCGGATCGCGTGCTCGCGGGCGGCTCGCAGCGCGGTGTCGCTTTCGGTGTTCCGCAGGGCGTAGACGGCCGCCACGGCGGTCTGGGCGGCCGGGGTGAGGGCAGGCAGCCGGATCCTCACGCGCATCAGCGGGCCGGTGATCGCGGACCGTGTGATGTGTGAGGCGGCCCGCTCCTGGGTCCAGTCCTCACCCAGCAGCCGGAGGTCCTCGCGGAGCCACATGGCCCGGTGATGATCCGCGAGCGCGGCCGCCAGGTCGGTCACCGCGAGCATGCCGTCAGCGCGGCGTGCCGTGGCTTCGGCCGCGCTGCGCTGCGCGCGCTGGCTGAAGTGCTGGAGGATGCCGGTCAGGAGTGATCCGGCGAGGGTGCCGAGGACGGCGACGACAGCGGTTAACACGAGGTGAGCTCCTTGGATGAGTGCGACGGGTCAGCGGTCGGCGCGGCGCTGGGTGTCGGCGAGGATCGCCTGCCGGTCGGGGTGGGCGTCGACGGCGGCCCGCAGGGCGTGCCACCAGGTGTCCGCGTACTTCTGCCGTTCCTTCAGCTCCCGCATCCGCTGCTTGAGGCGGTCGTGGCGGGTGGTGAGGGTGTCGCACAGGCATTCCGCGGCGGGGTCTTGGATGCGGGCCATGCAGCCGGGTGCGAGGCAGAGGGTGCCGTCGGGGTCGAGGAACCAGAAGCAGCCCGTGGGGATGGTGTCGGGTGTGGTCGCGGCGGGGTTGTCGCGCGTACCAGTGCCGGTGTCGCTCATCGGGTGCTGCCGGTGGTGGTGAGGTCGGAGGCCAGGTGGACCGTGGTGAAGCCCTCGCCGTGCAGCTGGTCGACGGTGGGCAGCAGTTGGTGGAGCTCGCGCACGACGTGCTGGGGCACCACACGGTCGCGGCCCGCGTTCTGCGCTTCCACAGTTGCCAGCGGCATGTCGAACAGGACGGCCACTGTGGGGCGCTGCCAGTAGCGGGCGCGGGCCAGCAGACCGGCCCTGACGTGGGGGTGGAGATTGGTGGAGTCAACGATCGTGGACAGTCCTCGGGCCAGACGGGCGTCCAGGAGCAGATTCTGGATCTGGACGGCGACCGGCGTGGCGGACTGGTCGATCTCCGAGTCGGTAGCGAGCTTGCGGTAGGTGTCCAGGGACACGCGCCAGCTGTCCGGGTAGTGGGCGGCGAAGGTGGACTTGCCGCAGCCCGGCGAGCCGATCAGCGCGCACAGCGTGCCGGTGGTGAGGTTCATGGGTCCTTCCGGTGCAAGCGGGCGGCCCCGGCCTGGTGGCCGGGGCCGTCCTGTTCGGTGCCACGCCCTGGTCGGGAGGGCTCAGTCGTTGTTCTCGCGGGTGTTGCTGATGTATCCGATGGCGCTGGCGACGTGGCCGCTGTCCATGAGGCTGCCGGCGTCGTCGATCCGGTCCCGCAGCTTGTCCAGCCGTGTCCAGGCGATCTTGAGTTGCTCGGCCAGCCACCTGGTGTCGTCGTCCGTAGCGGGTTCGAGTCGGTTGTCGATCACGGTCAGGCGTGCGGTGTCCGGGAGGCTGGCGGCGAGGTAGGCGTCGACGCGGCGGACCTCGTCGGCGGTGAACTCCTGCCTCATCCGCGGCTCCACCTCGGCTGCCAGGGTGCCGCCGTAGCGCTTCATACTGCGGATATCCACTGCCAGACGGGCGAGCTGCCAGTCGCTCCAGCCGTCCTTGACGCTGTGCTCGCGGAAGCTCATCGGCGGCCGCCCTTGCGCAGGGTGATCCAGGTGGTGACCAGGGAGGCGGCGACGCCGATCGCGCGGTGGGCCGCCTGGTCCAGCTCCATGAGCGCGGTGCCGGGCCCGGAGACGTCCTGGACGGGCTCGGGGTACTCGGTGCCCTCGCCGCCGGCCTTGCGGACGACGGTGGCGTGCTTGATGTAGCCGCTCTTGCCGGCCTTCTCCGCGAGCCAGATCAGCGGGTCGCGCCTGTCCAGGATTCCGTGGGTGATCGCGTTGATCGCCGCGCCCGTCAGCAGGGCGCTGGCAGGGAACGCGGTACCCGAGGGTGCGGGTGACGGCGAGGGTGGAAGCGAGCTGTACGGCGCTGTAGCTGGCGACGTGCCGGCTCACCGAGCGGCGGCCGTAGGCGCTGGCGGTGCAGGTGCGGCCCTCCTTGCCGTGCCGCCACGGGTCCTCCTCCACCGGGGAGCCGTCGTTCACGTAGACCAGGTGGGAGCCGTGCATCCCCTTGGTCAACGCGTCGTGCTCCCGCTGCACGAGCTGATCCGCCAGGGGATGGACGCCGTCGAAGACGGCGATCAGGGCGGCGACCAGGGCGAGGCCCTCGATGGCGCGGATGCGATCGGTCATGCTGGGTGTGCTCCTCATCTCGGATTCGGGGTGCAGGGGTGCGGGGCGGCTGGCCTCTTGCCGATGCTGCGGACGCCCCGTGATGCGCTTTCGCCCCCGGCCGGATCCCGGCCGGGGGCGGTGGTGTTCAGAACGGCGGCTCGTCCCAGGCCGGGACGGGCAGGAGCCGGAGGCGGAGCTCGCGCCGGTTGGCCCAGCAGCCGCACGCCTCCATCTCGGGGAAGGCACCGCCGGTCCACCAGCCGCCCTCGCCGTGGCAGCGCGGGCAGCCCGGCCGGGGCCGGGCGGTGATCTCGATGCAGTGCCGGTCGGCGTACAGCGTGAGGTGGCCGGCCTTGAGCACGGCGGCGGCCGTCGCCGTAGCGAGCGGGACGGCGGCGGCGAGCAGCAGGGCAGCACGCAGGTGGCGGGCGGTCACGTCAGCGGTCCGCGGCGGCGAGGATGTCGGCGTGGTCGAACGCGAGGTCGGGGAGCGCGCTCAAGGGCCACCAGCGGGCGGCGGTGGCGTCGTCTCCGGCCGTCGGCGGGACGGGCGTGGGCAAGGTGGCCGTGTAGGCGACGCTGACGTACCGGCCGCGAGGGTCACGGCCGGGGGCGTCGAAGGCGCCCACCTGCCGGAGGTCGGCGCCCGGGACGGCGATGCCGGCCTCCTCCTCCAGCTCGCGGGCGGCGGCGGCCAGGCTGGTCTCCCCGCCGTCCACATGACCGCCGGGCAGGGCCCACTCGCCCTCGTACGGCTCCCAGTCGCGCTCGATCAGCAGGACGCTGCCGTCGGGCGTCAGGGCCACCACGTCGGCGGTGTAGCGGATCGTCTCGAACGACTCGGTCTCGGTCTCGGTCTCGGTCTCGGTCTCGGTCTCGATCATGTTCGCCTCTCGGTTGGGTGGGCTAGTGGGTGGTGTCAGTGACCACGAGGAACTGGTCGCCGGGTGCTGCTCATGAGGGGCCTCCAGGCAAGGGGCAGTCAGGCGTGGTCGTCGTCGCGTCTGCTCCTGGGCTGGATGTCGGAGGCGAACCGGCCACGCAGGGCCTCCGCCGGATGCGCGGCGATGTCCTCGGCGGCCACCCTCTGCGCCCGCTGGCTGAGATGGGTGAGAGTCCCGGTGAGGAGTGCTCCGGCGAGGGTGCCAAGGACGGCGACGATCGCGGTGGTCATGCCAGTGTTCCGATCGCGGCGATGGTCAGGAGTGCGAGCGCGGCGAGGATGACGTCGACCGCGCGGGCCAAGCGCTCGTACTTGGTGACCGCGACGGTCGACAGCGCTGCGATCCGGGTCAGGCGCGTGTCCTCGCTCAGCGAGGCGTGCAGCGTGTTCTCGTCCATCTGCGCCCAGGCGGGAAATCCCTCGCGCACGACGCGGCCGCGGCCGCCCAGGTTGGGTCGCACGACCAGGAGCAGGAGGACGGCGGCGGCTACGAGGGTGGCAATGGCGGCCGCGCCGATGACCTTACTGATCAGTGGCAGGTCCTTGGCGGCGATGCTGGCCAGTCCGGCGAGGACGGCGCCGTCGAATGCCAGTAAGAGCGATGCCTTGCTGTCGGTGCGGGCGATCTCACCGGCGACTGTGGTGCAGGCGGCATCCAAGTTCCGGTCGCTGATGGAGACAGGGGCGGTGGTCACGTGCGACTCCCATCCGGGCCGGGCTGTCCGGCTCCCCGTCACCACCCGGCCCGCAGCGTGCGGGACGGGTGGATCAGGCAGCTGTCAGTCCGGATCAGGCGGTGCGCTGGAGGGGGAGGGCGACGGCCCGGCACGCCTCCGCGTGCTCCTGCGCCCAGCGCTTGAGCTTCCCGCCGTCGTAGGAGTCGGTCAGGAAGCTGTTGCGGGACTCGGGGCTGTCGTAGACCGACTCGCGCGTCTCCTCCTCGCGGTACCCGCAGCCAGAGCAGAGGCTGACCAGCAGCAGGTCGACCACCTTGGAGCCGTAGCGAGGGGTGGGGTCCTCGGTGACGAACAAGGTCAGGTCGATGAGCGCGCCGACCAGATTCTGGTACCGGGCGACGACGCCTTCCCGGGTGGGGAGCGGGTGATCGGGAAGCTTGGCCTTCAGCCGCTCGAACTCCCCCTTGAGTTCCCGGACCTTTTCGTCGGCCATGCGCTCGATCCTGGTCGCCCGCTCCTGCGCCTGGGTGAGCAGCTGCTCGCTTCGGCGCGCGGACCGGGCGGCTGCGGCGAGGTGTTCCTCGTACGTGCGGGTGGTGGCGGCCTGCTCCTGTTGGAACTTCTCCCTGGCCTGGGTGAGCTCGCGCTTCAGGCCCTGGGTCCGTAGGCGTTCGGCGTCCAGGTCCTTCTGCAGGCTGTCGCACTTGCTGCGAACCTGAGGGAACGCGCTCGCGAGGTTGTCCAGCTCGGCGAACTGGGACGTGCTGATGATCCGGAACATGGGGCGTCCTTTCAGGCGGCCAGCCGGTGCGTGGCCGGGGGAGTGGTGTAGGTGGTGGGGTCGGCGGGGGTGCCGTCGTAGCACTCCAAGCACGAACCGAGGGTCTTGAGCGGCAGGCAGAAGTGGTACCTGCGGCGGCACTGCTGACACGTGGACCGCTTGGCCATCGCTCGGTCCAGGGCCGCTTCCTTGGCGAGAGTCATTGGCCGGACGGGCAGGGCGAGGTCAATGCGGTAGAGCCACGCGAAGCGGCGGCCGCCGCGGCACTCGATCCGGGCGACGGGCTCTTGCCCACCGGGGCGAAGGCCCATCTCCCGCAGCTGGCGGCGGGTCGCGAGGCCGGGGCCGGCCTGCTTCCACCGGAACACCGGTAAGGAGCCGTTGTCGTGTGGGTCGGTGTCGACCGGGTCCTTGTCCTGGCCGCCCATCACCTGATCCTGGCGCCGGGAAGGCGAGAGGGACGGTGCGGGTGACGGGGTCCGGGGCGCTGCGGGCGGGGTCGGCCGACCGGGCGGGTGGTGAGCACGGTATGTCCTCCAGTGGGGCGCAGTGGCGGGCAGTGCTGCGCCCCGCCGACGGAAGGTCCGTCGGCGGGGGCGAGGTGGAGCGGGCGGGCCAGGCGGCCTGTCCGGTCCTCGGCAGCCGCGGGGCGGCCGAGAACCAGGCAGGGCGTCGGGGGCAGGAAGTACGCAGAAGGCCGGGCCCCGTGGGGTCCGGCCTTCTGCGTGTTGGTGTGTCAGCTTCCCTCGGTCGAACCCGACGTTGGAGATGTCAGAGCAGCCGCGAGTGCCATTGCTTGAGGGGTTTCCCGGTTTCGGTGTCGATGGCGGTCTCGTCCGGGCGGAACTCGATGGTGCGGTGCGGGGCCCGGGTATTCGGCTTCCAGTGGGAGCCTCCGACCATGACCGACAGCTGGACCGCCTGGTAGCGGTCCTTGACCGGGACCTTCACCTCCAGCCGGATCGGCATGGGGAACTGCCCTTCCTTGAGTGGCTGGGTCTCCTCATGTGAGGTCTGGTTCCCCGAGTCGATGCGGACCATTTTCGGCTTCTCGTCCGGGTTAACCGAAACGGAGAGAATGACGGACTGGCCGTCCTTGCTCCAATCTGCGAGTGCCCTCGTCTTGACTCCGTCAATATTCAGTTCTGTGGCGGAGACGCCCTTGTAGGCGGCCTGCTTGGCAGCCTGCTTGTCGTCTGCTGCGTTCTGCCATACGGCGGCGATGGCGACGGTCAGGGCTGCGACCGCAGCGGCATAAGGCCAGGTGCGTCGCTTCAACGGCACGGGGTGTCCGCCATCAGGATTCGCTGCGGCTGTGGGTGCGGTCGGTGGTGGCACGTGCTGCTCTGCTGGTGACGTGCCGGCAGCGGTCGTGTCGGTCCACCATTCGACTTCTTTACCCATGCGGCTGACGGTAGCGCGTAGTTGGGCGGCCGTGGCGGGGCTTCCGCACAGCTCCGCGACCTTGGCCCTGGTGGACAGCCATGAGACGGCCTCGTCGGAGTTGATGCCGTGTGCGGCAATGTCCTGGCGCTCGCCGATGACCGCCAGTTCGGCCGCTTCGCTGCACCGGCCCTGCCGGGCGGCCTCGATCACGTCGTAGTGCCGGGCGTCGATGACGTTGGGAGGCATCTCCCAGTTCCAGGCGTCACCCTGCTCGATGTCGATGGGTTCCGGCAGGCTCTGGCCCTGGTCTTCGTAGTTGCCGTCCTCCTTCTCTTCTTCCTGGGCTTCCTTCACCAGCGTCAGGTCCGGTTCGGCCAGGGATTCCTGTGCTTGGCGGCGCCGAGAGGAAGTGTCGGTGAGGCGTGCCTCTTCCTCATCGCGGGTGGTTTCGATGATGTCGACGTAGTGGGGGCCGACCTTCCATACGGCCTGGCCCGGGTCGAGGTGCGGGATTTCTTTGATCGCCCAAGCAGGCAGGCCGAGCAGTGTGCCGACGATGGCGGCTTCCTCGGGGTTGAGGCGTCCGATGTGGGCGACTTCGCACAGCCGGGCCAGGTCTTGCGCCTTGCCGTCGCCGAGGTCGGACAGCGTGTGCATCAGCACGTCCAAGGACAAGCCGGCCTTGCGGCTGTTCTTGAGCAGCCGCTGGATCAGTTCGCTCGTGGCGGGGGACAGCAGGATCTGCCATGCCTCTTCGAGGACCAGGTGCCGGTGGACGGCGGTCGACTGGGGGAGCCACACGTGTTCTGCCCAGCACGAGACTGCGGCCATCAGCGAGGGGATCGCGGGGCTGTTGCGGTCCAGGCGGGAGAAGTCGAACGTGAGGATCGGCAGGTCGGTGGGCGGCAGGGTCGCGTCCTGGCCGTCGAAGAGGCCGCGGAGCGAGCCTTCGGTGTAGCGGGACAGTCCGATCGCCACACCCTCGCCCCATTCGGCGAGCTTTGCGGCCGGCCACCTGCCGTCCTCGGGGCGTACCAGGGCATCGACCAGGCCGTTGAGGTTGGTTGCCTTGGGGTGGTTGAGGGCGTGCTGGAGGGCGTGGGTGGACTGGTAGGTGAGTGCGCCGGGCTCGACGGCGGCGATCAGCGAGCGGATCAGCTGCTCTCGTACTTCGGGCGGGAGCAGGTCGCTGCAGGGGTTCAGGGTGAATGAGCCGGCCTCGATGACCTGGCCTCCCAGTGAGTGGGCGAGGGCTCCCCACTCTCCGATGTTGTCCTCCCCGAAGGAGTCGATGACGACGGCCTGGTGGTCGTGGTGGAGGATTTCGCGGCGGATCCGGATCTTGCCGGTGGTCGACTTACCGGACCCGAGACCGCCCAGCGCGAGCGAGTTGGTCGACGGCAAGAGAGCGGTCTCGGTGAGGACGGGGGAGAGGTGGAAGGGGCGTCCGTCCAGCAGGGACTTGCCGATTGGGATTCCGGGGAATTGGGTGCTGGAGGCGACGAGGGGCGCGGTGATCGCGGCGTGGCTGGAGGGCAGACGGATCATCAGAGGATCGCCCCTTTCCTGGTGGAGGCTCCGTGGGCGGTGGTCATCACATGGGCTCGGTGCTGCTGGCCGGTGAGCCAGTCGAGGCGGATCCGGTGGCGGTCGGCGGTCAGTGCGGTCTGCCAGCGGGCTTCGGTGACACTCTCGGGGCTGTCGCCCCACACGGTCAGGTACGCGTCGAGGTCCACCAGGGCCGCGCCCTGGACCAGCGCGCCATGCGTGGCGCCGCTGGCCATCCCGTGTGCATCCGCCTTCACCTTGTCAGTGGTGAACGCTTCAGCCGCGGCCCCCTGCCACTTGGCACTACGGCGTGACTGCGCCGCCGGGAGGGGCCGGTACAGAACGGCCAGGGAGCGGTCGGCGTCGTGACCCAGCAGCAGCTTGGGCATGAGGTCGCCGTCGCTTTCATCCGGCCATCCGGTGATGCGTGCGGTCGCCGCGTACCGGCCGTCCTCCAGCGCGGCCCAGTGCGGGCCACGCTCAACGACGGTAGGAATCGGTTCCGGTTCTACCGGTGTCAGCTCGCCCATGGTGGCGAACTCGCCCTCCAGCGTGTCGATCACCCGGCTGGGGTAGCCGACGAGGCCTTTGGGGACGTGGACGGAAATCGTCTGGGTGTGGGCGGTGTAGTCGCCGACGGTGGCGTGGTGGGTGACGTGGACCTGAATGCCCGCCGTGCGGGCCTGCCCGCCGGCGAACGTCAGGGCGCGCGAGAACGCGTCATGGAACGCGGCGCGCTGGTGCGCGTCTTGCATGGTGCCGTGCCCGGGATACAGCGCCCACGTCGTGGTCGTCCCGGTCCTGGGCACCAGGCTGGCGGGTGTGGTGCGCTCGCGCAGGTGCCGGTAGCCGACGGTCGCCCACCGGGCGATCGAGCGCGGCCCCGGCGCAAAGTTGAGCAGCGCCGCGGCCGCGCCCACCGCGCCGAACGTCCAGGCGGGCGGTGGGGCGAGCAGTGCCGACATCAGTACGGCGCTCCCTGCCCCGGCATTCACCTTCGTCAACAGAGTCTCTGCAGGGCTGAGTCCGCGCTGGAGAGCGGGGATGCGGTAGCCGGGAGTCAGGGAGTACACGGGTTCCTCTTCCTTGAAGTCTGGGCCAGGTAGGGCCCTGGCCCCGGCGTACGCTCCGCGCCGTGTCGGGCGGGAGGTCGTACGCCGGGGCCAGGGGCTGCTGGCTCTTTACGGATTGGGCGGCCGGACCGGGGCCGGCCCCGGCGCCGGAGCTGCCGAAGCCTGCCTGGCCGGGTCGGGCCTATGTGCCGGTCCTGGTGTCCGGGGACCGGGGGTGTTGGTTTGTGCGGCAGCAGCCCGCGCCGCTCTGCGGGCGTCGATGAGCTGCTGGTTGCGCGGCGCCTCCCGCTGGGTCTTGTCGATGGCGGACTGGGTGGTCAGCCGTGAGGACCGCTGCTTCTGCTTAAGCCCGTAGGCGGCGAAGAGGACACCGCGGTCCTGGTGCGCGGCGCGGCTGGGGGTGTCCACGGTGCGGGGCATCCGTGGGTTGTTTTCCTGCTCGTAGAAGTCCGGGGCCCCGGCCCGGACGACTGCCCGCGCGAGCGGGTTGGTTGTCCGGTTCTCCACGAAGCTGCGTGCGGCTCCTGCGATCTTGGGTCCGAAGTACGGGATTCCGTGGAAAATCATCCGGAGCATCAGGGCGTCCGCCGCGACCAGGAGCACGGCGTCCATCGCGAGCGAGCCGCTGACCATCCGGACGAACGGGCTGACCAGCAGCAGGGCGAATGGGGCGAACATCAGCCCCAGCAGGCGCATCGCCCACGCGCGGACTGCGGACGTGTCGCCCCCGCGAGCCAAGGACGCCAGGACCAGGGGTGCCATGAGCACGAACGCGAGGATTCCGAGCTGGCGGGTCATGAACACCAGCGTCGCGAACGCCAGCGCGACGACCAGTGCGGAGATGATGATCAGGATCCCCACGGGATTCGCATCCGCCCCGTGATCCAGGTCCTCGCTGATGGTTTTGAGGAGGGTCGACTGGTCGCTGTCGAACGCGGCCGTGAACGCGGAGCTCACGGCCTGGTTCAACACCATCACCACCCCCGGGACGGACGCCATGCCGGCGACGGCGACCAGCGTCCATCCCGTGGAAGCGCCCATCTGCTTGAGGCGGGGTGCGCCCTGCCATGCGGTCAGGGCGCACACGACGATCACGCAGATCAAAATGGCGATGGCCAGGTGCTGCCCGAGCCAGAGGAACTGCTGGTACACCCAGTTTTCGCTGGTCTCCGGCGCCCACGCCTTCTTGGAGGCGAGCAGCCCCTTGAGCGTATTGATCAGGCCGTCGGCGAGGTCTTTGACGTGGTCGGAGGCGCCGTCGGTGATGCCGCCCCCGCCCCCGCCCCCGCCACCGCTGCCGGGGGGATCGATGCCTTCCCCTTCGCAGTACCCCCGTGCCGGACCGTCGAGCTTTTCGCAGTAGTTGGTGTCCGGCATGACATCAGCTCTTGGCGTTGGTGACGGTCGAGAACAGGGCGTCGCCGTAGAGCGCGAGGATGACGGCGACGAACAGCGTGCCGAGCGCCATCGATCCCTTTTGCAGGGCGCCCTTGGGGTCGTTGGACAGCTGGAGCAGCATGCGAATCGCGATGATGGCGATCACTGCGGCGATGCCTTTGGTGACCAGCCCAGCGCCGGTGAGGCCGATCGTGTCGAAGAAGTCCTTGAAGCCGCCGGACATGTCGATGGGCTTGGCGAGGAAAACGAGCTTGCTCATGGGTCAGATCTCCTTGTTCGCGTGAGGTGCGGGGCGTGCGACGGCGTACAGGTCGGGCAGTGAGTCGATGGGGGAAAAGCGGACTGCGGTGCCGGGCCGGGGGGCCTCGATCATGTAGCCGCTCCCGACGTAGATTGCGACGTGGTGAATACCTGCGGGGCTGCTCCCGTAGAAGATGAGATCCCCGGGGCGTTTCTGTCCGGGCTTCACCGGTTCTGAGGCGGCGTATTGCTGTGCTGCCGTGCGAGGCAGGGCGATTCCGGCCTTCGCGTAGGCATAGAGCGTGAGCCCGGAGCAGTCGAAACCCTTGATACTTTCTCCGGAACTCCCATTGGGTGAGCAGCAGGATCCGGTACTGGGGCCGCTTGCATTGCCTCCGCCCCATGAGTACGGGGTTCCGAGTTCGTCGCTCGCCGCGTTGATGACGGCGGTGACCTGGTCGGTGGTGCTCATTTTCCCGCCGGACGGAGTGTCAGCGAGTGCGCTGATAGACCGGACGTAGGTCTGGGTCTCCTGGTAGGGAGGGACGCCCCCGTATTTTTTGACGGCGGGGCTTCCGGCGTTGTAGGCGGCAAGCATGTTGTTCTGCTTGTTACCGGGAACGTCTTTGACTTCCTGTCCGATATCGCACAGGTATTTGGCTGCTGAGGGGATCGCGTCCTCGGGATCCCACACGTCGCGCCGTCCGTCGCCGTTTCCGTCGATTCCGTTGGTTTCCCACGTGGAAGGCATGAACTGTGCGATGCCCTGCGCTCCGACCGGTGAGGACGCTTTCGGATTGAAGCCGGATTCCTGGGTGAGGAGCGCGGCCAGCAGGTTCGGGCTGACCTCGGAGCAGGTCTTTCCCGCCTCCTCGATCAGGCCCCTGTATTTGGCGGGCACGGACAGGCTGAGCGCCTGCCCTATGACGGGGTCCTGGTTGGCGGCCTGGACGAGGCCGGCCACGAGCACGGCCGCGGTGGCACCCACGCCGATGGTGACGGCTGTAGCGGCACGCAACGGCCCCACCTCCCTTCCTGGAGTTTTGAGTGTTTTTGCTGGTCAGCACCGCCACCGGTGACCGCCGGAGCACCGCCACCGCACCGCCACCCGATGAGCTGGGTGGCGGTGGGGTGGCGGTGGCTGGGCGGTGGTCCGGCTGTGCCGGGTGGCGGTCACGAACCGGACATAGCGGCTGCCGTGAGGTCGGCCAGCCGATACCCGCGTACGCCCTTCGGGCCCTTGTCCGCCGGAACGCCGAGAAGCGCCTTCAAGCACTTTCCGCGTTCTGTTGGGTCGGTTTCCGTGATTCCGAGAGACGCGGCAAGATCGGGGGTGGGCATGAAGTCCACCCCGTTGTCCCGCATCAGGCTGATGGCCTGCTTGAGCGGGGATTCAGGGATTGCCTTTTCCCGTCGCGCAAACACTTCATCGACCGTCTCCCAGATGAATTCGTCCGGGAAGTTGAAGCCGCGAATCAGGGTGGATGTCCCATTGGCGAATAGGACGCCCTGGCCTTTGATGGTCGCGTCGAGGAGTGCCGGGTGGATCGGGGCCACTGTGTCGAAGTACGAGTCTCCGAGGGCGACTTTTGCACTGCCCTCCGACGCCACGTACAGGCACATCCGGTAGAGGAATTGGTCGCGTACCTTCACCGGAATTGCGTCGTTTGCCGGGCGCTGGGTCAGCATCACCGTGGAAATCCCGGATTCCAGAGACTTCGCGACCAGGGACCGCGACTTGTCCTCTACACGGCGCACCAAGTCTTTCGATTCGTTGGTGCCGTTGTGGGTGTAGAAGTCGGCTGCCTCGTCGATGATGAAGAACACCGGCTTGAAATCCGGTGCAGGCTGCCGGGACCGGATGGCGTTCTGCAACTCCGTATACCGGCTGTCCACACGGACAAGCAGCTCATCGAGAAGGCTCTCCAGAACGGCCGGATCATCGGACGCCTCATAGCGGACAGCGAGCCTTTCGAACTTTGTCAGCCCGCAGAGTTTCCCGTCGAGCAGATACAGATCGAACTCGCGGTACGCGATCAGCAGGCACGTGATAAGCCCGTTGACCAGCGTGGTTTTGCCCATCTGGGTCATGCCGCCAATCAGCAGCGACGCCTTGTCGAACGTCGCCACCCCGGCGAGCTTGCCAGTGACCTCATGACCGAGCGGAACTCCCGCGAATGTCTGGATCTCCTGGCGGGTCGGCGCGGGGAACGAGCTGCTGAACGGAGGTTCGTCCAGCACCAACAAGCGGACACGGCGCTCGGTTTTCCGGCTCGTCTCCAGCTTGAGATGCAGGCGGGTCACGCCGAACATCGACGCGACGGGCCCCAGCTTCTTGGCGACATCCTCATGCGTACGGCCCTCGGGAACCAAGAAGTCGTAGACGGTCCCCACCGGCAACTGCTCGGTCCTGACGTCACCCGCGAGGATGACCTGGTCCTTGCCGATGGCCCCGGCCCGGCTCAGAGCCGTGGTCAGGCCCGGGTGGATCGGGGCAGCCTCGGCGCCCTCTGGGGCCTCGTCTGAGGCCTTGTCGGGCGCCTCCTGCTTCAGGGCCACAGCAATGTTGGTGTCGCCTGCCAGCAGGCGAGCGACGGCCGTGCGGAGCCGCCAGGCCAGATAGCCGAGCAGGACCAATGCCCCTGCGGTGAGGAGCACGGTGGCCGGCCACGACAGGCCCAACTTGTCCTTGATGGCGGCCAGGACGCCGAAGACGATGACCAGGCCACCAATCGCGCCAGCCAACTGCCCATAGGAGTCATCGTGGTTGTTGTGCTTGTTTTGGTGTTTCTTCCCCATATCCCACCCCGTTTTCATGTCACCTGAGAGGTGAACTGGCGAGCGTAACTCGCGGTTCTGACATTTACGTTCGGGTTTTCGCGGTTCTTTCCGGGTCTGCGATGTATCGCTCTCGCTCACCGGATCGTGTGCTGATGGTGGTGCTCGCCGCGGGTCTGCTCCGCCGGGTCTGCGACACGAGGTCGCTCACCGGGCCACTCACCGGGTCTGCTCCGGGTCGACTGCGTTTCTTCCGGCAGTCGCAGCGAGGGCCAGCCCGCACGGATGCGGGCTGGCCCTCACTGGTGGTGCCGGACTTTGGTCAGACGCTCGTGTCCTCGGACTCCTCCTCGTCCTCGAAGGTCTCGCCGCCGTCCTCCTGGGTCAGCAGGGCACCGAATGCGATACGCACCCGCTGCTCGCTGCCGACGAAGCCGGCGCGGCGGAACGCGTCGCGGGCCTGCCGGTAGGACTTGGGCGGGTCGTCCGCGTAGCGCAGGTGCCGCAGGACCACGTTCAGCTGCTCATCAGTCAGCGGCTGGCCAGGTTCGGGGACCGGCACACCCGACACGGCCGCGAGGTCGGCGAGTGTGACGGTAGGTGTGCCGGTCGTGTGTGCCGGTGTGCCGGACGGCGGCACACCTGGTGTGCCGCTGGGTGTGCCGGATCCGGTCGGCAGCGCGTTGACCTGCGTGCCGAGGCCGTGCCGGTCACTGCCGGGTGTGCCGGGCAGTGCCGGAGCGGCCGCCGACCACTGCCCGAGCTCCGGCAGGCGGATCGCCGCTACGGACGCCGGCAGGGGCTTCTCGGCGACCGTGTTCTCGGTGGTCTCGGCCTGGCCGTGCAGCTCCTCGGTCATGGTCTGCTGCGCCTTGAGGACGCCCTTGCGGTAGGCGGTCTCGGCCTTGGCCACCTTCTTCTCCAAGGTGGTGGCCAGCTCCAGCAGCTCGATGCGGTGCGCGGCCTCCGCCTCCATCTCCTCCAGCTTGTCCGCTACCGTCTGCCGCTTGGAGTCCAGGGCCTCCCGTGTCCTGGGAGACACCCGTCGTCCGAGCGCCGGGAGGGCGATCCACCACGCGAGTTTGGTCGCGACGATGGCGATCGGCGTGAGGATGACGGCCAGGTCGAAGCCCGGCTCGGACTGGGTCATGATCAGGTCGGCGGTCGGGATGGCCGCGTTGACGGCCGTGAGCGCCAGCCCGGCGTACTGCACCCGCCCGGCCCGGCGCCGGTTGTTCCCCGCCAGGATCTCCGTGGCCTGGAAGACCACCCACAGAGCGTCCAGCGCGCCGACGGTCGGCACAGCCCATCCGCCGAAGCGGGGCTCCAGGATGTTGTAGGAAACGGCCACGCTCAGCATGGCCACGGCCAACGTGACCGCCCCCAGGACCGTGATCACGATCCCGCGCTGGGTAACCCTCCCAACCCGGCCCTGGTCATTGTTGTTCTTCACCAGTTGCTCCTTCTCGGTTTGGTGTGTCGGTGGTCAGGCATTCGGAGCGGCCAGGCGCTGGGCGTGCCCGCGGCGGACGAGCCCGGCGTTGAGGTAGTCGACGGCTTCGGCTTCGTCGATGCGGAGCTGGAACCGGCCGAAGGCGAGGGCTATCAGGTCGCCGGCAGTGAGCGCCTCGGTGTCCTTTCCGAAGATCAGCGAGTCAGCGGCGCGCATCAGGCGCGCGTGGCGTCGGCTGGAGCGAATGGTCTTGAGCATCAGGCCGGTGTCCTTCCTGGATGTGGTGCGGGGTCAGGGTGGCGCCCTGTTGGGGCGGCACCAACAACGCGGGTTCAGCGGGCGATCAGCAGCACGGCCAGTACGACCAGCGGACCGGCCATGCCGAGCAGGTAGACAAACCTCATGGCTCCTCCTTCCGGGCTGTGAGGGTGACCTCGGGTCTTCCCGGGCCGGGGCGTACGGAAGACCGGCCGCCCGTCGCGCGGGCAGCCGGTCCTGGGTAGTGCCATGGGGTGAGGCGGCGAGTTGCCCGACGCGCCCGTACGGCGGGAGGTCAGGCGGTGGATACCGTCAGACCAGCTGATGCTGCGGGTTCTCGGGGTCACCGGCCAGGCGGGCAACCTCCACAAGTCGTTCGCGCTGCGCATTGACCTGCTGCGCCAGCCGCTCGAGCAGCGGGGTGGGCTCGCCCCAGAACCGGTCGGTGTAGGCGTCGATGTGTTCGATGTGCCAGTCGGAGGCGTCTAGGCCAAGATCCTTGGCCACGGTCGTCAGGCGCAGTTCGTCGTCGTATCCGGCGGCGTTGATCTGGGCGGCGGCCAACTGTGCGAGCTGCCGGGCGATCTCATCCCACGCGCCGGCCGCGGCTTCCGCCGTGGTCTCCGCGTCGGTCAGGCGCAGCAGCTGCGCGCGCCAGCGGCCGTCCTCGGTCTGCCGGAACCCGGTGTAGACGCGCTCCAGCTCCGTCTTTGCGGCCGTCCACGCCTCCCACAGGGGCGCCGCCTTGCGCAGCACCGGGGTGGCTTGGCGGCGTAGCCGCGCCTTCGACCACAGGATCTGGGCTGCCTCGTACTGCCTGCCAAGCTCGCAGATCTGCTCCCAGGTCAGCACCTTGTAGTTGTACGCGGCGCGCGGTGCCTGCGGCTCGGGCTCGCTGCCGGTGAAGGCCGCGAAGTAGTAGGTGGCGCCCGCGTGGCGGCCGGGCTCGCGCCGCAGGAAGAGCGGGTGGTTGTACCGGCTGATGTCCGCGATGACCGGGGTCTGCGGGGGCGTCGGCTGGGCCGGTGCCTGCTGATTCGAGAGGCCGGTGTCGTCCAGCGGGTGCTTCAGCGGGATGGTGGTGTGTGTCATGTGGTCCTCCTGTATCGACGGATTCGGTACGGCAATGCAGGTCGCCCGTGGTGTGGGCGGCCGTCATCGTCTTTCTCCTCACGAGCGGAGGCGGCGTAGGTAGGCGTCTTGGAGGACAGCGAGTCGCCGGTACAGCGGGGCTCCGGCGGGGCAGTGCTGCTGCCCTGCCCTGCAGGGCTCGCAGCTGCTGCTGTGGGTGCGCCAGGTGTCGCGCGCCTGCTGGTAGCGGGTGTACAGGTCGTCAGCCACGCGGGCCTGCCTGATGGTTGGGCATGAGGGGTGGAGCCTTTCGAGCGGGAGCAAGATGGGTGTCGGCAACGCGGTGGCCGGTGTCCCAGGCCTGGGCGGCAGCCGTGGCGGCGACCGCGAGCAGCGCGAGGGCGACAGGGTGGGCCAGGCCGTATCGGGTTACCGCTCGTGCCGCGCGATGCTGCGCGGCACGAGCGGCGCGTATCACCGCAGTTGTCACCGCGGGCGGCTCTCGCTGCGCTTGTTGACTTCCTTGACCTTCTTGGAGAGGTCCTTGCGCTCTTCGTCTGTGAGCCGGGAGCTGGTCACGCGGTCACCGCCGTCCGGGCAGGGGCCGCGGACGGCGAGGCGGGCGCGAAGCTGGGCGGGCAGTTGCTGGGGTCGCAGTTCCACCTGTGGCACAGCGGGCAGGCGTCATTGGCCGTCACCGGCCGGTGCAGGACGAGCACGGGCTGGCGCACGTACCCGGGGGCCATCTCGGCGAGTGTGCGGCGGGCCCGGCGGCCGGCGGTCTGGGCCCGGTCGTCGCCGTCGGTCACCAGGTGGCGGACGAGGTGGTGGAAGGAGGTGTCGGTCTCGTCACGCTCGTAGCCGCTGCCGTTGTGTCCGCTGCGGTCGTCCTCGCGGCCGATCTCGCGGCCGACCTCGTCCGCGGCCCCTGCGCGCGGTGCGAGAGCGACGCCGGTGCACCGGCAGGTCTCGAAGGTGCCGGAGCACTTCGGGCAGGTGCCCGTGCTACCGGCCTGGATGGGCGTGAGGGTCGCACGCGTCATAATGCTCATGCGGATCAGCTCTCCCTTGAGCTTGTGTGGTCCGTGCTGGCCCCCGGCACATATGGCGTCTCTAGCGCCGTGTCGGGGGCTCGCCCTCTTTCTGGGGCGGCGCGCGGTGGGGTCCTGTACCCCACGCCGACACCAGCCCGTTGATGCGCGGGCTGGGGACGACGTGCAGAACAGGGCAGGGTCAGGCCGCGACCGGCATGCTGTGGTCATTGCGTACGCAGGCGACGTCGTCGGTGCTGGCGGCACCGGCCGCGTCGCGGGCCGCGACGGCGAGCTCCAGGAGCTGCTGCCAGTCGGCCGCGACCGCGGCGGCGAGGCGGCCGGGCTGGCGGATCTCGCGGTCGATGGCCAGCTCCTGACCGCGACGGCCGCCGCGGACCAGGTCATCGCTCGCACGGTTGCCTGTCCCGTCGCGCAGCGCGATTTCTTCGCAGGCCGGACGAACAGGGCATCCTGCGCAGAGTTTCTGGGCGGCCGCCTGCTGCGCCGCCCACATCGCGGGCGGGGCGCTGCGGTTGCGGTCGAGCAGGTCGCGGTACTGCTCCCGGTCGCCGCAGCGGGCGCTGGCAGTGACGGCGGCCTGGAGCACGGGGCGGCGAGCGAGACGGGCGGCCTCGGGCGAAATCCTGTTGAGCGTCATAACTGTCCTTCCGTGGTGGGCTGGTGAGCGGGCAGCTTGATGAGCCCCCAGGCCAGGGGCGCCTGGGGGCTCATCACGCTGTGAGGGCTGGTTCAGATCTGGAGAAAGGGGAAGGGAGGCGGCTTGGATCAGGCGGCCGGGGTCCGCCGCATGTACTGCCTGCCCAGCTCCGCCTGCCGCCGGTCGTGCGCCTCCGCGTCCTTCGGCGCCACCGGGACCTGCGGACCGCGGAACTGGGAGACCATGCCCGTCGGCCGGTTCCGGCACTGGTTGTTCATCGCCTCCACCTCCTTGCCGCCGCGCTCAGCCCACTGCGCCTTGCGGACGGCCGGCGCCGTCAGCTTCCGCTCGGTGCGCCGCTCCTGGCGCCCCAGCTGCTCTCGGGCCTCTCGGCGGGCGGGCTCCTCCTGGAGGGCGAGGACGTAGCGGCGGGCCAAGGTCACGCCGTCCTGGCAGTGCTGGCGGTGCTTGCCGCCGACGCACCGCGTGCAGCCCTGGCGGTGGGCGAGGTAGGACTGGCGGGTGGTCTCCAGCGTGGCCTCCGCCTTGATCCGGGAGACCGGCGCGGCCGGGGCCGGGAGCGGCTTGTAGTGCTGCCGGTCGGAGCGGCGGTGGCCGGTCTCCGCGTGGCCGTCCTCCAGGCGCTCCTGCCACTGCCTGATCGTGATGTTGACCGTGACCAGGCGGTTGCTGCCCTGGTGGCACCGGGCGGCCGGGTCCTTGCCCGCGCGGCCGGTGTCGTGCGGCACGATCTTGGGCTTGCGGGTCTGGATGCCGGTGATCGGTACCCAGGTCTTGCAGTCGGGGCAGATCAGCGAGGCGCAGGCGGGGCGCAGGTCGTACTGGTGGGGCTTGAGGGTGGAGATGACGAGCGCCGGGCGGGAGTTGACGGTGCGGGAGCGGGTCCGGCTCAGGCGGGGGCGGGCAAGGGTTGAAGCAGACATCTGAACTCCTCACGGGGAGTGGCGGGGCGCGGGTCGCGATGCTCTCTCCGCCCTCCGGGCCGCACGGCACAAGGCCGGCGTCCCGTAGGACAGACAGCGCACAGCGCTGCGACGTGCACACAGTCGTCGCGGCCGTCAGGCTCCGGGGGAGTTTGATGGTGCTCTCGCGCCCTCAGTGATGAGGACTACCCCGGCCACCCCGAAGGGGGACGACTACTGCGGTCTTGCGGTGGTGCTGAGGGGCCGAAGTTCCGGCTCCGACGGTCTTGCAGTGGTGCTCACTCGGTGCTCCCGGAGGATCACCGACGCCCCACTTACATCAGGTTGCATCAGGTAACCTCAGGTGTCAAGCGGTATAGTGAGGCACCCAGAGGTAATTCGAAGGAGGCGAAGACACATGGCAGGGCCCCGAACCGACAATCGGCCGCCGTACGCGCGCATCGCGGGCCACTACCGCGACATGATCAGCTCTGGGGAGCTCTCGCCGGGCGATCTCCTGCCCAGCATCAAGATGCTGGCGACCGAGTGGAGGGTCAGTACAGCTACCGCCGACCGGGCCATGCGTCTGCTGCGCGAAGAGAAGCTCGTGCAGGGCATCCCGGGCGTCGGCACCGAGGTGATGGCACGCCCCATCTCGCTGTCCTCCGGGGCGGAGCGCCACGACCGCAGCAGCAAGACGCAGTCGTCGTGGGGCGTCGGTGAGAAGTCGTCCGGCCACACCGCCGGCATAGTCGAGGCTCCCGAAGACGTCGCTCACGTGCTGGGCATTTCGCCTGGTGACGACGTGATTCGCCGCAGCCGTGTCTACCGGGACGGCCATGGCGTCGTCTCCCACTCAACCTCGTGGATCCCGGCCGAATTCGCCCAGGCCGTACCCGAGTTGGCGTGCAGCGAGCGACTCAAGGGCGGGTTGTCGCTCGACTTGATCGCTCGGGCTACGGGGCGGCACGTCGTAAAGCGCGTGGATGAGGAGACGGCTCGCATCGCAACCGACCACGACCTCAAACTCCTGGAGCTGGAGGCCGACACCGTCGCGGCGATCCTTGTGCTGACCGCACGCTTCCTGGATGGCGACGACGAACTTCTTGAGTACGGCGTGGACTTGGGCGCCCCGGGCCGCACCCGCCGCACGACGACAGAGGTGCAGCGGTGACCACATACGACGCTGCCGTACTGGACGACACGCTCGTCTCTTGCCTCGAAGCCCGCCTCAGCCAGCTCCTTCGAGCCAAGCACACCGACACCCTCACGTTGGAAGGACGATTCGAGATCACGCGTATCGCCGCCGCTTTGTCCGGCCGACTGGGCCCCGCGCCTCGCGCGATTCTCATGTCCGGTCTCCAGGGCTCTGGCAAGACAACCCTCGCCCACGCCCTGGAGGAGGCCGGGTTCCGGCGCCTGTGCCCTGATGAGGAGATGTTCCGCCGTTACGGCCACTACGGCAGGGACTTTCCCCGCGGGCAGTTCAGGGTCCGGGAGGCGCCTGTACTCAAGGACATCGCCCTTGAGCTTCAGGAACTCCTGGCGGCCGGGCACGACACTGTGGTCGACCACGGCTTTTGGACTCCGGAAGAGCGGGTTCAATGGGCAGCGACTGTGATGGAGGCTGGCGGCGAGCCCGTTCTCATCTACTTGCCTGTGCCGCATGAGGTGCGCTGGGACCGGATCCAGAAGCGCAACGAGCAATCGCTGGTCGATGCGAACAGCATCGAGTTCAGCGAGGAGGACTTGCTCAGGCACGCCGGCCGCTTCTGCCCGCCGGCCGATGATGAGCCGCACATCGTGTACGACGGTCACCCGGAGAGCGTGCTGGCCGCACTCCATTGCACCCGCCGACCGCGTTGAACTGACATACGACGATCTGCCGCTTGAATGACCGAGTTGCGGCATCTTCGACTGAATCACGGTCCCACCTTCCTTCGATCGGACGTGCGAACTAGGTGATCACCAGGGTGGGATGAGGGAGCATGACCACACGAGGTCCGGCGGCGGACCGGTCCAGGACCGGTTCCGGACATGAAGCGGACCGCTACCGGACCAGAGCCCTTGCTCTGCTGACTTGGTGTCGCTCGCGACTGACACTGAGAACGCAGAGCACGATTTCGTGACTCTGGGGAGGACCGGTGGCCGGCAGCGCCAGTCAAGGAGATCCGCGGACGAGATTGGAGTACCTGCTGCGGCAGCAGCCGCGCACGTACGACGAGATCGTCGGGGACTTCGGGCAGCTCGCTACGAGGCTGGGGGAGAACGTCACCCTGAGCACCCGGCACCTGCGCCGGCTGGCCAGCGGAGAGCGGGCCAGCACCACCCCAGTCATGCGCCGTGTCCTGCAAAGCATGTTCGGCATGCCGCTGGAAGAGCTCCTCGCCCCTTGGGCGGGCGCCATGCCGGCGGTTGACGAACCCACCGGGCTGATCCTGGCGACAGGGAGGCCCACTGCGGACAGGGAGCTGATCGAGATGGCTGCACAACGAGCCCGGAGCTTCGCCTTCACGGCAGGTCAGACCAACCTCACGACCGACGTGATGGAACAGGTCCACGCGGACGTCCAGAATCTGGCAACGGACTATCCACAGCGACCGCTTTCGGAGCTGCTGCCGGACCTCATCACGACCCAGGACACCATCTACACGCTGCTGGAACAGCAGCGCCGCCCCTCGCAGGCCCGGGAGCTGTACTTCCTCGCTGGGGTAGCAGGCGGCCTGCTCGCGAAGGCCAGTCACGACCTCGCGGACCCGCATGCGGCGCTCACTCAGGCTCGAACCGCGTTCGTGTGCGCGGACCAGGCTGATCACAACGGGCTGCGGTCCTGGATCCGCGGAATCCAGTCGCTGGTCTCGTACTGGGCCGGCCGGACCAGGGAGTCGGTCCGCTACGCCCAGTCCGGCGCCGAGTTCGCCGCGGTCAACACCTCGAGCGTCTGGCTGCCCATGAACGAGGCCCGGGCCCACGCGGCGCTCGGCAACGCGAATGCGACCCGAGCGGCCATCGAACGCGCTGAGCGCGCCTGGGACCTCGTCCAGGAGGACGAGGTCGACGAGCTCGGCGGCCTGTGCCTCTTCAGCCGAACCCGGCAGATCTACTACGCGGCCGAGGCCCTGTCCTGGCTACCCTCACAGAGCAGCATCGCAAACGACTACGCGACCCGCGCCGTCGCGGCCTACGAGGACAGCAGCTCTCCCGAGTGGGCCTTCGGCGACCAGGCGGGCGCGCACAGCGCGCTCGCCATCACGCGCATTCAGATGGGCGAACTGGAGGGCGCCACCGAGGCCGTGGCGCCGGTTCTCGACCTCGCTCCCGAGCAGCGCATCAACGGGATCGTGAACGCGACCCAGCGCGTGCACCGCGCTCTGCGCGACTCCCCGCTTGCCGAGGACGCGTCGAGCCTGCAGGAGCAGATCGAGGCGTTCACCCGTACCCATTTCAAGTCGCTGCCCCGCTAGGAGCCCTCCGTTGACGTACCCGATCCGTATCGCCGGCGAACAGGTCGCGCTCCGGGAGTTCGCTCCGACGGACGTAGACGACGTCCTGAGCATCATCGGCGACGACAAGGTCACCAACTGGCTGAGCTTCGACAGCCGCTCCCTGGCCGAAGCCGTCACCATGGTCGACGGCGCGGTCGCCCGCGCCCAGGAGGAACCCCGCACCGAGTACTACCTGGCCGTGACGCCCAAGAGGGAGGACCGCGTCGTCGGCTTCGCCCGGATCGCGTTCGCAGGCGTCAAGGCCGGCAAGCTCGGCTACGCGATCGCCGCGCAGGAGTGGGGTCGCGGGTACGCCACGGATGCGGCCCGCTGCCTGACCTCGTACGCGTTCGCCGAGCTCGGGCTGCACCGCGTCAGCGCAGCCATCGGCCCGTCGAACCTGGCCTCGATCGCCCTTGTCGAAAAACTCGGCTTCCAGAAGGAGGGCGTCCTCCGCGACCACGTGCACACCAACGGTGGATGGCGGGACAGCATTCTGTACTCCGTGCTGGAGGACGAGTGGCGGCCGTAGCCTCAGGGCCCTGACTCGAGGGTTCTTGACGACCAGTCGGGACCGCCTTCCCGCCAGGCGGGAAGGCGAACTCGATTGCTGCCCGCCACGCGGGACGGCGCCGCTTCCCTAGCGGAACCCTCTCGTGCTGGTCCTCGAAATCTGTTCAGGTTCAAGGGCACTACAGGCCTCACCTGCACGTTTCCACGCCAGAATCAGAAAGATCAACATCCGGGGGAGGTACTCGCCAGTTGGACGCCTGCGATGTCGTCCATAAGAACACGCGCATCGACGGTGTCGAAGATCGCCACGATGGGGTATCTTTCAGGGCATCAGCCTTGGATGGGGGAGGTCTCTCAATGTCGAAGTCGGATCTGAGCGAGGCAGTTGACGCCCTGGTCGACCGCGCGCCGGACCTCCCCATCCCTGCCGTACGGCGGCAGCTGCGCCTCGCCGACGGACTGACGCAGCGCCAACTGGCCGATGCCCTCCAGGTGAAGCCGCTAACGATCCTGCGCTGGGAGTCCGGGCAAACCGACCCGCGGAGGCCCTGGCGGGACGCATACGCCCAGCTACTCCAGCGGCTCGCCGAGAAGTACCCCGAAGCTGCGCAGGTATCCGATGACGGCTGATCCGACCAGGCTTCGCCAGATTTCGGATAGCCGACGCCGCCGTCGAGAGTCGAGGGGAATCGGGATGACCTAAGGCCATCGACCGCGCGCGCCAAATGAGGACTCGCAATCCTCTGGCCTCGCGCGGCCCGTCCACCGCCTGGATTAGCCACCAGAGCGGTCCGCTCAGATCCCGGTTCCAGCCGGTCCTGAGCTGCGGCTTATCAAGCCGCTCATTTCCAATTCGGCCCCTCATCAGGGCCATGCAACACCCGCGGGCCCCTGCCAGGGGGCTTCGCGGTTCGCCTCGGCGGCCCTGCCAAGGGCTTCCGAGACACCAGCGCCAAAACCGTCAACGGAAAGGAGATCCACCTCTGGCCTTCGCGCTGCGCCCGCTCCTCACGGAGGGGGCCCCACCCGCGTCCGCAGTTCCGGAACAGCAGGAGGTTCTTCGCCATGGTGCACCAAGTCGGTGTCCTTTGTCAGCTTGACCTTGTCCGATCCAGCCCGATTCGATCGATCGACGTGTCCCGTCACACGGGATGCGTCGCCCCATATCAGACGTCTTGCCCTGTCACGCCGGAAATCGAATTTTCGGTAGACCGCCTTCCTTCCCGGCCCTCGGGAGCCGTCGGCATTCGTGCCCGCCGCTTCCTGTGGGCGGGAGCGCCACGGGTGTTCGGGGCTGGCCGGTCTCTGTCCACAGGTGACCTGGTCCAGGGTGCCGGGATGGATATGGATCACGTCTTGATTCGGGTGGGCCGGTGAGTTCCGTGGCGGCGCCGGCCGCCGTGTTCCCGCGCCCGCGCACGGAGTTCACCGGCGGAGCGTCGCGTCGTCGGCTGCGGTCGGTTCCGGCGCAGGCCAGTCCGGTCGTCCGGCTGGAGCTGGGCAACCCGCTGCAGTTGTCGAAGACGATGCGGGCGCGGCTGCTGGCCGCGGTGCGCGCGCTGGTGACGTCCCCGGCGCTGGCCGGCGCGTCGGACGGTGCGCGGCTGGCGTCGGTGGTGCTGACCGCGAAGGCTGACGTCCGCAAGGACTATGAGGCGTCGATCTGGGCGGCGGAGCTCGGGCGGTGGCTGGGGGTGTCGCAGTCGACGGTCGCGCATACGGTGCTGCCTGAGCTGCGCGGCGCCGGGTTCCTCGGGTCGAAGGTCGCGACGAACGCCTTCGGGCACGCGACGGGCCTGGAGTGCTGGGTGATCCCGATGTACCGGGCGCAGAAGGCCGGCGACCGGCGGCACGCCCTGGCGCTGTCCCGCTCGGAGTTGGCGGTGCTGCTGAGCCTGTGCGAGGTCCTGTTCGGTCCAGGGTGGGCGCCGAAGGACAAGGCGCCGGTCCCGGCCGGGCTGCTTGCCGGTCGTACGGGCCGGGGTGCGGCGACGGACCGGCTCGGGCTGCTGCTGATGGTGCTGACGACGGGTTCGGCGGGCTGGCTGCAGCTGTGCCCCGGGTCGGTGGACACCGATCGTGGGCGTCCGGCGGCGACTGTCGCGCGCCTGCTGGGCTGCACGGCAGCGGCTGGGGCCAAGGTGCTCAAGCGCCTCCAGGAGCACGGGGTCGCGGACGTGGTGCGCAAGGAGACCGACTCGGGCCTGAACGCGCAGTCGCGGGTGCGCCTGGTGCCGGTTGCCGAGGCCCACGGCGTGGCCGTACGGGAGGCCCGCCGGGTCGCCAAGACCCTGCTTTCAGACCTCGCCGGTACTGCATCCGGAGATCTTGAGTCTGACGAGACGGGCGAGACCCTTGTGACGACTGGGGTGGAGGGCGCCGAACGGGATGGGCTGGCCGGATCGGCAGACCTCGCCGCAACTGCACAGCACCACGCTTCCCACGCTTCTGTGGTTACTCCCGTCGTTCCTCCGCAGCTCTCTTGTGGTTTTTCCGGCGAAGGCCGTGGGGCTGAAGGCCGTCGGCCGGAGCGCGCGTGCGCGGGCGAGGACCAGGCCGCCGACGGCGAGAGCGCCGTTGCTAGGACTGTGTCGCCGGTGGCTGAGGGCGGCCCGCTTCGCGGGGAAAAGCCGCAGGAGTCCACGATCGATGAGCGGGTGGGACAGCGCGCTGCCAGGGCTGGAGCCGGTGGCCGGCCGAAGGCCGCTGGGTGGGAAAAGGCGCAGCAGCAGCGGAGGGTGGGCCTTCCGGCTGATCTTCGTCTGCGGGTAGCCCTGGGGCCGGTGGCCTGGCTGTGGGAGCGGCTTTCGGGCTGGCAGCAGGACCGGGTGGAGGCGGCCGCGAAGGCGGAGTTGGCCTGCCTGGAGGGTCTGTTGGCGCTGCCGGGTGGTGCGCCGCGGCTGCTGGCCGACCGGCTCACCGAGCGGCTGGAGGAGACCGGCGGCGAGGCGATGGTGACCGGCCCGTACGGGTGGCTGATCCGGCGGGGCCTGGTCCAGCGGCCCTCGTGCACGGACCGGCGCTGCGACGACGGGATCCGGCTGGACACCGGGACCGGGTGCGAGAACTGCGCCAACGTGCTCCACACCCGGCGGGCCCGCCGCACCCGGATCGGTGCGGACATCGACCGGGAGCTGCCTGGCCTGGCCGACGATGAGCGCCGGCGCGTCCTCGAGGAGCGGCTGCGCGAGCAGGCGGCCATCGAGGCGGAGGACTTCGTGTGGCGCCGTGAGCAGGCCCGCGCGGAACAGGTTCGGCGCGATGCGGCCCGTGCGGCGGCGCAGGAGCGGGCGGATTGTGAGCGGGAGGCCGCGGCGGCCGCCGACGAGGTCCGTCAGGCGCTGGCGTGCGCGGACTGCGGGCAGCAGCGTTCGGCCGGGCTGTGCGAGGCGTGCGGCTACCGGCGCCGGACCGAGACGCTGATCGTGGAGACCGGACTGGTCGCCGCGACCTGGGCAGCCGACCTGACCGACCCGGACGACGTCGCCGCCGTTACCGCCCACGTCCGGTCGTCGCTGGCAGCCGACATCGAGGACGCCCGGCGCCAGTTTCTGGACTCGGCGGAGCCGGGCGAGCTGGACGCGGACCCGATCGGCACGGCCGCCGTGCTCGCTTTCGGCGCCCTCCAGACCGTGGAAGCCGCGCTGTCGGAGTACCGCAGCAGCGCACTGGGGCGGCTGGGCCGGACCGAGGAAGCCAAAGCGGAGGCGCGCCGGGCGTACAAGACCGAGCAGGGGCGGCGCTGGTTCCGGCACAACCCGAACGGTGCGGACGCCGTCGCCGCTGCGACGAAGGCCGCCGACACCGCCCGGGAGCGCGCTGCCGAGTACCTGCTCGCGACGCGACTGAAGCAGCTGCGCGAGCAGGCCGTCGCCCGGACCGGGCAGGCCGGGTCCGCGCCGTGGACGGACCGGCTGCCCGAGCTCGCCGCCCGCCGGCTGGACGGCGACGCCGGGGTGGTGATCGCATGACCACCGAGTCGGAGCTGAGCGGCGTCGACCTCGCGCGACAGGCCCTGATCGCGGCCCGGGAGGCGGCGAAGAAGAACGGCGCCACCAGCAAGAAGCCGAAGCGGCGCACCGGCACGGTCGTGCGGCGCGACGGGCGCGAGCCGCTCGGGCTCGGCGCGGCGATCGGCATGATGATGACCGAGCGCGGCATGGTCGCCCCGGCCGTCGGCGGAAGCGTCCTCGCGCAGTTCGACGCCATCCTCGCCGCGGCCGTGCCCGAACTTGCCGGCCGTGTTCGGGCCGTGGCGTTCGACGCGGACACCGGCCGCCTGGACGTCGTCCCCGACGCCCCGGCCTGCGGGACGAAGCTGCGCTGGAGCGCGCCGAGGCTGATCGCGGCGGCCAACGAGCGGGTGCCGAACGCGAGCGTCCGCGCCCTGCACGTCCTGGCGCCCGCACCCATGGGGGCTGGCCCCGTACGAGCGGCTGCCACACCGGCCCCGCACCCGGTCGCACCCGTCGTGCCGGTGCAGCGCCGGACGCCGCCGGAGGGCTACCGCCGCGCGATCGAGGCGCACCGCCAGGCCGCAGTGCCGTCTCGGGTCGACCCGGGCATCGCGGAGGCAGTGGAGCGGCAGAACCGGGCGATGCGGGAGCTCAGCCGCCGCGCGTTTCCCGAGCCGCCCTCTGTCCCGGATGACGCGCTGGCCCCGATCGAGCAGGCCCGTGTGCAGCGCCGCCGCCAGGCCGCGGCGACCGAGGCCGCCGCCCTGCGCCGTGCCCGCGACCAGCGTGCCGCCCGGACACAGGGGGCAGCGGGCCAGCCGGGCACGATTACCCCGGTAGTCGTGCCCGGCCGGCTGGACTGTTCGGCGTGATCGCACGGTATGCGACGGGCGGGTAAACAGCACGATCGGCTGCGAAGCGAAGGGGGCGGCTGTCACGCTGTGTTGAGAAGAAGGGCGGGGCACGTGCGGCGTGACAAACGGCAGATCCAGACAGCGGTTCTCGGCAGCGCGGAATCCGAAGAGCCGCTTGTCTTACCGCTGGAAGCCATCGAACTGGACGCCTTCCGCAGCCTCTACGAGAAAGACTCCTTCTGGTGCGGGCTCCTCCTCGGAGGCTGCGGTGGCCAGCTGACGACGAAGCTCTATACCGACCGGGTGTGTCACTTCGCCCATCACCCCGGCCCTGACGGCCAGCCCCACGTCTGTGGTCGCCGGGCCCGCAGTGTGAACAGCGCCGACCACCTCTACGTGAAGTCCGCGGCCGCGGCCTGGCTCCGTAACCGCGGCACGCAGGCCGACTTCGACTTCGCACAGCCGGACGGGACCCCGCTGGGCTCAATCGTCGATATCCAGCTCGCGCACAAGAGACTGCGTGTGCACCTGGACCAAAGCGTGGCACCGGAGTGGGAGAGCCAAGACGAACCGGTGCTCGGCATATCGGTCCCGGTGGACCAGGACACTCTGATCAAACGCTGGTACGTGCACCGCATTCGCCTGGACAGCGAAGGCACCAGCCGACGGGTTCGCATCGGGACCGAGGCCTTCGCGCGGCCGACCGAATGGTTCTCCCTGGAGGAGTGCGAGGTTACCGAGCGAGGACTGTCCACCCCGGCCGTCGAACGGATCATCCAGGCCCACAGCACGCCCGAACCGGCGCGATGGACTCCAGGGAAGAAGCAGAAGACTTCGCCACAGGACGAGCGGGCGCAGGAGTTGATGCGCCGGCTGCTCTATGCCCGCCGGACCGAGTCGCCCGACCTGACGGTGACGGTCTGCCGCGAGATCACCGAACTTCCCGGGGTCAGCCCTCAGATACAGAAGCGGCTGGATGCCGCGCATCACAGTGCCTCGCTCTGGGTGGAGAAAGAAGTCGAATCTCGCCGGACGCAGGTCTCCTTACTTGATCAGGCTGTGGCCGCTCAGAAGGTCAGCCAGGTTAAGAACTTGATCGCGCAGGCTAAAAAGGCCACCAAGGTTGACCAGACTGGGGAGGAGAAAGAGGCGATCCGTGCAGCTGTTGACTACCTAGCGGCCGCGATTCCAGCCGCGATCGACCGGTTGAATACTCTTCTCGAAGAAGTGAGCCATATTCCAGCCAACGGCGACCCAGAGCTGCTGACCAGGAAGGTCCAGCAGATGTCCCGAGAGGCTGATGAACTTCGCAGGGTCGGAAGGGGCGTGCCACACCAACGCGCCCAGCTCGCCTTGTGGGAGGAACGCCTCAGGTCGCTCCTCGTTCTGCCGCCCGGCTCTCCGACGCCAGGTCCGTTGCACCAGCTGGTCGGCCGGGGGTACTGGACCACGAAGATGTGTCCGCTCTGTGCGGCAGATCACGGACAGCAGTGCGTCATACTTGACGGCCCCCGTGCGGGGCAGTTGCGAGGGACGCCCCATGCCGACCGGCTGCGGCTACTCATCGGAGACATCGAAGAACGCCAGACGGAGGGAAAAGAAACCCGGACTGTTTGGCAGGCGTACGACGTTACCTGCCCTGTCTGCCAGCAAAAACCAGGGGCTTGGTGCCGAACCTCCGGCAGACCACATGCACTACGGTCCAAACGTGCCGCAGATTTCACTCAGCAGAAAAGACAGAATTCAGAAGAAAATAACGATCAGGGACGTATCGATCAGGCTGCACCCAGCGCTCCGGGCCGATAAGTCCGATTCATGGGGAGAGTGAAGGAATGGGCACGGAAGACAATATGGGGTGCCGGTAAGAACCGTGTCACCAGCCGCAAACGGCGGTGATCATTCCTCTGACCTGGAGGGCCGGGGAAGCTCCGCCGTGGAGGTCGCCTCGGCGAGCGCGAGGCGGCCACCCTTCAGTTCGGGCACGTAGTTGTAGATGGTGTTGCGGGAGACGCCGAGGAGTTTCGCGATCGAGGTGACGGTGTTCTCCGGGCGGGCGAGCAAGTCGCGGGCGTGACGTACCTGCTCGTCGGTCATCGCTGGCGGGCGGCCGAGCCGGGCGCCGCGGGCGCGGGCGGCGTCCAAGCCCTCGTTGGTGCCCTGCACGATGAGTTCGCGGATGAACTCCGCCAGGGCCGCGAACACGTGGAAGACCAGATGCCCGCCGGGCGCGGTCGTGTCGAGCGACTCGTGCAGCGAGGTGAAGCCGACACCGCACTTGCGCAGGCCGGAGACGATCGCGATGAGGTCCTGGATGGAACGGCCAAGCCGGTCCAGCGACGGGACGACGAGCGTGTCGCCCTCGCGCAGGAAGTCAAGGGCCTTCCACAGTTCCTCGCGTTCGGCGTTCTTGCCGGACTTCTTGTCCGCGAAGATTGTCCATCCCCGCCTCACGCCGTATCAGGGGTGCCATTCGGCTCGGAAGGGGTTGTCAGACCACAGGAGGCCCAGCAGACGAAGCTGATGCGGCATTCGCTGCATCCCGCGCAGTCCGCTCCGCAGCGCGCATGTCGCCGTCGTCGCTGCGCTGAAGGACGAAGATCTTCACCAACGCGAGCAGGCTCGGTCCGCACAGGCCGGCCGCCAGCCAGGCGTTGTGTGGAGCGATGTAGAGGCCTCCGCCGAGCATCGCCAGGGATGCGACCATGCCAGCGACGAGCGTCGCAATCCGGTGCATATGATGGCGTTTTTCGATGACTTCACGTGCGGCGCGTTCGGCTTCGGCTTGAGCGGCCGCTGCCTGCCGCTCCGCCTCTGCCTCCTTCGCCTCAAGGCGCCGCAGCCGGAACTGGTGCTCACGCTTTAGCTCCGGCTCCAACGCCTTCAGCGCCACCTCGAGCTTCTCCGGGCCAAGGGCCTCTCCCCACCGCGCAGCAATGCCCATGGCGGCGTTCATGAAGGGGTCGTCGTCACGACGCGCCGGAAGGCGTTCTCCAAGGCTCACGCCTGCACCCCTCCATCGCCTCCACCGACGGGAGCGAAATCTCTGCGAACAGATGTTGGTGGGGGCCCGAGGCGCAGAAACAACCTGGCTAGCACGTGATTCAGCGTGTCCGCTGCCGGTCCCGCGTCGTCTTCATCGAACGTAAGAGGGGGATCGTCATCAACAAACGCAATTGTCCGTGATAGCGGTTCTGTGCTCGCTGGTTCGTCCAGCACCTGCTGGGCGTAATGACGCCTAGGGACCTCGATCTGCCTCTGGAAAGCGGCAAATTCTCCTGCCCAGTACCGCACCAAGTCGCTCAACATGTTGTTCGGCGATCCTGAGCTGAGGGCGAACTGGCGGGTCTCCTCCAGCCGACTCTCCCAGTAGTCAGGCCCATGCTCGTCACTCGACAGAGCTGCCAGCTGCGAGGCGAACGACTCGCGCCGCTCCAACCACCGGTCCGATAACGCGGCCGCGGCAACACTCTCACCAAACGCACGTGCGTCCAGCCCCGGTTCCACCGCGCCCCCTCCGCCCGACTTCCTTGACCGTAGCGGAGGCACACCGTTCCGAGAAGGATTGTGGGGGCTCTGGAGCGTTCCGTTGGCTGGCAGCCCATGCCATCAGTGCTGCATAGTGACGGGGCTGGACAGGCTCAGGCGTCCGTACGTTCCTCGGCTGGCGCCTCATCGCCTGCCGTACGGGGGCCAGGCACCGTGGCCGCCGTGAGGTTCAGGCGGGCGGCCATATTGAGGTTGACCTCGCCGTACGGGCGGACATGGGACCAGAACAGCGGGGTCAGACCGCGCCGGTCGGCGGGCGTGAGGAGCTCTGCCTGGCTTCGTTCACTTTCAGTAGCAGCGATTGTCCGGCAGTTTGGGCGGCAACTGGGGGCCAGCGGGCTCGAGAATGTTCACGAGAAATGGCACTGGCTCGACTTCTGCGGCAGGCAGCCCGACGCTGCCGCCGCCTGCCAGACTGACGCCGTACGCGTCGCGACATGCGACGTCGAGGGGATAGGGAATCGCGAGATGCCTCGGTGGATAGTCCTGGCCGTGCCTGTCAGCGGCGTGTCGGATTCAAATCGTGACGGGCGGACCGTCACTGAGTTCGAAGGCAGCACGGAAGAGGCGGAAGCGGCTCTCCTGCAGGCGGCTCACACATACGAGCACGGTCTCTGGAAGGTGCGCCGCCGCGAGATCTTCAAGTGTTCAGGCAGGTCCTACTTCATCCGCCTCCAGAACCGTCTGGCGACGTACGGTTTCCTCATCCAGCTTGCCGAACTGCTCCACGACTCCGATACGAAGCAACTGGACCGTCCTGCCACCTGACGGGTCACCGTCATAAAGATTGTGCCAGTGCCCGAGAAGTGACGTCAGCGCGTGGGACGGCCCGGCGCCCGTGAGGGCGCCGGGCCGTCGAGACGAGACCCGCAGGAGTCAGCTGGCCTTGGCGGGCTCTTCTGCCCGGGCTCGGGTGCTGGCGAGGCGGTAGGAGTCGGTGCCGGTCTCGATGATGGTGCCGTTGAAGGTGAGGCGGTCGACGATGGCCGCGCAGAGCCGGGGATCGGTGAAGGTCTTGGTCCAGCCACCGAAGGACTCGTTGGACGCGATGGCGACGCTGTTCTTCTCCTCGCGCTCGGTCAGCACCTGGAAGAGGAGTTCGGCGCCGTGGCGGTCGAGTTCCATGTAGCCGAGCTCGTCGATGCATAGGAGATCGACACGCCCGTAGCGGGCGATGGTCTTGTTCAGCTGCTTCTCGTCCGCCGCCTCGACCAGCTCGTTCACCAGCTTCGTGGCGAGCGTGTAGCGGACGCGGTAGCCCTTCATGGCGGCCTCGGTGCCCAGCGCGATGAGCATGTGGGACTTGCCGGTGCCGGAGTCGCCGATCAGGCAGAGCGGCTGGCTCTTCTTGATCCATTCACAGCTGGCGAGGGTATGGACGGTGGCAGCGTCGATGTTCGGGTTGGCATCAAAGTCGAAAGCCCGCAAGGACTTCTCCCGCGGGAAGCCCGCCGCCTTGATCCGCCGTTCTGAACGACGTCGGGCCCGGTCGTCGCACTCGGTCATCAGCAGCTCTGCGAGGAAGCCGCGGTAGGTCATCTGGTCCTTGATGGCCCGGTCGGCGATCTCGTTGAACTCGTTACGGATCGAGGGCAGCCGCAGCAGGCGGCAGGCGGTGTCGATCGCAGCGTCGGCGGCCTGCTCGGTCAAGCCTCGCTGGCGGGGCAGGGTCACTGGGCTTCTCCCTCATGGTGGTCGCTGCCGCTGGTGCGGCGGCGTCGGAGCAGTTGGTCATAGGGGGTCACCGACGGCAGTGGTCTGGTGTCCGGCGGAAGGTGCGCGAGGCGCCACTCGTGCAGCGACGTGACGGTCGCCGGCGTCTCGCCGGAAAGCCCCGGAGCGGATGTGCCGACGGTTGGCTCGTCCTCCGCCTGGGCGGCCTTGCGGGCTTCCAGGGCGACGGCGTCGGCGGTCAGGGCGCCGGCCCGCAGTGCGGTGGCCAGGCCCGCGACGACGTGTTCGTGGGCGAGGTGCCGGTTCAGCAGGAGGACCTCGATCAATGCCCGGGTGCCGTCACGCTCGCCGTGGAGCTTGCGGGCCTGGGCCCACCAGGCGTCGTGGACCGGGGTGAACTTGCCTGCGGACCGGGCCTGCTCAAGGGCTGTGGCGCCGGGAAAGGCACCCGGCTTGCGGACGAGGGCTTCGAGGTAGTGGTCCAGGTCCAGGCGGCAGCTGCCCTTCGCGATCAGCCTCTCGTGCCGGGCCGCCTCGACGTTCTTGTCGTAAACCACCAGGTGAGAGGCATGCAGGACGACACGCACCCGCTTGCCGATCAGGCGGGTCGGGACCGAGTAGCGGTTCGTACGGACGGCGATCTGGCTGTAGCGGTCGACGCGTGGCGTGAACAGCCGGCCCGTCTCGAACGGCTCCTGCGGCAGCGGCATCAGCAGTGGCTGCTCGACGGCGAAGTACTCATCGACGGTCCGCGGCCGTGAACCGATCCTCCGGTGCCCGTCGTGCAGGTCCCACTGGTCGACCATCTCGTTCAGCTCGGCGAGAGAGTCGACTTCCGGGACCGGTGTGAAGTGGTTGCGGCGGAAGTAGCCGATCATCCCTTCGACGCCGCCCTTCTCGTGGGCGCCTTCGATGCCGGGGCGGCAGTAGAAGCTCTCGATGTTGAAGTGCGAGCGGAAGGCGATCCACCGGTCGGTCTCCACCCGGGCCCGGTTCAGTCCCAGCACCTGGGCGACGGCCGACTTCAGGTTGTCATAGCGGATCTTGGTCCGGGGGACACCGCCCAGGGTGCGGAGCGCGTGGACGTGTCCTTCGAAGAAGGCTTCCTGGCCGCAGGAGGCAAAGACCCGGTGCACGGCCTTGCCCGAATAGGACAGGCGGAGCGAGAACAGATAGCAGGTCACCAGTTCGCCGGCCAGGCGTACGCTCACGTCGCCGAAGTCGACCTCCGCTTCATGACCCGGCAGGTGGGTCTGCGGCACGAACGCTTCCACCGGGGCTTTGCCCGATGCCGCGAGGATCTCCGGCTTCCGGTCGGAGACGTAGCGCCGGACCATCTGGTAGGACACATCGGCGCTGTGCTCCTCGATGAGCCGGTGGAAGATTCGCGTGATCGTATGGCGTTGCTTGCGCGGCGCGTCGAGGTCCGTCCGCAGCATCTCGTCGATCACCGGCTTGTACGGATCTAGCGCGGTCGGCCGCGGCGGCAGCTTCTTGCGGGGCTCCGGCCAGACCGAGTCCACGGCCTTCTTCACGGTCCGCCACGACACGTTGTACTTGCGCTCAAGCTCGCGCATCTTCATGCCGGCACGGTGATCACGCCGGATCGCCGCGTACAGCTCGACCTTGGACATCTGCGGCATGACCAGGACCTTTCACCAGGAGCATCCCGATGCTGCCCTGGCAAGTACCCCAGTGCTGTCAAAACTCGTGAACATCACCCGACCGTGGATCTGGGTGCCTCCCAAACCCATGAACTTCCGACGGCACTACTCGTGAATAAAGCCACTCTGCCCACTCCGGTTCACCGAGAACGTCCTGAAGCATGAGGGTGTTCACGTAGACCAGGGCCGATTGCAAGATCCGCAGGCACAGTACGAACATCTCCTGTTCGTCGCGCCGGTTCGAAGCGATCTCGCCGCCCTTGCCGTAGGCGATCACGCTGTTCGCGCCGTTGGAGGACTCCATGACGTTCAGGCCCTCCTCGATCTCCCGCTGGAGGTCGCGCAGCCGCAGGTAGCGGGCCACAAAAACCGTCAGCTTCTCCGCGTCCGCGACACTGCACTCACGGAAGCCGAGGTGCTCCCGGATCTGCGCGCGGTGGTACTCGACCGTACGGCCCGTCCAGTCATAGAAACCCATCTCCGAGGCGGGCACCTGCACCTGCCGCGCGACAAACTCCACGGCCTCACCAGGCAGCTCGGCCCAGTAGCGGAGTTTGCGGACCCCGATGAAGAGCGGTCGCTCACGACAGTGCCTTCCTGACTTCGGCCCGATCCCGGCACGTCAACGAACGCTGACGAACTGCTGTGTGTGATCCCGTGTGGTGCAGGCCGCTGCAGTACCACGCTCCTTGCGTTCCGGTACGCCGGATCGGGCTGCGGTCGGAACGTGGCCCGCCTCGGGCCCTGCCATTCAGCCGATGGGCGGGCAGGACGGACGACACCGTCACGGGTTCACTCGGACGAGTGCTGTGCCTCAAGCCTGGAGGGGACAGGTGAGCGGGAGGACGCGTTCGGTCAGCTGCCCGGTGAGCTGGGCGTCGGTGAGTGCGGCGTCGGTGAGCCAGTCCGCTGCGGTCAGCTGGTCGACCAGGTGCTGCAGCTCGCCGGGACCTGCCGGGACCCAGGCAGTGATGGCGTTCAGGGCGATGCCGTGGCCATCGGGACCGAGGCGGCCCGAGGCGTCGGTCTGGGTGGCCAGTGTCAGGGCGAGCAGCCGGGTGCCGGCGGTGGACTTGGTCTTGCGGAGCTTCTTGTCCGAGATGACCTTCTGAGCCCATCCGGAGAGTTTGGGCCGCATCTTCTTGCCGAACGTGAACTGGCCCGTCCCGTCCTCGCGGGGTGCCAGAGAAGGGACGGTAATCGGGGTGGGGTTCTCCGGCCGGGAGGCGAGCAGGTCGCCGGCGGTGCCCGGAAGTTCCAGCCAGCCGCAGCCAGTCAGCTTCTCGACAAGGCCCTCCGGGTCGGTCAGGCCCAGCGCGGTGAGGTCCTGACCGACGAGGTTGCCGACACCGGTGTGCGCGGTGCGCAGGGTCAGCATCAGCACCAGCAGCCGTGCCTCCGGTCCGGGCAGCGGCGCGTGGTCGGCCACGTGCGCGAGGACAGAGCGCGCGTGCTCCCACTGTGTCGCCACCGTCAACAGCCGGGCCACTGTCGGCCCGTCGCCGTCAGTGATGCCGCCAGTGCGCTGCCGGTGCTGGAGGCGGGCGGCGGCAGCGGCCTGCTCGGCGCGCCGGGCCTCCAGCCGCAGGCTCATGATGCCGCTGACGTCGGCCCAGGTGGTGAAGGCCCGAGACTTGCGCTCCTGGAGGTCGGCGAGCAGCGCCAGGTCGGGCTCGTCGCGCTGCTGGTAGGCGCGGAAATGGTCACCGAGTTCGATGAGTTCGTCCCGCAAGGCGACGGGCCGCAGGTCGTGTGGGATGACCCGCTGGGCGATCTTCGCCTGGGGTGGGCGGCGCCGCGCAGGCGCCGAGCGGGGAGCCGGGACCAGCCCAGCGGCGACCTGGTGATCGGAGAACTGCGGCACATCCGTGCCCGTGGCCACGGGGGCCGGGCGGTCCGCGGCCGTAGGGGCCTGGGATGTGGCTGCGGTCTTCGCTCCGGGGGTGGCGGCCGCGCACCGGGAGCAGCACTCCATGGCCTGCCACCAGCGGCCTTCCCGGTCGGTGATCACGGCCAGGACGACCGGGCCGCCGCACCTCCAGGGTTCTGCACGCCCATGGCGGCCGGTGTCGGGCAGGTGGGTGTGGCAGCCCTCAGCCCTGCACGCGCAGTACGCCCCAGCCCTTGGGGCGGGGGCGGCGCGCAGGTGGGCCTTGAGATGGGCGATGGCGGCCGCACGGCCGACGGCCGCGGAGGCATGACGCTGGTCGGCGCAGGCGGGGCGGCTGCACGAGATGCGTACCGCCGCACTGCCCCGGCCGGCGGCGTCCAGCCGCACCGTCCAACGGCGCCCTGGCACCCGTTCGTCCAGCTCGCTCACTGCAGCCTGCGTCATCCCGGCCTTCCTCCGTCCCGTGTCCTTCGATGCTCGCCGCTCCTTCCCGCCGTGCCGGGCGGTGTGCGGGCGGCGAGGCCACCGTATGCGGCACACGGGCGAAGACAGGTGAACTCGGGCCTGTTTCGGAACGTGTGACTGGCGAAGCAGCCCGCTCAGGACGTGCGCGCCCGGGCAGGTGTGCCCTCCAGGGAGTCGAGGAGCTGACCGAAGGTGATCTTCTCGTCGTCGTAGTCGAAAGTCATGGCGGCAGCGAAAGCCTCCCACCGTCCCGTGCTGCGCCCGCAGTGGTCCAGAAGGATCTTCAGGGCGACTTCGGGTTCATGGCGGGCGAGGACCTCGTCGGTGGGGATCTGGCGCAGGTGCTCCAGGGTGCGGTAGCGGGACTTCACAATGGCTCGGTAGACCTTGGAGCGGGAGAGGATTTCACCGGTGGCGGGGGAGTCGAGCCAGGACTGCAAGACGGCCGCGGGGTCGGGGTGCTTGCCGAGCTCGTCGTCGTCCAGCAGCCGCACCACACCGTCGTCCTCGTCGTCGGGTACCGGGACGGCGGCCGCCGCGGCCAGGAACCAGTCGGGGCCGCCGGCCTTCTCAGTGATCCAGGCCAGTTCGGCGGGGTGCAGCCCGTTCAGGACGTCCGCGACGGCGGTGTGCGGGGTCTGCGGGTTGGCGGCGAGGGTGGACAGGGCCTGGACCCGGCGGTGCTCGTAGTGGCGTTCCAGGAGCCGGGCCGGGCGGTCGTGGTCAGGATTGATGTCGATGATGCGGATCAGAGTCCGGCTCGGCGTGGGCAAGACGACGGCCGGCTGATCCAGCCGGGCGAGCTGGGCACAAGCCCCGGCGAGGTGGTCGGGGTTGGCGCTGAGGAGGGCCAGGTCCTCGGCGAGGCGGAGGACGCGGCCGTCGAACTCGTGGTCGCCCTCCTGCTTGTCGGACCAGCTGAGCAGCTGGCCGCGGGTCACGAGAGTCTCGGCGGCCGCGTGCAGCTGGTCGGCGGCGAGGTCAACCAGGCGCGGGTTGTTGTGGACGCGGGTTGCGAGGTGGTGCAGCGTCCGGCAGACGGTCACCTGCGGGTTGGGCAGGTCGGCCAGTTCAGGCAGGCACAAAGCCGGAAGGCAGGCGAGCAGCAGGTCCTCGCTGAGAGCGAGGGCCGGGTCGGCGGGGAGTTCCTCGCCGACCGGGTCGGCGGCGCGCAGCCGGGCGTCCTCGAGGGCCTGCGTCTCGGCCTGGTCCAGCAGCAGGTGCTGGACAGCCGCCCCGAGCACGGGGTGCGCGGTGAGCTGCGCCCACCGCTGCGGGCACCGGGCCAGCATCGCCCAGCCGTCGCGGCCGTCCAGCTCCAGCGACCAGTCCTTCGAGAACGCGGAAACGGCCTCCCAGCCCTCTTCGGGTTCCGGGTGAAGCAGGTACGCGGCGAGCGGGGTGAGGCAGGCTTCCAGAACGGCGTCGAACAGTTCTGGCGGCGCGGGCGGGGCCGGCGCGGCACCCTTGGTGCGGATGTAGCGGTCGGGGTCCCAGTTCCGGATGACCTGCTCCACCTCGTGGTCAGGGAGGCGGGGCAGGAGCGCGATTGCCGCCTCGACCTGGCCGGGGTGTCGTGCCAGCGCGGAGATCAGCCCGGCCCAGGCCCGGCGGTGCCGCAGGATGGCGGGCACGTCGGCGGCGGTCACGGTGCCGTCGGCCGCCAGGGCAGCCAGCCTCTTCTCGTCGGCGTGCACCAGGAGCTGGCCGCGCAGCCGCTTGGCAGAGGTCCGGGCCAGCAGCGCAGGCAGCGCGGCCTTGAGGGCTTCCTCCCGCCACCGGTCGGCCTGGGCGTCAAAGCCGTCCGGCGTCGTCGCCGGTGCGCACAAGGCCCCGATCACCGTCTTGAGTGCTTCCTTGGGGAGCTCCTCGCTCATCGCGAGATCCCGCCACAGCGGGTACGTACGGGCATTGACCATCTTCGGATTCCCTCCCACTCCTGACCCAGCGTCACTGCCTGGTCGCCATCCGTGGAATGACCGTACGGCGCACCCGGGCAGGAGCGGGTGCGATCCATGAAGTCGCCTCGCCTTCATGCGCTGACCCGGGCCATGCGAGGGCGCGGCGGGTCAAGGGCGTGGGATGAGTTCGGGCATCGAGGAGGCGGCGGTGTGCGGCCACATCACCGCGTCGGGAACCCGGCTGTGACCGGCATGGCCGTGCTCTGCTTGATGGGCCGCGTGGACGCGGTCCAGGAGCGCGGTCAGGACAGTCGGCTCGAAGGTCGCTCGGTGGCCTTCGGACAGTTCGTGGATCAGGGCGCTGCCCCCCATGCAGCTGAAGGTGCGGTGGGCGTAGTCGATCGCGGCGAGCACCAGGGCCTGGCAGGCGGTCATGTTGGAGGCGGCCACGGCGCTCAGGGCCCGGCAGGTGAGGTCGTCGTCGTCCAGGGTGAGGCGGCCGCAGTCGCAGAACCCCATGCGCTGGGCCAGAGCGAGGGATTCCTCCTGGGGGAGGAGATCGACGAGGGCGTCGACGGCCCGCCTGGCCCGTCATCATGAAGAACGCGGCTACGCCATCGGCCACCTGGACGACGGTCGTCAGGCCGCAGACTGAGCTGAGCTCAGGCGCCGGCCTTCGGCTCACGCAGGGCGCTTCCCTCGCCGGGCACAGCCTCGCCGGTTTCGTCGCCGGTGGACCACAGGGCGCGGGCGAGGAAGTACAGGGCGACCATCCCGGCGTAGATGAACGCGCCCCAGCCGAAGATCAGCACAAAGACGTTCGCGTCGCCGCGCGGGGCGCTGTAGGCGACGCCCTGCATGGTGGTGAACAGCCACGGGAACCACGCGGAGCGGACGAAGCCCGGGTCCGCGTACCGGCCGCCGCCCCGGCGCCACGCCAGCAGCGGAACGGAGGCGAAGCCGACGCTGGCAAGGCAGTACATGACGGCGAAGAAGTCGTTGGCGATGAACTGATGGCCGTTGGTGATCCCGAGGTAGGCGACCCCGGGAAGGAAAAGCGCAGCCGGCACCCCAAAGCCCAGTACCTCGCCGCGGTCTCGGACGTTCGCCACATTCTCCCCCTGCTGTCGACGTCTCATCCGGCACCGTACCGGCCACGCGCAGCCGAATCTGCCGATCGGCGAGGAGGACCAGGAGGCGGGGCCGGCTACTCGCGGCGCGCGATGTCCTCGGGCGCGGGCTGGTACCGCGTCACATACGGGTGGCCGCTGTAGGCGACGGTCACCTGTGCCGCAGCACGTCGTCCTCGGCGTCGTAAAAGACGTGCTCGATCTCCAGGCAGGCCCGCTCGGTGGAGATGCCGAAGTCCCGCGCCTCCTGGTCGTTCACCTGCTGGGCCGTTGTGGCGGGTGACCACGCGCACCGTGCCGGGAGGTGACGGTCCGGCAGAAGGCCGGTGTCGCTGTGACTTCACATGGCGTTTCCTCACTGCGTCCGGCATACGCGCTGCCACGTCGAGAGCTCATTGCCGACGACAGTCGGCGTCATAGCGACCGGTCGCCGTCACATTCAGGCACTGATGCGTACGCTCTGTTGAGAATAGGTGTTCCCTATGTACTGGTCGGCGAGTTACTGTCCAGCTCAGCAAGATCACGTCAGGGGGAGCAGTACATGCACGCCGTCGCAGCAATAGGACGCCCCGGCAGGCCGCCAGGGGGCCGGGTCGGCCCCGAAGGGCTCACCGACCGCCAGCGTGCTGTGGTCGCTTGTATCAAGGAATCGCTGAAGACCCGCGGCTACCCGCCGTCGATGCGGGAGATAGGGCAGTTCGCTGGCCTTTCCAGCACGTCCTCGGTGGCCCACCAGCTGTCGGCGCTGGAGCGCAAGGGAGTGCTCCGCAAGGACCCACACCGGCCCCGGGCCTACGTGATTGCCGAGAGAGAAGCTCCCTACGCCGGACCTGCGTTCCCGGCAGCATCCGCTGCACGGAGCTCCTCCGTCGGGAAGGCCCCGGTCGTGGGCCGCATCGCCGCGGGAGTTCCGATCCCGGCAGAGGAGTCCGTCGAGGACATACCGGAGCTGCCCCGCCGGCTCACTGGCTCGGGCGAACTGTTCATTCTCAAGGTGTCTGGTGACTCGATGGCTGGTGAGGGGGCCATCCTTGACGGCGACTGGGTTGTCGTGCGCAAGCAGCATGACGCCGAACACGGTTCCATCGTCGCGGCCATGATTGATGGAGAAGCCACGGTCAAGCGCCTCAAGCGCGACGGCGCCAATGTGTGGCTGATGCCCGACAACAAAACCTACGAACGCATCTGGGGCAACCGGGCAACGATCTTGGGCAAGGTCGTCACCGTTCTGCGCAACCTCTGACCAACTCCAGAATGCTCTGGGCCTCGCGGCGGTGCCACCGCCCACGGCAATACCGCGGCACCCGTTGAGCCAATCCGGATGGGGTCGGAACGGTCGGTTGCGCTCTCTGGAGTGCTCGTACGGGTGAAACCGCAACCAGCGGCGAACTGTCTGCCATTGTCGGAGCGTCGGCCCGGTCATGGAACAGATCGACTCTCTTCACGTCTCGGAACCAGGCCTGCTGGTCCTCGACCTCACCGCGGCGGACGAAGAGACCGTCCAGGCCGCGATCGATGCGCTCGGTCGGCGCTGGGCAACGTCGGGCGGTGGCTGGGTTCGCCGTGTCCCTGGCGAGCCTGGGGTGACGGCGAGGCTGTATGCAGATATTCGCCGTGGTGGGTCCGAGGGCGGTTCGGCGCCGGACTGACTCCCGGGCCGCTACGTGCTCAATGCCCTCGCCTCGCACGGGCCGCCTGGATGCTTTCCTCCAGCGCCGCCATCAGATCCACCGGCGCCGCCGGCCCCAGGGGCTCGACCAGCTTGCCGCCGCTGAGTTTCGCCGTGACCAGCTGCTCCAGGGCGTGCTCGTACCGATCCTGCAGCTCGCTCTCCTCGATGCCGGGCAGTGATCCGATCAACGTCTCAGCAAGTTCGAGCTCCCGGTCTGTGACGGGCGCGGACCGAGCGACATCACCGGGGTCACGTAGCTCGTCGGCCCGGCGGCCCTGGCCGATCCGATCGACGACCTCGACATATCGGTGCTGGAAGCGAGACCGTCGGTGGCGTGGCACCCAGGCTTGCTCTGGAGTGACTCGCGGCTCCAGGTCAGCGCGCTGAAGGACCTCGTGACGCTGGTCGATCCGACCGGAAGGCCAGCCCGTGGCGGGCAAGCCGAAGTGGGCCGGACGTTCATTGGCGGCTTCCGATCCCGCCCCAGCAGGGGCGGCAGGTTCTCCAGCGGGCGGGTGGCCTCGGCACGGGCACGGCGCCGGCGCCTGCGCCCGGCTCGTCGCGCCCCGCCCCGACGGAAGCTGATGGACAACCCGGTGGCAGGACGCCGCCTCCCGGATTACGTCGGGCATGACGAAGTGGTCTGACGGGTCGTGGAAGCTCAACCGCGGCTTCACCCACGGAACCCGCCTCTGCCTGCAATTCAACAGCTCGTCAGCCCTTCCCTGCGCCACCATCTGCCAGTAGCGCCGCGAGGGCCCCTTTTGACTGCCGCACGCGGCTGCTGCTGTGGAGTCAACCCGGCTGGCACATCTAGCACACGCAGAAATCCGCTGTCGGAAAGCGCCGATTCCTGTCAGGACGACGCAGCCGGCATGGGAGAACGAACAGCATGAGTAGCTACCTTTATGTCGCCGCTGTCCCCCAACCTCCCCATGTAGTCGCACATTCCCGCGGTCTGCGCCGGCGGGGTATTGCCCGTCCGTACGGTGTGGCCGGGTGTGGCGCATGAGTGTCCTGCGGCACACCCGATTTCGTCGGTATCTGTTCGGCCAGGCGGCGTCGATGTTCGGTGACAGCCTGGTCCCGCTGACGATCGCGTTCGCGGCCCTGGATGTTGCCGGGCCCGGCGGGCTCGGCGTGGTGCTGGCCGCGAACCGGATCCCGGTCGCGGTGCTGGTGCTGGCCGGCGGGGCGTTGGGCGATCGGTGGCCGCGCCGGGGGCTGATGGTGGGGGCCGATGTGCTGCGATGCGCTGTCCAGGTCGCGAGCGGTGTGCTGCTGGTGACCGGGCAGGCCGGACTGGCGGAGCTCGTGGTGTTGCAGGCGCTGGCCGGGGTGGGCACCGCCTTGTTCGTCCCGGCCGCGTCGGGGCTGGTGCCGTCCCTGGTCGACGAGGATCAGGTGCAGGCGGCGAACGCCGCGCTGGGCATGGTCGGCAACGTCAACAAGGTGCTGTCGATCTCGGTGGCGGGTGTGCTGGTGGCCAGCGTGGGGCCGGGGATGGCGCTGCTGGTCGACGCGGTGACGTTCGCGGTGAGCGCGGTGTCGCTGGCTGGGCTTCCGATTCCCGCGACCGTTCACCGTGCTGCCCGGACAGGGTTGTGGCGCGAGATCCGGGACGGTGCCCGCCTGGTCGTCTCGATGCGCTGGCTGTCTGTCCTGCTGGTGTACGGGGCCCTCTTACAGGCGTTGGTGATCGGCCCGCACATGGTCGCCGGGCTGCTGATGGCCGAGCGGCACTACGGCGGTGCGGCCGGGTGGGCGGCGATCGGTGTGGTGCAGGCGGTGGGCTCGATCGTCGGTGGAGCGGTGGCGATGCGGTGGCGGCCGCACCGGCCGCTCGTCGCCGGACTCGCCGTCGGCTTCCTGATGGTGCCCTACCTGGTCGTCCTCGCCCTGGGCGGCCCGTTGTGGCTGGTGTGCGCGCTGGCCGTGCTGGTCGGCGGGCAGGGATCGGTGTATCTGGCGGTGCAGGCCGCGCAGGTACAGCAGCGGGTGCCCGACGCCGCCCGGTCGAGGGTGGCGGCCTGGTCCCAGATGGGCAATCTGGTGGCTCTCCCGGCGAGCCTGGCCGTGACCGGGCCGCTCGCCGCGCATCTGGGTGGCGGCCCGGTGCTCCTCTTCGCGGCGGGATGGCTGACGCTCTCCACCACGGTGGTGCTCGCCAGCAGGGCCCTGGACACGTCCGCGAGTTCCGGCGCGGGTGCCGGGGTGCCGCCGGGGGCGGCTGCGCGCGCCCAGTAGGGGCCGCACACGACAGGTGCCGGGGTCCGCGTCGGGGAGAACGCGGACCCCGGCACGGTTATCGCCTGGGCGGTGCCTTGCACACGGGCGGGGACTTCTCGCGGCAGGGCCCGGAGGGTTCTGCCGTGTCGTAGGCCAGCCGCCAGGCGTCGGCAGGGTCGGGGACGTGCACGGTCAGCGCCTGCCGGAGCAGGTTCCGCAGGCGGTCGAGCATCAGGTGTGCCGGATCGGCAGGTCGCGCAGGGTCGCATCCGGTCGGCCATGCCGGTGGAGGTAGTCGACCGAGTAGCGGGCGGCCCGCCGCTTGATGGTGCCGTGGTTGTAGGTGTCCAGGCAGGCGGCGAAGCCGTCGGCGATGTACCTGCCGCCCATCGTCCAGATGTCCTCGTGGTTGGAGTTCAGCTGTGCCGGTGAGTAGTTGCGCTTGATGTTCGGCACCACGGCGACCTTGGCTGCGGACAGCTCGGCGACGCCGCGGAGCATCTCCTCGTAGCTGTCGGCGCCGAGCACGTAGTCGGTCTCCACCACGTCGAATCCGGACTCGTGTGCCCGCTGGTACTTGGCCAGATGCTGCTCGAAGGTGATCGAGCCCTTCTGGTGGCCCCACTGCCGAAGGCGTTCGGCGTCGTTGACGCACTCGATGGTGCCGATGAAGCCGTGGCAGCCTGCCTCGCGCAGCTGGTCCATCGCCGCTCGGGAGTCGATGGCGTAAGTGAACGGGAAGAAGGCCGCGTTGCTGAATCCCTGGCGCCGGTACTCGGCGATCAGCTTCAGCATCATGGCCAGCTCGCGGGCCTCGTCCGGCTGGCAGCCGGTCGTAATGTTCACGCTGATCAGCTCTGCGCGGTCCCAGCCGCGGCGGTCGTAGTCGCCGGCCAGGGCGGCGACGTGCTGGGCGATGTAGTCGCGCGGCGGCGGTGTCCAGGAGCCGACCTCGTTGCGATTGCAGCCCAGGCAGCCCCCGGCGCACGTGCTGTAGGGGCTGACGATCGCGGCGGTCGGCAGTTCGGCCAGGTCCGGGCCGACCCGGCTGTAGTAGTGGTTTGAGGCCCCGAATATCCCGGCATGCAGCAGCGGCCGGGCCAGCACCTCCCCGGTCGGTTTCCACACGATCTGGCATCCGGGGCCGCCGTCGGGGTCGCGCTCGAACCAGATCGGTGATGCCGGTGCGTGGTAGGGGATGCAGATGGTCTGAAAGTTCCGCTTGCCAGTACCCGGGTCGGTGTAGACGAGGGTGTAGGTGCGCTGGTCGCGCTTCTCGGCCGTGTCGCAGCCGACGAAGCCGATCGCGAGGCTGAGCAACTGGGTGCGCGAGAGGCTGGTGTCCGGGTCCGGCAGGTGCGCGTCGTCGGCGGGGGGGTAGTCGCTGATGAAAGCGCGCGCCCGGCAGAACCATTCGGTCAGGCGGGCCGTGATCTCGGGGTCGCTCGTCTCCAAGGGCTGCCGGTTGCGCACCATCAGCGGTAACGACGCGGGAGCCATGCCGACCTGGTCCGTCCCAGAGAGAGTCATCGCACTCGTCCTTTGTGTCCGGGGCGCCACCACCGGCGCCGCTGCCGTGCCAGTCCACCCCGCCCAACAGGCCAGCCGCAGGAGTGCGGAGTGGAGCGATGCGGAGCGGAAGGGAGCGGACCGGGAGCGGGATGTCACAGGAGGCCGTTACGCTTCCGGCACGCGAAGACGACCAGCGGCCTGGGAGGACGGATGGCGGAGGCGTCATTACTGGAAAAACTGGTGACGGAGGCGGGATTGACCTCCGGCCGGTTCGCTCAGCGCCTCAACAAGTACGCCGCGGCCATGGGCCGCCAGGAGCGCGTGCACGTCAAGACCCCCTACAAATGGATCAAGAAGGGCGAGGTACCGCGCCCGCCCTGGCCCGCACTGTGCGCACAGCTGCTCAGCCAGGATCTCGGCCGGCCGGTCACTCCTGCCGACCTCGGCTGGCCCGACGACGACACGGCCGAACACCTGTCGGCCATCGACGAGCCGACCACCTGGGACGCCGACGGGGCCTTGCGTGCCTTGCACGCGCTCACCCAGGCTGGGCCCGTGCACCGTCGCCGCTTTCTCCAGCTGCTGGGGACCTCGATCACCACACCCGCCCACGAATGGCTCCTCGCCCACCCCGCCGAGGCTGTCGCACGCACCACGGGAACCGCGATATCCGTCGAGTTCGTCGACCGCGTCGACGAGATCACCGCCAGCCTGCGCCGCATGGACGACCACGGCAGCGGCGGGGAACTGCTGGCCCTGGTCCAGGAACATCTGCGCTACGTCACCACACTGCTGGACACCCGCCGCTACACCGACACCGTCGGGCGCCGCCTGTACGCCACCGCCGCCGAGGTACTCCGACTGGCCGGATTCACCGCATTCGACACCGCCCAGCACGCCCTCGCACAGCGCTACTTCGTGGCCGCCCTGCGCACCGCCCACACAGCGGGAGACAAAGCGCTCGCCGCCAACGTGCTCGGCTTCATGTCCTGCCAGGCCAAGGACCTGGGCGGCGGCCGGGAAGCCGTACTGCTCGCCGAAACAGCCCGCACCGGCTACCCCGGCGCCAGCGGCCCGGTACGCGCCATCCTGGCCCTGCGCGCCGCCGAGGCGTACGCCAACGACCAGACCGCAAGCAAGACCCGGCGGACAACCGACACCCGCCGCGCGATCGACGACGCCTTCACCGCCCTGGACAGCACCGCCACACCCTCGTACGGCGCACCGTCCTGGAGCTACTGGATGACCGACCGCCAGGCCCACGCCCAGGCCGGATACTGCTACCTCACCATCGGCGACCACCCCCGCGCCCGCCACCACCTGCACCGCAGCCTCCAGCCACAGGAATCGGACTACTCCCGCGAACAGGCACTGCGCGATGTCCTTCTGGCCACCACCTACCAACAGCAGCCCCAACCGGACCTCACCCAAGCCCTCGTCCACGGCCACCGCGCCATCGACTCACTGACCGGCGAGGTCGACTCCCCCCGCTGCGTCAGCCACCTCGCGCACCTGGTCTCCGGCCTGGGCCCCTACCGCCGCGCCCGCGGGGTCGCGGAGCTCATCGGGCGCGCAAGGCCCGTCCTCGCCGCCGTCTCCTGATCTGCGGCCCCCTGCGTAGCCGGTGCTGGACCTACCCTGTGACCTGCCCGGCCGCCTGCGGCCTCTGTGTGACAAGAGCCCATGGAGATCGGGCGAAGGATTCGAGCGCGCCCCTGGGAGCCCCCGGGCCGAAAGAAATCAGCCATCATCCTCGTCTCCAGTGGCGCGATGACCGCCTTAGCCCTCAACAAGTACGGTCTTCCGCCCTACTGGTAACCGTTCCTCCGCTGGTCACCAGGTACCTCTGGTGACCAGCGCGGTCACACGGCCTACCCCAACCTGAGAGGACGCCCGTGGGACGACACAAGCTTGGCAAGCCCCGACGCCGCCGCCCCGACGAACTGCCCGACAACATCCAGATCAGAGAGACCCGCCCCGGAGAAGGCACGGCCTTCACCGATCTCGCCGCGCTTGCCATGGAAGGGCACGGCGACTTCGACGACCGCGAGGCCATGCGCGAAGCCATCGACGAAGGCGGCCCGTTCACCAGCCAGTTCCAAACCGGACGGTTCGTCTTCCTGGTCGCCGAACACACGCCCACCGCGCGCATCGTCGGCATCTTGTCCAGCATCCCGCCCCTGTCCGTCCTCAGCGGCATGGAGCGCAGCGGAGCAGACTCCGTTGCCCTGGGAGCCACCGCCATGGCTTACGTCAAGCTCCGTGCTCTGGCCGTCGCAGACGACTACCGCCGCCAGGGCATCGCCTCCGCCCTCCTCACCAAGGCCTTGGCAATCCACCGTGATCACCGCGCGTTCTTGGCGTACGGGCAGTTCACCGCAGGGGACGCCACCCTGGCCCGGTTCTACCGGCGCCACGGGTTCGCCATTCACCCCCCGGGCGAGCCAGTCATCCTCCCTGGCAGTTCCAGGCACCCCGACGTCGGCGCCTCACCGCTCCCCGGCGAGCAGATGTTCTCCCGCACGATCTAACGCCGAGGCCTTGGCACGGGAGTGCGGCGCCTCGTGACCGCTCACCGCGGCCGCCGCGGTGAGCGGTCACGCGCCGAGGAAGAGCTCAGGCAACCCGGCCAGCATCTCCAGCGCTGCTGCGTAGTTGGTCCGGGCCGAACGGGCCGGACTCACCACCATCACGCCGGCCACCGCGCCCCGTCTGGACCGCACCGCGTGACCGCCCCCGACGATCGAATGCTCCCCGAGGGCCTTTCCCAGTGTCGGGGCGGACCACCTCCCGCACCCGCCCTTGATCGCCTGGTAATTTGCTCGCCATGACCCATCCCGGCGCCGAAGGTGCGCGCGAAAAACTGCTTGTGAACCCCTGAGCTACGCCGCGACCTGCGGATCCGTGCAGCCGAGCACGGGCTGAACATGCAGGATGCCGCCGCCTCGTCCCTCGCGCTCTGGTACGACACCCCGACAGCACCCGAGGTCGAGGTGCGCGGCGCGAAGTCGTGGGGTGTCTTCCTGCCCGCCGGCGGCCCGGACCGATTCACCCCGAGTGGTCCGACACTCAATTGTCGTCTGTCTGGGACCGGCAGGCGTGCGTGCCCGGATACTGTTCGGCCATGACCGCAGCCCCACATGAGGCAGTCCTCGGTGCGTTCGGTTCTATCCGTCGGCAGCAGCAGGAAGCCGAGCGGGAGACGACGCGGCAGATCAGGGAGTACGTCACAGCTGGAGCAGGCGCGGCTGTTCCAGCATCCGCGATCCACCAGTTGACCGGCATTCGACGCGACACGGTTGAACGATGGCGGGCGGCGCATCGCGCCGGACGTGCCAGTGGCCGACCCGGGCCATGCCCGGACTGAGCACGCCGATTAGGGCCGTGTTGGCCCCATGGACACGAACACCGGCGCCTACGCTGTCCGTTGTGACGTTGAACCAGGATGAACGCGAAATTCTCCGTTTGATCACCGAGGCCAGTGAACCGGTCGCGGCTTCGGATTTCTTCCACATCATCTACCCGCCGAACTTCGACGTGAGCGTCGGCGAGGAGCACCCGGACAGGGTGGTGTGGCAGGCCCACCAGTTCGACTTGTACCGAGCGCCGATCGAGCTATGGCCCGACCTGGTCGAGGTGACCGACGCCGGCCGGGCCGCACTGACGTAGACCATCAGTCATCTCGCCTGCACAGGTACCCTGCTGGGCGAGCCTCGCAGCCCTTGTATGAAGCCTGGGCCGCAGCTTCTTGCTGAGGAGCCCTTGGTCGAGGTATCTACCGCGGTGATCGGGGCACGGAGCGTACCCTCCCGGGCGTCTGCACCGTTTGTCCGGTGTGGAACACGACAACCCGTTGCATGAACTGTCCAGTTGTATCGACCAGCACAACAAGGCTTCGCGTGCGGCGCGTAAGCTGTGGGCTGCGGCCGAGGAGGAGAGCCGCAGGATCGGACACTTAACCGGCGTACTGCTGGCGGAGGGAATCGCCGCGGCCGAGATCGGCCGTCTGCTCGTCGCGGTGGACGACACCAGCGATGCGCCCGCGGGACTGACATCGGCTGCTGCCGCCTCCCAGCCGCACGCGTTCCCAGTCTCCCCCGACACAGCCGAAGTGGAAGAGAACGAGCAAACGCATGGCCGGGTCCCGACTCAAGGCGACCACACGGCACAGCAGCCACCTGTCGAGAAGCCGTGCGACCAGGCTCGGGCACTGGAAATCGTACGCAGTGTGCGCTGGCCCTCCGGCATCACGGTAGGAACCCTTATGCGCGTGCTGGCCTCCGAGGGCCGGACGACCACCGACGAACAGGTCCGGGCCTGGTTGAAGGATTGGAGCACGAGCGGTGAGATCATGCTCATCGGCGCCGAACGATACCTGCACAGCGCACAGGCAGCGCACAGTCCGACACTCGCCACGGGAGAGCACGCTCCGCTGCTGCTGCGCCGTGCCTACCAAATCGTGTCCGGGGCACCGCGTAAGGAGATGACAACCCGTGACCTGGCCGCCGCGCTGGAGGAGAACGTCAACGTCGTCGGCGGCGAACTGTGCGGCATGCTGCGCGAGGTCGACGTCATCCGGCCCAACCGCGGAAAGGTCACCTCGCGCTACGGGAACGGACCGACAGGACCACGCATGCCCGGGTATACAGCTGAGACGCTCGGGCAGGCCATCTACGCGTACAACGAGCGCGTGACGCGCAACCAGCAGCCGGGCACCACCTCGAAGGTCAACTCACCAACACACGAACAGGCCACACTTCCCAATATCGCAGACGGCAGCCGGTCCGAGACAGCTCGGGAGCGGGCACTGGAAATCATCGAGGAGACAGGCGTCGTCGGCATCAACCACGCCACCCTGGTCCACCGACTCGGACAAGAGCACTACACGGTAGTGGATGCCCAGGTGCGCACCTGGCTCACCCACTGGGCAGACGCCGATGTGCTGCGTCAGCTCCGCGACGGCTCCTACATGAGGGCCGGACTGCCCGCCGTTCCCTCACCGGCAAACGGCCAGGACTCAGTTCCCGATCTCCTGCTCCGCGCCTACGACGCCGCCCGCCAAAGTGATCAGGAAGTAGTCTCCAGCCAGGCTCTGTTCGCCACCCTGCAGCAGCAGACGCCGGTCTTCCGCGATGCCTCCGACATGGCCGGCCAACTCGTCAGGCTCCTGACCCGCGTCAACGTCACCCGGCCCGACAAGGGCCTGGTCCGGACCCACCCCGGCCAGCCGCGCGTGCTCGGCTTTAAGGCGGCCACCCTTCAGCAGGCCATCACGGCCTACAGGGCTGAACCATCCCGCGTTTGAGCGACGCAGTCACTCAAACTCAAAGCATGACCCCAGGATGGTGCCCCGGAGGACCGGCCAGGACTCGATTGCCAAACATTGCTGGCAGAAGGCGGTCGCCTTGTTCCAGCGAACTGCACATCAGAACCGGCAAGTTCGGCAAGGACTCCCGCCGGACGCCCTACGGAGTCCGCATGACGCACGAAAGCCCCACCGCCGCGCCCGTGCTGATCACGCGGGCCGAGTACCACGCCGACTGGCACGCCTACATCGACGACCCCGCCCGCGGCCCGCTCGGATCCCAGGGGTCACCTCGGCAGACAGCCGGACCGTGCAGGCGCATGGGTGGCAGCTGACCGTCACGCGAGCGCGCTTCGGTCAGCAGCTTCCAGACCGCCTCGTGCTCGCCGTCGTCGGTAACGTTCGACGCGGAGACCGGTCGTCTGGACGTCGTCCCGCGCAGATGGCACGGCGGTGGAGGACACCACCGGCGGGGCCTCTTTCAACAAGTTGCGTTACCGCTGCCCTCTTGGCCAACCTTGGCGGCTTCGCCGAGGCGCCGCCCGGTGGTGAGCTGGCCGGCGGCCACGAGGTCGGCGTGATCCAGTTGAGCAGCGTGGCGGTCAGCGTGCCGCTGGCGATGAGGACGAGTTCCCTGTGCGTGGCATCCACGGCGGCGCTCCCTGCGAGTTCGGGTCAGTAACGTGAAGGCGCCGAGGAGCGTCCAGGGCCTGGGCGCGGGCCGCTGAAGGGGATCCTCGGCCAACCACTCCGGCCATGGTCGCTCATCGACCATGGCCGGTGGAATGCCGAGCACGACGTCCCTTCGGTGGCGGACAAGGTGATCAAGCTGCTCCAAGGTCGATGAGGGATGGGACGGCTGTAGTGGCGCCATTACGGGAGGCTTGCAGGGCTGCGTGGGCGGCGAGGACTGCGTGCAGGCCGTCGTGGAGGGTCGCCTTGCGGTGGCTGTGGCCGAGGAGCATGTCGCGGAAGGCTTCGTGTTCGGCGATCAGGGGTTCTTGTTTGGGTATCGCGTAGCGGGTGACGTCGCCTTCGGTGACGCCGCGGAATGCGGCGAGGGCCTCCCAGTGGGTGTGGGTGGAGCCGTTGGCCCAGTAGGTGAGGTCGGTGGTGAGGGTGTCGGCGGCGAGGATGCCGTGTTCGCCGGTGACGATGGTGGTCCGTTCTTTGAGCGGGGAGACCCAGTTGACTTGGTGGTGGGTGATGGTGCCGTCGGTCAGCTGGCCGAGGGCTGCGAGGAGGTCTTCGTGGGGACGGCCGCTGCGGTGGGCGGTGCGGGCAGCGATCGAGGTGTAGTGGGTGCCAGTGATCCATGCGGTCAGGTCGAGGTCGTGGGTGGCCAGGTCGTGGATGACTCCGACGTCGGTGACCCGTACCGGGTAGGGGCCGGTACGGCGGGTGGCGACCGAGAACACGTCCCCGAGCTGGCCGGCTTCCAGCCGCTGGCGTAGCGCGATCAGTGCGGGGTTGAAGCGTTCGATGTATCCGACGGCGGCCGGGACTGTGGCGGTGTGGAATGCCTGGGCGAGCCGCCGGGCTGAGTCGGGGTCACTTGCGAGCGGTTTCTCGATGAGGGTGGGGACGCCGGCTGCGGCGAGGGCGATGCCCAGCGGTTCGTGCAGCAGCGTGGGGCAGGCCAGTACCGCGTAGTCGAGGCCGATCCGTAGCAGTGCGTCCAGGTCGGCGACAATGGGTATGCCGTCGGCGGCGCGGTAGCGGTCGCCGTGTGGATCGAGCGCGCCGACCAGTTCGGTGCCGTCCAGGGTTCGCAGGACCCGGGCGTGGTGGCGGCCCATCCGGCCCAGTCCGATCAGTCCGGCCCTCAGCGCGTTCATGCGGCACGCTCCGCGGCTTGGGCCAGTGTGGTCACGGCCTGGGCGACGTCGTCGATCTGTGTGGTGGTCAGCCCGGTGTGGACCGGCAGGGACAGCACCTGGTCGGCGGCGGCGTCGGTGTGCGGGAGGTCGATGGCGGTGGCGTAGGCGAGTGAGCGGTGGAGCGGGATGGGGTAGTGGACGCTGGTGGCGATCCCTGCCCGCTGCAGATTGTGGGCGAAGGTGTCGCGGTCGCCGAGGCCGGGGCCGATGCGCACGGTGTACTGGTGCCAGACGTGACCGGCTCCCTTCGCTGTGGTGGGCAGGGTCAGCCCCGGCAAGTCGGTGAGGTGTTTGCTGAGGTGGGAGGCGTTCGCTCGCCGGTATTCGGTCAGGGCCGGGAGTCGGCGGAGCTGGCTGCGGGCGATGGCGGCGCTGACATCGTTCATCCGGGCATTGGTGCCGACGATTCTGTGGTGGTAGCGCCGTTCCATGCCCTGGTTGCGCAGCAGTCGCAGCGTGCGGGCCAGAAACGGGTCGGCGGTGGTGATTAAGCCGCCCTCGATCGACTGCATGTTCTTCGTCGGATAGAAGCTGAAGCAGCCCGCGGTTCCGAAGGTGCCGGCCGGTCGTCCGCCGAGTGTGGCGCCGTGGGCCTGCGCGGCGTCCTCTACGAGAGCGAGACGGTGCCGGCAGGCGAGCTTGGTGAGGTCGTCCATCGCGGCGGGGTGTCCGAAGAGGTGGACGGGGATGACTGCGGCGGTGCGGGGCGTGATCGCGGCCCGGACGGCGTCGGGGTCCAGACAGAAGGTGTCCGGGGCGATGTCGGCGAAGACCGGCGTGGCGCCGGTGAGCCGGACCGCGGCGGCCGTGGCGGCGAAGGTGAAGGAGGGCACGATGACCTCGTCGCCGGGGCCGATGCCCAGGGCGAGGAGGGTGAGCCAGAGTGCGGAAGTCCCGGAGTTGACCGCGATGCAGTGGCGGCCGTCGACCAGTTCGGCGAACTCGTCCTCGAACGCGGCGACTTCGGGGCCCTGGACTAGGTGGCCGGATTCAAGGACGCGGACGGCAGAGGCGATGTCGTCCGCGTCCAGGCGCGGCGCGGCGACCGGGATCGGTGGTGTGTTCACGAAGGGGGTCCCTTCCGGTGGACGCCAGGCGCCGCGACCGGAAGGGGCGGCGGGGCGTCAGGTCTGGGTGGGGGCGAATCCGTGGTGCAGGTAGAGGGTGGTGTTGTGGCTCAGGGCGCGGGCGCAGGCGTGGAGGCGGCGGGCCATGTGGGGTGGGAGGAGGGTGTCCCATTCCTCGGGTGCTGCCAGCGTCCACTCGGTCAGTTCGTCGTTGTCGAGGCGCACTTGTTGTTGGGCCTGTTCCTTGGTGGTCAGGCCGCCGTCGAAGATGAAGTTGACGAGCGGGGGGCGGCCGTCGGGCTGTTCGGGTACCCAGTCGACGACCAGCAGCCGGCCCGGGGTGAGGTCGATGCCCAGCTCCTCCTTGATTTCGCGCTGGAATGCTCGCCTCGGGTCCTCGCCCAGGTCTAGCCCGCCGCCCGGGACTTCCCAGTAGTCGCGGTAGGACGGTTTCACCAGGAGGAACCGTCCGGCCTTGTCGCGGATGGCCGCTCCTGCCCCACCAATGATCTTGGGGAGGGTGGCGTAGTACTCGGCGGGAGGCAGATGCGCGGTGCTCATGGAGCGGGACGCTATCCGTGCCGCTCGCACAGCTCGGAGAGCGTCACCTGTCTGGCACAGAACAGTGACAAACTGGTGTGATTCTCACTCCAGTGGCCCGGGCTGGTGTTCGGCGGCCAGTTCGTCGCCGTCGCGCCGGTAGGTACGCGGGCAGTCGGTGCAGCGCAGCGCCGCGTCCAGGGAGTGGCCGCACCGGCATACCCAGCCGACCTGTCGAGCGGGGTTTCCGATCACCAGGCCGTGGGCGGGGACGTCGCGCATGACGACTGCGCCGAGCGCGACCAGTGCGTGCGGGCCGACGGTGACGCCGGGCGCGATGACGGCCGCAGCACCGATCGTGGCCCCGGTACCGATGGTGACGGGGTGACGGGTCCAGTCCTCGGGGCCCTTGCGCCGCCCGTCGGGGGTGGTGGCCCGCGGGGCCGGATCCTCCAGGACGAGCGCGCCGGGGCAGATCATCGCCTCGTCGCCCACATCCGCACCGAATACGTTGGAGTAGTTCCCGATCTTCACGCGGTCGCCGATGGTGCTGCCGGCACCGATGAAGGATCCCTTGCCCAAGGTGCAGTCGGCGCCGACAACCGCGCCGTCGGCGACCTGGGACTGGTGCCACAGACGTGTGCCTTCTCCGACGCTCGCTTCGGCGTCGAACCACCCCAGTTCCGGGGGGTCGGAACGGTGGTCCTGATGCACGGGAGCGCTCCTGTCGGTGGCGGGCAGGCGGCTGGCCAGGTCGGCGGGAGTGGCGGCGTCGGAGAGGGTCGGGCCGGGGACGGCAAGGCCGGTGGCCCGTTCGACGGTCACTGCCAGGGTGAGCCGGTCCAGAGAGTCGAGCCCGAGGTCGCGGAAGTCGGTGTCCGGCCCCGGAGCGGTGCCGGGGCGGATGTGCCGGAGCGCGCCCAGGACCTGCTCCACGAGGCGCTGGTCTGCGGCGGTCACCGCAGTGCCTCCAGGCGGCGGGCGAGCGCGAACAGCGACGGTACGGCTTCGATGACCGGGGCCCGGTCCCACAGCCGCCGCATCGCGGCGCCGGCCTTCGAGTCCTCTCCCAGCAGGGCGCGCAGCGCCAGGCTGGTGAAGGCGGTGAACTCGGCCTGCTGGGAGAGCGAGAGGTGCCCGCCTCCCTGCAACAGGTGTTCCAGCAGTCCCCGGGCAGCTCCTTGGGCGAGGACGTCGTCGATGTGCGGGGCCGGCATTGGCCGCTGTGCCCGGTAGGGGTGGGTGTCGAGGCTGCCCGGTGTGGTGATCTCGTCGGCGACGAGCTCGGCCAAGCGTGGGGCCAGCAGCACCCCGCACCGGTAGGTGGCAGTGGCCAGCAGGATGGACGGTTCGCCGGTACGGCCGACCAGCGGCAGGTGGTCCAGGGTGTAGGGGCGCAGCCCCGTACGGGCGTCCTGGAGGGTGGCCGCTCCGAGGCGGGGGTCCATGAGCGCGGCGGAGTCGGTGGCGAGCACGGCGACCTCGTCCAGGCCGGGGGGCTGGTCGGGGTCGGCGTCCAGGGTCAGCCGGTTCGTTCCGCCGAGATACAGGGTGCCGTCCGTACGCGTGACCAGGTGGGTTCCGCAGGCGAACGCCGCGTTCGGCGTGCGCACCACGTGTTCCAGTTTCATCGCCGGGGCGTTCAGACGGGCGCTGACCCCGCGGCCGGCCAGGATCGGGGGCACGCCCACTGGGTGGCCCCGATCCGGCAGCAGCCCTGGGATGCCGCACCCTGCGGCCAGGACCACATCCCGGGCCCGGACCGCTTTCCCGCCCCTGCAGGACACGGTGCCCGCACCGACGGCTGCGGCCGGCTGGGATATCCAGGTGGCGCGGGGGTGCTGCTCGATGGCCAGGGACAGAGCTTCCATCAGGGCGGCACTGTCGACGCGGGCCTCCGTGGGCAGCCACAGGGCACCCGCCGAGGAGGCGGGCGCCCGCAGGCCGGGGATGCTCGACGCCTCGTGCTCCTCGGCCTGGTGCCCGGCTGCCCGAGCCGCTTCGGCGATCGGCTCCAGGCTGAACCGCCGCCCGGCCGGGGCGAGCACCCACGTTCCGGCCGGTGCCTGGACCTTCTGGCCGCCCATGGCCCCGATCCGCTCCAGCCACGCCGGGTAGGCGTTGTGGGCGGCCAGCCGCTCGGCCGTCTCCAGTCCCGCCCGCTGCGCGTCGTGGTGCGGCTCCAGTTCGGAGAATGTGGAGAGCATCGCACCGGCTGCCCGTGTGCCCTGTCCGCGGTGTGCGCCGGTCCGCGGTCCCACCAGGGTCACGTGCACGCCGCGGTGCAGCAGCTCGACGGCCACCGCGAGACCGACGACACCGGTCCCGACCACTGCTACGTCCGTGAGCTCAGGCATCGTTGCGCCTCCCCGCCGCGGCGTCGGCCAGGGCCTGGTGGGCGGGGGCGGCCGGGTCGAAGGTCGCTTTGGCCTGCATGATCCAGCGCCGGGTACCGTCCGCGAGGCCTTGCTGGTGTCCGAGTGCGGTACGGCCGTGAGCGATACGCCTCTGGTCGACGACCAGCAGCTGCCCGCGTCCCAGGGTGAGCGCGACGGTGGTTTCCGCCAGCGCCGCGGCGAAGCGTTCCAGCACCGCGGCGCGGCCGGCATTGCGCGGGTCGCGGATCATCTTCGCTGCCCAGCGGACCCAGACCGGCTGTCCGTCCTCGTTGTCCTCCAGCACAGGGAACGGCATCCAGAGCTCCCCGACACCGCACAGGCCCTTCGCCTGCCCCTCGAAAAACACCGGTTCCCGCAGCGCTGCACGGTCGGCCTCATCCAGCCGGGCCACTGCAGCTCGCAGGTCCCCCAGCAACGAAGCGCCGCCGCCGGCCGGGTCGGCTCGGAGCACCAGCAGACTCGTGTACTCCGGGACGCATTGCACGTTCGGGGCGTCGATGTGCAGGGCCTGCGCGCCCGTACCGCCGAACGACGCCCTGTCCTTCGCCGAGCTGGTCTCCTCCCCGATCCACAGCCGGCCATCCCCCTGCCGGATGGAGAAGAACGGGCGGCCGAGCGCGGCCAGCACACCGGCGGCGGCCACCTGCAGCTCCTCATCCCCCAGCGTGGCGGGCAGCGCCAGTAACGCCCAGCCCGGCGAGGACAGGCAGCCACGGTCCAGTCGCTCGGCCAGTGCTCCCAGCAACACCTCCGCGCCACCACCGGTGAGCACGCGGCGGGCGGCCTCCACGTTCCCCGCGCTCCACCGATGCTCTTCCATCTGCGTCGTGCAAGCCGCGGCCAGCGAGACCGCGAGCGTCCTCGGCAGCACCACCCGAACCGGATCTTCAACCCGCGTCATCACGCACCTCATTTGTCTCGTGGACCGGGCCCGCTGCCCGGCCCCTCCAGGACAGCGCCGCGACCGGTCAGGGGACCAGAGGGACGTGGGGTGGATGCGGTGGAGCGGGTGCAGGACACCGGTGCGGTGCAGCCCCACCAGGGGGTGTAACTACACCGGCCAAGCCTCATCACCCCCTGCCAGGGCAGGGGATCCCGGTGCTAACGTCCGATCAGGAGCCGTACCGCAGCGGGGGGATCCCGGTGGACCGTGAGCCAGAACCGAACCCATTACGCGACGAGCTCGCCAGACTCGGCTGGGGCCCCGAACAGCTGATCGCCCGGGTCAACCAGCACCGGGCCCGGCGCGGCTCCGTTCCGCTGCACTGCAAGACCGGCTACCCCTGGATGCGCGGCGACCGCCCCTCCGCAGACGCGATCGGCGACGTCCTGGCCGTCCTGTCGCAGTACACCGGACGCCAACTCACCCCGAGCTCCCTCAACTGGGACCGGCCACGCCAGCGCCGCAGAAACCGGGCCGCCCTGGACAACCCCTACGAAGCCACCGCCGAAGAACTGCTGCGCGAGACCCAGGGAGACACCCCCATGCACCGACGCTCCTTCATCCTGCTGTCCGGAGCCGCCGCCACCGCACCGGCCCTGGACCTGCTCATGGGAGGAGCGCCCGCACTCGCCGCAGCCCAGGACGGAGACAAAGTGTCCCCGAAGCTGGCCGGAACGGTCGAGCACGCCGTCCGGCAAGCACGGGAACACGACGACAGCGAAGGCAGCGCCTCCACTCTGCTCTGGGCAGGCGGAATCTGGCAGAACGTCGGCAAGCTCATCGCCGAAAGCCGCTACGACACCGCCGAAGCCATACGCCTGCACACCGCCTACATCGAGATGAGCGAAACCTACGGTTGGATGCTCTTCGACGCCGGCCGCCACCCCGCAGGCACAGCGCGTCTACCAGACCGGCCTGCGCGTCGCCCGCGAAGCCGAGCACGCCCCCGGCATCCACCACGCCACCGTCAACCTGCTTGCCTCAGCCGCCTACCAGGAATCCTGGCTCGGCCAGTACCACGAAGCCGCCACCCTGCTGGAAGTCGCAGAGAACCGCAATCCGCAGGCCCTCACCCCGCGCCTGCGCGCCGTGCTGGAGATGCGCCGCATCGCACTCGCCGGCCAGCAAGGCGACACCGAGGCGCTGCACCGCGCCGACGGCCAGGCACGCACCCACCTCGCCGCCGCCCACGACAGCGAAGAACCCTGGTGGACACTGTGGCTGGACTCTGCCGCCATCGACGCCCAGACCGGCCGGGCCCTCCTCGCCGCCCACCACCCCGACCTCGCCGAGCCCTACCTCGCCGGCCGCACAGTACTCACCGGCGACAGCTACCCCCGCGACCGGATGCTCTTCGCCAGCGAACTCGCCGACGCCCGCTGCAGACCGGCGACATCAACGGAGCCTGCACCGCCGCCCGCCACGCACTCACCCTCGCCCAGCACGTCGGCTCCCACCGCGTCCACCACCACCTGGACACCGTCACCACCACCCTGCGCCACCACCACGGCAACCACCCCCGCGTCCGCACCCTGCTCACCGATCTGCCCCACGCCGTGTAGGCCTCCGCGTACATGCACTGCGTTGTGCACCTGAACTGCTGTCCTGCGAAGCCCTCGGGGCTTGCTTGAGCCGTGTGCGCTGTGAGGCGCACGCACGACCCTGCCTGCTGCTACGTGACAGCACGATCGCAGCCCAGAGGTTATGCAGGACGCGTACGGAAAGGCTGAGACATGGACCTCGACGAACTTCAGCGCCGCGCCCTGCGCATCCATGACCTCTACGACGAGCTGAACCTGAGGGAACGTGGCCGGGTGTGGACACGCGAGGAGTTCATGCTCGGCTTCGTCGGGGACGTCGGCGATCTGGCAAAGATCGTTATGGCGCAGGAAGGCGCCCGTGACATGCCGAACGGCCGTCCCGCCCTGGAGCACGAACTCGCAGACTGCCTGTGGTCCGTGCTGATCCTCGCGCACCTGTACAACGTCGATCTGAACGCCGCGTTCCTACGCACGCTGGACGAGCTCGACCAGTCGATCACCGCGCGAGGAAGACGCGACGCCGGGCCGGCGTGACCGAGTGGCGGGCGCCTGTCCTGGATCACGAAGATGGACGGCAGTTGACGGTCGAGCCGACCTTGAGTGACCTGTGCCAGGGCAGAGTGGGAGAGCGGCGACGACCCGACGCTCCTGACGAACCAGGAGGGCCGGGTCGTCGACGGGCTCGCCCTGATGCGCGCCCTCCCGGCGAGGGGCTGACAACTTGCGCGGCAACAGCGTCTTCTCGGGATTGCGGGTGCCCGTCCTGACTGCTGAGGACGTCCGTCACCGGCCCCAACGACGTCCTGCGCTACGGTTCCGGCCGGCCACATCTTCCTCGGCTGGGTGCCGCTGTCCTGAGCAGCGCGTGTTCAGAACAGAGCGCGGACCGGCAGGCGTCGCGGTACTTCGACGCCGCCCGTTTCGGTGATCTCCAGCCCGATCACCGCCACGGCGACCGAGGCCGTCACCAGACTCGCCATCGTGCCCGACCCGAACACTTCCGACCTTGCCTCCGAGGACTCCCCTGCCGGGACAGGCCGGACGACAGCCAGCACCGGCCGCGTCCGCTTCCCCCTCGTACGGTGGGCGCTCGCCCCGCGCACGACGTGGCAGGCACGACGCCTGGCCGCCGACTTCGGCGAGGGGATGGACGCCCGTACCGCGTGGGCGATGGCCCGCCTAACCCGCCATCCGGATGAGCACGCCTATGCCATGGCCCATCTGGACGACGAACGCCGGGCCGCGGACTGAGCAGAGCTCAGGCGTCGGCCTTTGCCCCACCGGCTCCCTCGCCGGGCGCGGCGCCGGCCCCGCGTGCAGCCTGGTCGTCGGTGGACCACAGTGCGCGTGCGAGGAAGTACAGGGCCACCATCCCGGCATAGATGAACGCGCCCCAGCCCAGGGTCAGCACGAAGACGTTCGCGTCGGTGCGAGGCGAGCTGTAGGCCACGCCCTGTCCGGTGGTGAACAGCCACGGGAACCAGGCTGAGCGGACGAAGCCCGGGTCGGCGTGCCGGCCGCCTCCCTGGAGCCACGCGAGCAGGGGGACCGTTGCGAAGCCGATGCTGGCCAGGCAGTACATGAAGGCGAAGAAGTCGTTGGCGATGAACTGGTGGCCGTTGGTGATCCCGAGGTAGGCGACCCCGGGCAGGAAGAGCGCGGCTGGCACCCCGTAGCCGAGCACCTCGCCACGGTCTCGGACCTTTCCTGCCGCCACGCTCTCCCCCTGCTGTCGACGTCTCATCCGGCACCGTACCGGCCGCGCACTGTCGGATCTGCCGATCGGCGGGAAGGCAGCGGGGCGGGGCCGGCTACTCGCGGCGCGCGAGGTCCAGCCGTGTCCGCCCCGACCCGCTCTGCGTCTCGCCTTGATCCGCCATGGTCGCCACCGTACTGTCGGTTGCCACGAGAACGTCAGTGGGTCTGCCACGGATATGTCAGTGGGTCACCAACTGCGGTGGAGCCGAGTGGTACGCGGACCATGCTCTCTCTTGGGGCGCCGATCTGACCGCGCCTGGTGTTGGTGATGAAGCCGAGGCGTCGGTAGAACGCGTGCAGCCGGACCAGGTCCCCGCCGAAGGTGTCGCTTGGGCTGAGCGTCATCGGTACACCGCGTAGGTCGGCTGCGGCGGTGATGTGTTCCATGACGCGGGTGCCGAGCCCGTTCCCTCGTTCGCTCTCCGGGAGGAGGATCGAGAAGAGCACGAGATACGGGCCGTGGTCGATTCCCAGTTCAAGGCGCACGCCCGGGTAGCTGGTCCGTATCTCCTCTGCCAGGGCTCGGCTCATGACTCCTGCGCTTGGTCCGTCACGTGGTGCTGCTTTCGCGTTGGGTGGTCGGTGGATCTTGATGCGGCGGGTCAGGCGGGGCCGCCGTCCTCGGGCAGGACGATGATGCGGGTGCCGTTGGGCGCGGTCTGGCCCAGGAGACGAAGCTCGTCGGTGTTGCGGATGAAGATGACGATGCCCTTGAGCTGGCTTCAGTCGCCGGCGGTGGCAGGTCCGGTCCAGGCATACGCGGCCTTCCTCGGTCAGTGGGCAGACGTTCCGTTACCTCAGCAGTCCCGCCTGATAGTGCTGATCGTGGTGCTGGACCGCTTCCTGGGGAAAGGCGCGGGCCATCCAGCCTTCCGGTGCGCCGACCTGGCGCAGTGTCCTGATCTGCTGGTCGTAGTCGCGTCCTTCGGGGCTGGCGTGGACGCGCAGGTAGAGGGGGTCGTCGTTGCCGGTGGTGTGGCCGTCGAAGTAGAAGGCGCAGGTGTGGTTCCACTGGTAGGGGGCGTCCGGTTCGGCGCAGTGGCAGAACCGGTGGGCCACGTGCACCGGCAGGCCCCATCGCGGGTGGCACAGCCCTTGCAGGAGCTGGTCGTGCCAGCGGGCCCGGGGGTGTGCGGTGCGGGCGTCGATCTTCCAGCTGTCGCCATCGTCCCAGCACTGGACGCGGTAGAAGGCGGTGACGGTGTGAAAGAGCGCGATGCGTCGGAGCAGAGCGCTGCCCACCGCGGCCCGCCTGGCCCGCGAGCCTTCAAGGCTGGGATAGTCGTTGAGGTAGCCGGTTTCCACGGGATCGAGGTGCGGGATCGTCCACAGCGGTCGCAGACCGTTGTCTTCGCACCAGTGTCGGTGCCGGCGCTCGATGTCGTCCCAGCCCTCCGCCAACCCCCTGGGCAGAACGAGCACGAGCGTCGCCTCCTGCGGATCCGGGCGGACCACCGAGGTAGCGGAGAAAAGAGCGTCAGGGTCCTCCCGTTCCTCCTTGATCTCAAGCCCCTCCCACCATGCATCGCGAGCCCGGGCAACAGCGTCGCCGAAGAACCACAGGCCGTGCTCGCTGCGCGTTCCGAAGACCAGGTGATACACCGCCTTCTGCCCGGGCTTTCTGGCGACCGGCACCGACTGCACGAACATGCCGGTCTTCTCCCTCAGCCGCTGGGCGTACTGGGCTGCCACGATCTCGTCCACGTCCGCTTCGGCCGGCTCGTCCGGCCGGAAGTACTCACGCCACCATCGGCCGCCGCACGCCTCATCGAAGCGCTCGGAGGAGCGTTCCAGACCGCGGGCGGACCGGGCATTGCCTCCCAGGCGCCGTACCGCGTCCATGCTGAAGTTCATCAAGAACTCGGTAGGCTGCCACAGCCGCGGAGTACTACGCCGCTGGTTCAGCGTCTGAACGATCCGGTCGAACGGCAGCCCCAGGCCGCACGGATCAAGGAACAGGAACAGCGGGAGCCCTTCGGCAACCCGCAGAACCTCGCCCAGAACTCCGTCCACGTCGCCGTGGTGCACCCTCGCGTCTACGCCCAGGGCGCGGTAGTGGGCAGCAACCAGGTCCAGACGGGCAACGGAATCGGGTTTCTGCTCCACGAAGAAGCAGTTCCATAACAGCGCGTTCTTCTCCAAGTGATGAGCGGCCACCTGCATCGCGATCTCCGCAGAGCCGCGGTCGCCGCTCTCGTACCGCCCCTCGCCCGCATAGCCGTCGAGGTACACGACCTGGTGCCGACCACGCGAGCCGGTCATCCCGCCGAAGCGGGGAATGTACTGGCCCAGCAGCTTGTGCTTGAGAACACTCGGCAGCGCCTGCGAAGCCCAATAGTCCTTGTCCGTTCCCGTTGCCATGACTTTCTCCCCCACCTCAGAATCCACTGTGATAACCGATATTGAGGTAAGCGTCACGCACCGTAAAGAGGGTGGCAGGCCATGCCGGCTTCCCCGCCGCGACGCCGGGGTCGTCGCCAAGACCGTACGAGGCGCTCGCCCGGCTCACCACCATCGTCTTGCTGGTGCGGGACGAGGCCAGCGGGCACCGCATCAGCGCCTCACAGCCGGTTTCCGCCGGGGTGGTGCCGGTGGGTGGGCGTCAAGGGATTGTCCCCGCGTGAACACGTCCGGGTAGTTCACAGCGCCGCCAGTTCCACCCAACCGCTACCAGTGGTCACGAACTGCAACTATTCGGACACTGTTTGTGATTGCCTCATGTTCTGGTGAGGTCTCTGCGTTCGTGAAGGTTTGTCATGGCGACTCCCCTCTCTGCTCGGTCAGCCCGGGTGCCGAGTCCCTCGCCCGTCGCTCGGGTAGGCCTCAGCGCCCTGGAGCCTCAGGTGTTCTCCCGGCTGCTGGAGAAGGCGAATGAGGCCCGGCACCTCACTCCCGAGCTGTTTGCTGAGGCAGCTGTCCGGGCCGGAAACGGCCAGCTCGGTGTGAAGGAACTCCGCCTGATTCTCCTCCGGTTCACGGGATATCGCCTCGCCGTCCAGGCGACGGCGTCGGCCTGGGCGGTGGTGAAGGCGAGGCCCGAGCTCGCCACGTCGGTGCTGCACTCCCATGCCCAGGAGAGCGGTGTCCCGACCGCGCTTGTGGCCCGGGACCTGAACACTGGTGGCCCGGGGCTGTTCGTCGTGCAGGCCGGCTGGCGGGATCAGGCCCGACGGCTCCACGGTGCGGCCGTGACCCGAGAGACGAAGAAGGCAGCCCTGCAGGGGGCCGTGGTGAGCCTTCTCGGTCACATGTCCGGCTGCGAACCGGTAGAGCAAGCCGGTTTCCCGGAGAAGGGCTGGCAGCCGGCAGCCCGGTACTCGGCCGGCTCAGCGGTGGCTGCCGCGGATCCGTCTTTCGCGTCACGGCTGCTGCGCGCCCTCGCACAGCCGGTGGTGGCCCCGGCCGTGGTGGCCGAGGTGGCCACACGGATCACCGCGGGTGCACTGATCCCGCGCGATCTTCAGGCCGTACTCTTCGACGCCGCGTCGCCCGCCTGGGAGCCGGCCCGCAAGGCGGTGCTGCACACGGTTGCTGAGGTGCCCGGGGCCGCAGTCGCTGTGCTGACGCTGTACCACTCCGTTCGGAACCAACCCGTCCCGGAGTTCGGCGAGGAGCAGAAGCCCGGGGGCGCGGTCCTGTTCCGGTCCCACGTCACGTATGTGACCGACGGCGAGATGGCGAGCGTGACCGGTCCGTGGCGCACCAGCAAACGCGACGCCCGGGCCGCGGTCGCGCTGCGTGTTCTGGCCGATCTCGCCGGTCTGCCTGTCGAGGTTCCCCTGCCGGGGCGGGCGCAGGCGCCGGCCTTGGTGGCGAAGACCGTTTCACCCGGCCCGCAGGACCGGCTTCTTGTGATGCAGGAGGGGGGTGTGATCAGCGGGCTGACTTTCAAGGAGCAGCCGAGCATCACGGGGCTGGAGCCTCTGTTTGTGTGCGTGGCCGCGTGCGTCAGCAACGGGCAGATGCTCTCGGGGACCGGCCGTAGCGTGGGAAGGTCCGGCGCCCGCCTTGAAGCAGCGAAGCATCTGCTGAGCGAGTGGAAGCGGGCGAAAGCACCAGAGCTCCCGGTCTGGCGAGGGAAGGAAGACGTGCCAGCCCCCAACGAGAAGACTGCCCTTCAAGTGCTGAACCAGCTCAAGCAGAAGGGCCGGATTGCCAAGCTGGTCATCGGTGCCCCCCGGCTCGAACCGGGGGTCGGGTATCTCGCGGCCGTCACCTGCCGGGTTGCCGGGCAGAACCTGCGGGCGGAGGCGGCCGGAGCGGCGAAGCGGCTGGCCCAGCGCAACGCGGCGAAGGCCATGCTGGAGCGACTGGCCGCACCGCCCGGCGTGACACCGCAGGCCGCTGCGGCGGAGCTGGCGCCGGACATCCACGACGACCGCGTGCTGCACGGACCCGCCGGACCGGTCGCCGCTGCCGACGATATCGCCACCGCGGCAGCTTCTTTGGCGGCGCTGCTGGGGCAGGACGCGGAACTCACCATCGACATCCAAGGCGGGACGGCCCGCTTCCTGGTCTACAGCCCCGACGGGCTGCCGGTGCAGGGGACGCCTCATCGGCCGGTCCGCCTTTGTACGGCCGCGCTGATCCTGCCGGGCTCGGGAAGTGCGGTACAGCTTCAGTTGGTGGAGTGCTGGCATGTGCCGTTGCGGCTGCTAGCCAATGTGCTTGCCGCTGCGGAGGAGGAGAAGGAGTCGCATTCGGTCCGCGTGTGGCGTCAGGTGATTCGGCTCGGGCTGGCTGTCGTGGCCTCCGGACGGGTCTTCCCAGGGCTGGCCGACGATGGAACGGACGTGTGGAGGGCCGGTCCGCTGACCGGGGATGAGGAGGAGCGGGTTGGGCGACTCGCCGATGCTCTGGTGCCGCCGGCGAACTGCGGCATGGCCGCGGACACGAAGCCGCGTCGGCTGTGGACTCCGCAGGTCGCGATCCGCGCCGGGCTCGATGCAGTCGCCGAGGCGATGCTCCGCGGCCCGGGTACGCCGACCGTACTCGGGCACCGGCCGTTCACGGGGCCGGTGCCCCGGCAGCAGCACGTACCCGCGCTCGTGCAGTGGGGCGACGACCTGCGGGACGGCTCGGCCGCCGAGGCTCTGGACCTGGTCTTGTCGGTCCGCGCCCCGCAGAAAAACAGCCCGGACGACACCGAGCTGCTCTGGGCGGACCTCCGGCTGCGCATGCCGGATGCCCCGACCGTCCATGAACGGAACTGGCGCCCTGCTGCGGACATCGCTTCCGACCCTCAACTGGTGGCCCTCCTGCGACGCCGGCTGCGTCACATCGCAGCCGAGTGGGCACCCGCCGAACGGCTCTTGGAGCGCCCCGTCCCCGACACTTTCACCCTGCGGGCGACCGAGGCCGTCCTGCTGAGAGGGCGGACAGCCCAGCAGCTGGAACGGGCAGGGCTGCACGTGGAGTGGCACCAAGGGTGGACAGACCGCCTGCGAACCCGCGCGGTCCTGGAGCGCCGCCCGGCAGCCCCGGCCTCCGCGACGCGCCCCCGGTTCGCCCTGGACGATGTACTCGACGGGCGTTGGCAGCTGTCGGTGGCCGGCAGCGACCTGTCCGACGGTGAGATGGACGACCTCGCGAAGGCCTCTGTGCCGCTGGCGAAGGTCCGCGACCGCTGGGTGCTCGTCGACGAGGAGACAGCCCGGCGCGCGGGGAACCGTGTGATGCCGCCGGTCACCGCCGACCAAGCATTGCGGGCCTCCCTGACCGGGCAGATCAACATCGAGGACAGCATGTTCGACTGCGAGCCGGCCGGTGACCTCAGCGAGCTCGTGGAGTTCCTGCGCGCCGGCTCACGCAGCGCCCCGGTGAACTCCCCCTGCGGACTGTCGGCCACCATGCGCGATTACCAGAAGCTCGGCCTGGCGTGGCTGGCAAACACCACCGACGCCGGTTTCGGGGCCCTCCTCGCCGACGACATGGGACTCGGCAAGTCCCTGACCGCCCTCGCTCTCCACCTGCACCGCCGGGACCGTACGCACCGAACCACGGACCCCAGCCTCATCGTCTGCCCCGCTTCCATGGTGATCAACTGGGAACGCGAGGTGCAGCGGTTCGCCCCCACGGTACCCACCACGCGCTACCACGGCCCGGACCGGACCCTGGACGGGGCGATGGCCAACACCGTGGTGATCACGACCTACGAGACGGTCCGCCGCGACATCGACGTCCTGGCCGCGCACCCCTTCGACCTCGTCGTCGCCGACGAAGCGCAGCTGATCAAGAACCACCGGACAGCCACGGCCATGGCCATGCGCCGCGTCCAGTCCCAGATCCGCATCGCCCTGACCGGGACCCCCGTCGAGAACAGCCTCACCGACGCCTGGTCCCTGATGGACTGGCTCAACCCTGGCCTGTTCGGAGCCCTGCGGACCTTCCGGGACCAGTTCGGCAAGCCGATCGAGAACAACATCACCGACAGCGAGCTGACCGACCGCCTGTCCAGCCTCCTCAGAGCCTTCATGCTCCGACGGCGCAAGAGCGATCCCGGAGTCCTGCCCGAGCTCCCGCCCAAGGTCCGCAGCCCCCGGATCGTCACGCTGACTCCCGAGCAGGCCGCCCTCTACCAGCACGTTGCCGACGAAACTCTCCGCGAGATCCGCGCCGCCGAAGGCATCGCGCGCAAGGGCCTCCTGCTCAAACTCTTCGACCAGCTGCAAAAGATCTGCAACGCGCCCGAGCACTTCCTAGCCGAACCGCTCGACGACTCCTACGACCCTGAACGCGCCACCGCCCGCTCAGGCAAACTGGCCGCCCTCGACGACCTCCTGCCCGTCCTCCGTGACCCGGACGAGTCCTGCCTGATCTTTACCCGGTACCGGGCCATGGCCCATCGCCTCGTCCACCATCTCCAGAGCCACGGCATCAGCCCGCTTTACTTCAGCGGCGATGTCACCGCCGGCCGCGACCGGCAGCGCATCATCGACACCTTCCAGAGCCGCCCCGGACAGACCATGGTCATCACCGTCAAGGCTGGCGGAACGGGCCTCACACTCACCCAGGCCAGTCACGTCGTGCTCTTCGACCGCCCCTGGAACCCGGCCAAGGAGAACCAGGCCATCGACCGGGCACACCGCCTTGGCCAGACCCGCACGGTGACCGTGCACCAGCTCACCACCGAGAACACCCTGGAAGACCGGGTCGACGAACTCATCCGCCACAAACGCGCCTTGGCCGACGCCATCCTCACCAGCGACAGCTCCGCCCTCAGCGAGCTCACCGACGACGAAATCTGCGAGCTGATCGCACTGGGAGCCCGACGATGAACCACACCAGTCTGTGGGCCGAGAGCTTCGGCGCCGCCGCGTGTTCTGCCGCCGCCGACCAGGAATCCCTCATCGCCGGCCGTGCGGACCTGGACGACCGGGGCATCGAGCGACTCCGGATCTCACCAGGACGTATCTCCGGCACCATGACCGCCCGCAACAGCGGTGCGGAACTCCAAGCCGCCATCACCCTGCCAGTTCTCACCACCGCCCAGGTGGCCGCCGTCCGCACAGCATCGCCCCGGTGCGAGCACCACGACGAAGCCGCCGGCATCGCACTGCCTGAGTGCTTCGCCGACCCCGCCCACACCGGCGGCGTGGCTGTGCTGCCCGACCCTGATGAATTTCGCTTCATCTGCACCTGCGCGACAGCATCACCCTGCCGACACGCAGCCGCCCTGATTCACGCATTCACCGACCGGCTGCACACCCACCCGGAAGACCTCGCCGTCCTGCGCGGCCTGCGTCAGCCCCAGCACCCAGCACAAAACCTCCCCACGGCGGACGCGAGCACCGACACCAGGCCGAGGGCCCAGACCTCGGCACACCATGCCTGGGCCTGGTACCGGGAATGTCCCGACCTGCTGGCGATCCCCGACTACTCGCCGCCGCTCCCTGAAGAACCGCCCGGCCGCCCGGCCTGGTCCCCGCCGCCCCTTCCGGCTCCCGCGACCGAGCAGCTGCAGGCCCTCGTCTACGATGCCGCGGCCCAGGCCAGAGAGTTCCTCCGCAACGGAACACCGCTCGAATGCGCCTGGGACGAGGACGCCATTCGCCTGGCTTCCCGCATGCCTCATTCCTGCCTCTCAGACATCGCCGACCGTCTCAGCCTCGACATCGCGCACCTCCGCAACCGGATCACCGCAGCCCAAAACCAGGTACGGGGAGTAACCGCACCGTACCGGGCACAGGGCGGGGGATCGACCGATCGGCAGGAAGGGCAGACCGAGGGTGGGGCCGGCGATCGGGAGCGCCTCGACGGTGCAGAGCTCCACGCTGACGGACCGGTCCTCGGTGGCGGATGACACCTAGACCGGGGTGGTGACCAGGCCGAACGAGATCGCGCCGGACCAACTCGTCGACGGCATGTGGGCCTCCCGCGGGCTGGGCCTTCGTGTTCCGATCGTCATTCCGGGGCGGAACCGGCGCACCGTCGCGGGCCCGGCGGAAGCTGCCAGCGCTGTCGCCGGCGGCCGGGAACGGAGCTGACGCGGCCCGAGTGGTTCGGTGACAGGGCGGCCTGGTGGGGTCCGACGCGGTCCGTCGCACGCGTGGAACCGCCACAGAGTCTGGGTCGTACGCTGAACTCCTGCCTAACGAGCGTGATGTGAGTCACGTTGCGGGTGTGGAGGTTCGCGTGGGCGCGGGAGATGTGGAGGCCTGCGGCCACCCCCGCCGAACTGTTTACGCTGGTAGACGGCTTAACTTTACGTGATCATGGCGTAGCAGCAAGGAGTGGTCTACTCCTATGCGTAATCGCGCGATCGCTCCTGGTCAAAAATGATGGGACCGCGATACGCGTTTGCCCATGGTGATTCGAAAAGCTGCGGTTGAGGGCAAAGACGCCCTCCGGTGTTCCCGAGAAGGGGATGGAGCACCGTCCCTGTGTGATCCCTGAGGAATGGGAACTGTGGTCGTTCACGAACTTCTCGACGTGCTGGCGGTTGTTACCGCCCTGCGCGTATTCGCTCCCGACGCGCGCGCCCTGACTCGGCGTCTCCTCAGCGCCGGGGTGCGGATTGGTGCCACCCAACTGCTGGAGAACGCGTCCGGCGCCGTCGGCACCCGCCAGGAGGTCCCGCCGCTGCCAAACCCGCGCAACGGGGAGGTGTGAGGCCTGTGGCCGTCACGCCGTCGCCGGAGGAGCCGGACGGATCAGGAGCCCAGTATGACCTCCCCCGCTCCAGCTTCCTGGAAGAGATCAACAACCTGACGGGCATCGAGTACCAGATGACACCGGACCAGGAGGCGTTCTACGACCTCTACGCCCGCGCCCACCTGCGGTACGCGCACACCATGCTCGGCGACAAGGATGCCGCCAAGGCCGTGGTACGGCGCTGCTATTCCCACCTCGCTCTGAACTGGGCGAACGTGCTGAAGGAGGAAAGCCCCGAGGCGTACGCCTGGAAACTGCTCAAGCAACGGGTGGAAACCCACCTGCGGCTGGTGGGCCAGACCTCCCAGATGGTGCAGACCGCCGCCTTCCAACAGGCCGCGCGCGCCACCCTCGAAGTGATCCGGCGCCAGTTCGAGGTGATGGAGTCCGCCCTCGGCCTCTACACAGCGATAGCCGGCCTGCCCGAGCGCCAGTTCGACGTCATCGTCATGCACTACGTCCTGGGCTACCCCTCGATCCGGATCGCCCGCATCATGGGCATCAAACCGGACACCGTCCGCTCCCACCGGCGTCTGGCCCGCGAACGCATCGCCATCAAGCTCGGCCTGTCATTGGAATCGGCCGCCGACGACGAGAATGAGAAGGAGTAACACCGTGCGCAGCATCCACGACGTTCTCGGCGGTGCCGGATGCCCCGACCCGTTCACCGACGAGGATCTCGTCGACCTCAAGCAGGAGATCGTCCGCGACGTCACCGCCTCCATGTTGTTCGGCGCACTGCCCGCCCCGGTCGGCCACTTTCCCGCCCTCCACAACGAGGCTGGCAGGGAACTCGCCACCTTGTCCGCCCACCTCCTGCACCACCGAGACGCCGCTGAGCACGTCGCCCAGCTCGCCCACGAAGGCATCGATGAAGACGGCGCCCTCCGCTTCGCCTCCTTGCTCTTTCTCGTCGACGAGCGTGAAGGTGCCCGCTTCTGGTGGCAGTTCTCCGCCGGTGTCGGCAACGCCACCTCCGCCTATTGCCTCCACCTCTACCACCTCTCCCGCGGCGAACTCCGCGACGCCGACCACTGGGCCCTGGAAGCCGCCACCTTCGAGGGCCCCGCTGTCCCGCACCCGCCCGCCCGCCGCCAACTCATCCAACGCGAAGCCCTGCGCGCGGCCGTCCGCAGGCTCAAGGTCGACGCAGTCGAGGAATCCGGCTACAGCAGGGTCCTACGCCCCGCTCAGCACCTGGCCGACCGAATCGAAGAACTTGCCGACGCCCTTTAAATCAAGCCCGGCCCGATCCGCCAGTGGGCGCCCTTCCTCGGGCGGGGCGCCGGTCTGCGGTCGCGGCGGGACGCTCGGACGAAGCCGCCGGTCATGATGCCGCTGCGGGCCATGAGGTGCGAGCCCCTACAACTCCGATCGCCAGGCCGGGCGCGCGGGCCCGGCGGAAGCTGCCGGAGCTGCCGCCGGCAGCGGGTTCGATGGGCTGGGGTTCGGCGTCCGGTGCCCGCGATATCGTGAGGCTTCTGAGTGTCTTTTGTTTTTCATGATCTGGCGGGAGCGTGCCGCGTGCCTGAGGACCCCATTGCCCACAGCGAGCTCGCTGCCCTGACCCGGCGTTTCGAAGAGGTCGCGGAGAAGCACGACCGCGAGTTCGGGATCGTCAAGTCCGACCTGACCGCGGTGCGCCTGCAGATCGGCAACCTGGACCAGAAGGTCGAGGCTCTCGACAAGAAGATCGACCGGAACCAGGCCCAGATCATCGAGCTGCTTACCCAGCTGGTGGGTCGGCGTCCCGACGCCGGCTGACTTTCTCCGGGCCCGGCGCCCGGTTCTTGCCCGTACATGGCGGCGGCCCCGACCAGACAGTGTCTGGTCGGGGCCGTTGTGCATGCCCGGGTCAGTTTCCGGCGAGCAGGTGTTCCTGCCGGGCCTGGACCAGGCCGCGCCATGCGGAGCGGACGTCGTCTTCGTTCTTGGTCCAGCGGGTGGTCGAGGGCTCCGGCAGGGGCAGGGCGGCCATGAAGTGGGCGATGTCGGTGAAGTAGGCGAAGTCGCCGGTGGCGGTGAGTTCGCGCAGGCGGCTGATGGTGGCGGCCAGGTCCTGGTCCTCGCCGCGGACGGCGTGGTGGAAGGCGAGGGCAAGCTCCACGAAGCGGTGGAGGAAGGGGAGCCCGGCGGCCTCGATGTCGGTGTGCAGGCTCTGGGCACGGTCGGGGGTGCCGTCGGTTCCGGCGTCCTTGATCAGGGCGACGACCTGGGCGAGGAGCGTGTTGGAGCGCTGGTCGAGGCCGTCGAGGAGCTGGTGGGCGAGAGCGAGCTCGTCGCCAGCCCGGGTGGGGTCGGCGAAGGAGAGGGCGAGGGCGAGGCGGACCTGCGTCATGGCGCGCTCGCCCGCGGCACCATGCTGTTCGGCTTCGGCGCGGCCGGCTTCGAAGGCGTTGATGGCCTGGGCGGTGTCGGCGTGGGACCAGTGGATGTCGCCAAGGACGCGGTGGTGGCGGCCCTTCCAGCCCAGGGCGGGGATGGCGGCCAGGGCGGTGGGGAAGTCGCCGGCGAGGCGGGCCAGGTTGGCAAGTCCCCGGCGGGCCTTGAGAGCTAGGCGGCCGCCCGTGTTGGCGACCTGCTGCATGCCGGCGCGGGCGGCGTCGTTCTGGCTGAGGTCCTTGTGGGCCTTGGCCCGGTAGTACAGGGCCATTTCGGTCAGCTCGGCGGGCAGCAGGCCGGTGTCCAGGACGGCGGTGAGACGGTCGGCGGTGCGCTGGCGGTGCTCGCGCTGGCGGCGGGCGATCGCGGTGAGGAGCTCGGCCACGGCATCGGCCGGAGTGTCCGGTGCCTCGGTGGTGGCGGTGGGGAGTGCAAGGGGTTCCCAGACGGAGTCGTCGGTGTAGACGAAGGCGGCTTCGATGAGCCAGCCCAGGCCGGTCAGGCGGTGGTCGCGGGCCAGGCGCAAGCCCTGGCGCAGGCAGGCCACGAGGAGCATGCGGCTGGGGGCAAGGGTCGCGGCGTTCGTCCATTGGTCGCCGAGGGCGGCCAGGGCGCGGGTGGCGGCCCGGTGCCAGTCGGCGTCTGTCCAGCGGTCGTCGCTGTGGTCGTCGTCGCGCACGGCGCTGCGGATCGCGCGGTGCAGGTGGTAGGGCCACAAGGCGTAGGGGTTCTCAGTGACCAGCGGTCGTTCGGCAAGGCGCCGGGCCGGGGCCTGGTGGGTGAGGCCGGCGGTTTGGGTGGCCAAGTCGAGGTCGAAGGCATCCAGCAGGGCGACGCTGCGCAGCAGGTGGCGTTCGTCGGGGGTGAGGTCGGAGAGGGTGCGGGCGAGGAGGGCGGGGAAGGTGCAGTCGAAGTCGCCGGGGGTGGGGGTGTGGTCGGTGCGGCGGATCTCCAGGAAGCGGCTGACGGCGAGGTCGAGGTGGAGGGGCAGGCCGTGGGAGCGGGCGGTGATCGCGGCGCGGATGTCGGCGTCGATGAGGGGTTGGCCGTCGAGGGTGAGGCGGCGGGCGAGGTGGGCGTCGCAGTCCTCGGGGGACAGGTCGCCGATCAGGTGCTGGCGGCCGGCCTGCACAGCCGCCCTGGGCTGCGGCACCGCGGTGGCGGAGGAGGTGGCCAGGCCGGGCCAGGAGGTGGGGCCGGTCCAGTCGAGCTGGCCGTGCAGCGCGGGGTCGGCCCACGGCAGCCGGCTGCGGCCGCCGATGACGAAGAAGGTGTTCGGCATGAGCCAGACCAGGCGCTGCAGCAGCCGCTCGAAGTCGCGGTGGCGGTCGCCGGTGTCCTCGAAGGTGTCCAGCAGGATTACGGGGGTGAGCCGCTTCTTCGCGGGCAGTTGGTTCAGGTCCCAGGCCAGCAAGTGCGGGTAGTAGGACAGCGCCTCCAGGTCCGGCGTGGCTTCCAGCAGCGCTGCGGTCCGTACGGCGCCGGCCAGAGCCTGGGCTCGTGCTTGGCGTTCCCGCAGGGCCGACACCAGCGCGGAGGTGAGCTGCCCGGCCGCGGAGCCGACCAGGCCGGGCAGTGCCAGGGCGGCGGCGACCTCGCCGACGCCGGCCTGCAGCTGCTGCGGCAGCATTTCGGCGAAGCGGCCCGTCAGCCCGGTCCGCCGGATGTACTCGTCCAGCGGCTCTCCGGGGTGGACGTGCTCCCAGTAGTGGCGCAGCGCCACGTCGAAGGAGGGCAGTGTGCGGCCGAGCTCGCCGGCGAGCGCGAGGCGGATCGTCAGGATGACCCGCTCGAAGTCCGAGCCGGTCGACGCGGAGCGGGCCAGGTCGATCCGGATGGGCAGGAGCTGCTGCGTCCAGGTGGGTGCGCCCCATTGGTCGGGGCGGTGCTCGGCGGTGGTCAGTGCGGCTTCGATTTTGCGGAGCAGTGTGGACTTGCCGACGCCGCCCACGCCGTGAAAGACGATCACATTGGTGCGGGGCGCTTCGAGGTCTTCCACGTCGAACCCGCGGCCGGCGGTGTGCCGCAGGTGCTCTTCCAGAGCGGAGGCGACCAGGGCCCACTGGTGCTGCCGGTCGGTGAACGCCTCCGCGGCGTCGAACGACGGGTTGTTGGAGCTGAACAGCGCACGCAGGTCGGCCACGGTCGGTCCCCCCAGGAATGATCATCGGCGGTACCTACCGTAGGGCCTGTGCCGTGCGGCGTGGCTGCTTTCCGTAACGCGGGCGGCGTGGCTGCACCGTCTCGGCCAGAGACAATGACGCCCCGATCACAGCCCATACGCGAAGGAAACCCCTTGTCGGAGAACGTGAGTCCCGAGGCCGCCGAGCAACTCGTGCAGGACGTGAGCAACTGGTACGCGGAACAAATCATGAAGGAACAGCGCGCCCTGGGACCTGCCCCTGAGCGGCTGAAGACCCTGAAGGAGGAACTGGCGATGTGCGCCGCCGATCTGCAGGCGCTTCAGGACGCCGGCCCGGAGGATGTGGCCGAGATCGCGGCCCGCTACGCGGCCCGTTCCCAGGAGCTGGGCGGCCAGTAGCCGGAATTTTGCTGAAGGACGGGCAGCGGCGCTGCGGTGATCGTGGAGGCGAGGGTGCGTGGCTGCAGGTGAGCGGGCATCAAGGGCCAGGCCAGTGCGGCGATCTCGACCAGATCCGACCGGTACTGCGGCAGTTCGCCCCGCAGGCGCTGAAGGGTGGCGAGGAGCTGGGCTGCTTCGGCCTGCGTGTACGGGCGGGTCTGCTCGGCCTCCACTACGTGCGCGCCCTGGGGCGGCCTGCTCCAGGCTCCGTCCGGGGTGCGCTCGTTGCGGTACACCGCGGTCAGGTCTCTGCGGATGACTGAGACGCAGTGCACGTACGGTGACTGTTCGGCGGCGTGGACCACGCCGGGGACGATGTTGAAAGTCGCTGCGTGGGCGGCGGCCGCGGTGAACCTGGGGGTGCCGCCCAGGCGGGCCACCTCGGCGCACCGGGTTGCGGTGCCCAGCCGGCTGTCCGCGGCGCGCGCCCCGATCACGACCAGCTCCACGCGGTGGCCCGCCCGGTGATGGCGGCGCGCGCCGTCGAGGAAGTGGCTGATGCTGTCGGGGGCGATCTCGATCAGCATGTCGCCACGTCGCGCCCGTACGTATGCTTCGGCCATCTCCTGCCAGGCCCGGTAGTCGGCCCTGATGCGGGCGGAGGCCGTGCGCGGCTGCTCTGTGAGGAGCTGGCGGTAGTCGGGGTGCATCGCTTTGAAGGTGCCGCCCTCGATCCGGGTGGGCCTGCGCTGGCGCAGCGCGCGGCGCAGAGCGCGCGCCGCGTGGGTCTTTCCTGCTCCTTGCGGGCCCATCACGTACAGGGTGATGGGGTCGTCCTGCGGGGTGATGGCGTTCAGGTGCATCGGGACGATCAACTCGTTGAAGATCCACGTGTGCTCGCTGGTGGACAGCCGGTGGTAGTCGACACCTGGCGGCACCGTGAGCGGCTGGACGATCCGGCGCACCGGCTCGGCCAGCGCGAAGGCGCGCTCCAGGCCGCCGGCCACCGCCAGACGGCGCTCCGGGGTGATTGCCGACAGGTGCGACAGTTGTTCTGTGCTGGCCAGGTGGTGCCGGAAGTGCCATGTTTCCGGTGCTGTCCACGGCCGGGCCCAGTCCGCGGTCAGTGCCTGGGGTGCGGCCGGTGCAATGCGCCAGGCCCCGCTCTCGGTGAGCTCGTTGCGGTACAGCACCTGGAGGTTGCGCCGCACGACCATGACCTGGTCCGCCAGCCGCCCGGCCTCGACGGCCTCCAGGAGCACCGGCAGGTTGCGCGCGCACTGGTCGAAGTTGCCCCAGGAGACGTACCGGCCCACGCCCCGCTCGCTCACCTGTGTCAAGTAGCGGTTCATCGCACTGAGCTGCGCGACGGCCTCTGCCGTGGCCAGCGCCACCAACTCGACGCGATAGCCGGCCGCGCGGTAGGAGCGGGCCGTCGCGCAGACCTCCTCCGGATCGGCGACCGGAGTTTCCAGCACCACGTCGAATCGCTTGCGGCGTACGTACGCCTCGACCTCCGCCTGCCACCGAAGGACGTCCGGACGCACCCGCACACCGGCCGTGCGGTCATCGCTCCGCATGAGGTCGCCATACGCGGGGTGGACGGTTTTGTAGAGGTCGCGGCCGATCACTACCGCGCCGCCCCGCCGGTCAAGGACTGCCCGTAAAAGGCCACAGAGCTCGGACTTCCCGCTGCCCGCCGGCCCAGCGACGACCACTACCACCGGCCGGTCCTGAGGGACAACGTCCCTGGTCCAGGTCGGCAGGATCTCCGTCACCAGGATCTCCTCGTGCTGGCGCTCGGCCAGGGCGACCGGAACGACGTCCTCGTCTCTCAACGCAACCCCCTGCTTGCTCGGTTTCGGCCGCCATCCGTGGCAACGCCACGCAGCATACATGAACCGAACGGGTTAAAAGTAAAGGCTAAATTGAATCTTCCGTAAGGGTTAAAACGTGCTAGTGTTCAGGGTGGAGGTAGACAGATATGGCATCTGAGGAAGAGCTGTTCGCGAACATCGACGCCCTGCTGGCGGAGGAGCCGCAGCTCCCGCCCCCGGCGGAGCGCGCCCGGCTCCGTGAGGCCGCCGGCATCACGCAGGCCCGTCTCGCGCAGGCCCTGAAGTCGACGACCCAGACGGTGAAGAACTGGGAGAACGGCCGCTCCGAGCCGAAGGAGCCGCGCCTGTCGGCGTACCAGCGGCTGCTGAAGGGGTGGGCCGCGAAGTACCCCGCACACGGAGCTCCCGCCGCCCCGGCCCCAGTGGCCGCGCCGCAGCCGGAAGTACCGGAGACGTTCACCGGCCCGGCCGCGCCCGACGCCACCCAGCCGGAGACCGCCGCACCGGTTCAGGCCCCGGCCGTCCAGACCGCTCACGGGCGTCCGGCGACGTCGCGCCGCCCGGCGGCGAAGAAGGCGAAGAAGGCGGCGAAGCCCGCGACCGACCCGCGGTTCCCGCACGGCCCGCTCGCCGTGCTGGACGGCGACGGCTCCGCGTACGGCATCGACGGCATCGTGCTCGACTGCCCGGCCACCACTGTGCCGGAGCTGGTGGAATGGACCCTCAAGGAGTCCGGCCTCGGCGCCGCAAAGCTCAACCGCTACGGCAAGGACAGCGACCCGCTGATCGTCCTCACAGCGGCCGCCGCGGTGAAGCTCGGACTGCCCGAGCGCCTGGAGGGCCACGAGCAACGCCGCTCCCTGCGCCTCCCGGAGGACCACCCGGTCGTCAAGCAGGTGGCGAAGGCGAAGTGGCAGCTCACGCAGCGCGGGTTCGGCCCGTGGGCCCGGATCTACCGCAAGGCACAGGGCCGCGAGCGGCAGTGCGTGCAGCTGGCGATCCTGTCGTGGGACGCCCTCGACGAGCGGTCCTGGCCCGGCGTCTCCGAGATGGAGCCAGCCGACATCGCCCGCGTCCTCGGGGTATACGCCCAGCGGGTCATCACCCCGCGCGGCTCCACCGCCGTCTCCGGCCTGGAGCTCATGACGGCGCTGCGCCCGCCGACGAAGGCCGTGCAGGACCCGGCGACCGGCAACTGGGTCCCGGGCTACAACCCGGGCTCGCTGGGGACGGAGCCGATGGACCCGGCGCCGCCGGAGGCCACCCCGGAGCACCCCGTCGTCGTGAACTCGGGCTGGAGCGGCGGGTTCCTGAATGAGGAGGCGTACCAGTGGGTGCGGTCGGTGGACACGCTGTCCGATGAGGAGTGCATGCTGCCCTTCGCGGTCGGCCTGGACCTCAACACGGCGTTCCTCGCCGCCGCGGCTCGCCTGGTCGTCGGCCTGTCCGCCCCTGACCACTTCAACGCCCCGAAGTTCAACCCGAAGATTCCCGGCTCCTGGTTGGTCGACCTCAGCCACATCGAGCTGGACCCGCGTCTGCCCAGTCCGTTCACGCCGGACGGCACCCGGCCGACGGGCCCGGCCTGGTACCAGACGCACACCGTCGCCTACGCCCAGGAGCTCGGCTACGACGTGCACCCGATCGAGGCGTACCTGCGCCGCGAGACCGGCGCGTACCTGGACCCGTGGCACGACCGCCTCAAGACGGCGTACGTCGACACCCTCGCCGACCTCGGCGTCACCAAGGACCTCTCCGACACCGAGTTCCTGGCGGCGATGGAGCGGCACAAGCAGGTCGACCCGGCCCTGGCCGCCGTCCTGTCCGCCATCAAGGCGACCGTGAAGGGTGGCGTCGGGAAGCTCCGCGAGCGCCCGCAGGGCAAGCACTACAAGGAGGGCGAGCGGTGGCCGGCCCTCCAGCGGCCGACCTGGCGCCCCGACATCCGCGCCGCCGTCATCAGCAAGGCCCGGGTCAACATGCACCGCAAGCTGCGCAACATGGCGGCGATGACGGGCCTGTACCCGCTCGCCGTGCTGTCCGACTGCGTCGTCTACCCCTCGCCGGGCGCGAGCCCGATGGACTTCCTGCCCTACGCGTCGTCCGGCAAGCCGCAGCCCGGTGGCTTCCGCCTCGGTCCCACCCCGGGCCTGGCCAAGCTGGAGGGCGTCCAGGAAATGGCGTGGGCAGTCGACTTGATGGAAAAAAATCTCAACCCGGCCCGCCACATCAAGGGCGGCGACGCCGTCCTGGACGAAGGCGAGTAGGCGCGTGGCCACCAACACCAGCAGTTCCACCGCTTCGGGCGGATCCACCCGAAGCTGCTCGGTGGAGGCCGGCGCGGAGCTGGAGCGGACGCTGGACCGCCTGGAGGCCCTGCAGTTTTCCCTGCGCGCCCGCCGGGCCTCGCCACGGTTCGAGCTGTGGCGGCATGACCTGCGCGAGACGCGTGAGACCTGGTTCCGGCTGGTCGACCCCGACGGCCAGGGCCCCATCCCCGAAGGGAGCTAAAGCCGTGTCCGGAGAAATCGAGGACGCCATCGAGCGCGCCGACCGGGAGTCGTTCACCCAGGAGCCGCCCAAGACCCTCAAGGGTCAGGTCAACTACCTGATGAAGCAGCTCAAGACGACCAAGGCCGTTGCCCAGGAGCTCGGAGTCAGCCAGCGGTCGGTCGAGCGCTACCGCAAGGGCGAACGCAAACACCCACCGAAGGACATCACCGACCGGATTAACGCCGCGGTCCGGTCCCGCTGGCAGCCGCAGGTACGCAAGCGCCGGCAGCGCCAGGCCGCCACCACCGGCGGGATCACGGTGGAGACCCGGGCCCGGTTCGGCTACACCGCGCCGGTCGGCACGACCGACGACGGACGGTTCCGGCGACTCACCGTGCACCTTCCCCCGGAGTACGCGCAGCGCCTCTTCGACGCCCGCGACGCGGCGGCCAGCGACCAGCAGATGCGCGGAATCATCGCCGAAGGGTTTAAGGAAGTGTATTTCCAGGACGGCGGCGGTCGCGCTATGGGACTGTCGGACGTGGAAATCAACGACATCGACTACCTCGATCTGGATTACTGACTAAGGGCTGTCCCGTAATCCGTGGTGGATCAGCGCTGAGCCAAAGCACGATAGTTGTCACCAAGGCAGGCGTGCTGTCACCAGGGCCACCGGGCGGCGAGTGCTGAGCAGTCTCTCAGAAGGTGTCTCTTTTCCGAATCTGATGTGCGAGTTTCTGCAGGTCACTCGCGGTTGCTTCGTGTTCCAGGCAGGCTGAGGCCGTCGTGTTCGTCCTGGTGATGCGGAGGTGGCGGATGCCGTCGTTGCGGGCAGTGCTGGAGTGCCGTGAGAAGGCGGCTCTGGTGCGGGTGGAGGAATTGCGGGCCGAGTTCGAGCGGGTTCGGGCTGCTCTTGCGGAAGCTGAAGAGGCGCTGAACCACCGGGTGATCGGCCTGGAACAGTATCTGGAGGCCCTGGCCGAGCAGGACGCGTCCGTCGAAGTGGAGCCGGATGGGCCGTCCGCAGTCGGGGGCGGGGTTGAGGAGCCGGTGGTGGCGGGGCCGCGCAGGATGGTGGCCCGCAAGGAGGACGGCGTGTCGGTGGATGTTCTCGGTGCGGACTACCGGTTGATCATGGCCGTCCTTGGCCAGGCCGGTGAGAGTCTGACCGCTCGGCAGACGGCGGTGGCCCTGGGCTGGGACAGCTCGGTTCCTTCCCGCGTCGAGGGTGCTCGGGGGAGGCTGAAGCGGCTGGTGGAGCGGGGCTGGCTGGCCGAGGACAGGCCGGGCCGGTTCACGCTGCCGGCCCCGGTGCCCGCCGCTGCCGCGTAGCCGCCTCGCGGCGGGCGAGGCGGCGGCTCATCACCATGATCATCGACCAGAGGATCACGGCCTCGCTGCTGGCCGGCTCTGTTTCGTAGTCGCGGGCCAGGCGCCGGCTCCGTATCAGCCAGGCGAACGACCTCTCGACGACCCAGCGGCGGGGCAGCACGCAAAATCCGCTGGTGTCGTCACTGCGTTTGACCACCTCAAGACGGAGGCCGAGTTCCTGGGCGGCCCAGTCGACGAGATGGCCGGTGTAGCCGCCGTCGGCCCAGACCATCCGCAGTTCCCGGAAGCTTTTTGGCAGGTTGGACAGCATCGTGCGGGCGGCGTCCCGGTCTGTCGTGGACGCGGGCGTGACCAGTACGTCCAGGAGCAGGCCGAGGCAGTCCGTGATGAGGTGCCGCTTGCGGCCGTTGATCTTCTTCCCGCCGTCGTAGCCCCGTGAGGCGTTCTTGACGGTGGCATCGGCCTTCACCGACTGCGAGTCCACGATGGCCGCCGTCGGCTCCGTTTCTCTGCCCTCCGCCCGGCGGACACACTCACGAAGCCGGTCATGCAGTTCCCGCACCAGGCCGTGGTCCCGCCAGCGGCGGAAGAACGCGTAGACGCGGGCCCAGGGCGGGAAGTCCGCGGGCAGGGACCGCCACTTGATCCCGTTGTCGACCAGGTAGCGGACCGCGTCGAGTAGCTGGCGGTGGCAGTAGCCCTCGGGCCTGCCGCCCCGGCTCTCCATCCACGCCGGCGTCGGAAAAGCCTGCCGGACCACAGCCCACTCCGCATCACTCATGTCCGAGCCGTAACAAGGCCTCCGGCCGGGGTGATCGGCCGCGTTCCCGAACCTGTGGGCGAGACAGTCACACCCTGGAGTGGACGGGCTGGACTGAACGAACGGGATCACGCAAGACTGCAACAACAAGGGCCTCCCTGTCGCTCTGGCTTCGATAACCGCGAGCTACCAGGAGGCCCTTTCTTTATGCGCGCACAGCGGCGAACTCACCCGATCCAGCTCCCTGTTCGATCAAGAACGACCGCACGATCGGAAAGACAACAGCTTGTCAGCTGTCCACCCCGGCTTCCCACTTGCGCCGACGCAGCATGTGGTCGCTGAAGAGGTGTCGGCTCCGGTCGAGCAGTTCACCCACCTCCGCGTCGCCGCGCCGCCCGTCCGGCGACGGATGCCAGCGCTGCACTGATTGCGCGGCCCAGGTGCGCAGCTTCATATCCGGGTCCTCGAACAGACCGACCGCCGCCCGTAGCGCCACGATGCCGCCGCGCGCGTCGAGCAGCCGGAACGCGCCGACGCGGACGTGCCGCGGCCGCTCGGAGCGGGTGCGTTCCAATAGCCAGTCGGCGGGCAGTTCCTTGGCCGAGGGCAGCAGGGCGGCGGCGGTCTCGCGGACGACCCCGGCAGCAGGGTCGTCGAGGAGCGGCCGCATCTGCTTCGCATCCGCGCAGTCCAGCGCCCGCAACCCTGCCACCGCTCGCGCCCGGACCCCGGCCGCCGGGTGCACGAGCAGCGGCCGCAGCAGCCCGGCGTCCGCGCGGTTACCGCACTCGGCCAGCCCGATGACCGCACCGGGCGGCAACTCGGGGTCGTCCGGTGCCGTGCACCGCTCCCGGTACCAGGCCGCCGGGTCACCACCCTGCTGTCGTACGACATACCGGGCACAAGCACGCACGAGCGCGGAACGGTCGCTGAGAAACGGCTCCGCCTGCTCTGACCGCCCCGCCCGTCTCAGCGCGGTGACGCCAGCCGAACGGGTACGCGGGTTGCGTGCGGACAGCAGTGGAGGCAGCGCACCCTCGTAGGCATCCTCATCCCCAAGAGCCGTGAGCGCCGCTGTGGCACACAGGTCCTGGACCACGGTGTCCTGGTCCCCGGCGGCCGTGCGGGCCAGCTCAGCGGGACGGAGTAGTCGGCCCTCGATGGCCAGCCGGTACGCGAACCGCCGGACGATGCGGTCGAGGTCGGCGAAGAGAACAGCGAGCTGCCCGTGGGATGCTTGGCGCAGGATCTGGCCGAGCACATCGACGCCGAAGGCACCTCTGTCGCGGCGGCCGACGCGGAGGATGAGCGGCGCGAGGTCGAGGGCAGAGTCCACGTTCAGGGCCTCGCGCAGCAAGTGCCGGGCGTGCTCGCGTACTGGGCCGACCCAATCGGCGCAGCGGATCACGACCAACGGCAGCAGACCGGGGTATCGGACCGACTGACGCACCGCCTCCTGACGGATCCGCCCGTCGCGGTGGCAGAGGGCGAGTGCGAGCCGAGACTCGCCGAGCTGAGTCAGGTCGGCGGGCAGTGAGGCGGAGTGCTCCCACCCCGGCAGGGACTGCGGGCGGTGCCAGGCCACCTCACGCACTCCCGCGTCCAGCGTGAGCCAGTCAAAGGGGTCGGCGACATCGAGCGTGCTCTGAAGCGGCGCGCCTTCCGCGAGCCGCGTCGCTGCCGCTGTCCCGTCCTCGATGTCCTCAAGCATTCCCGCCCCTCCAGCAGTCGTACCAGGTGATCGTAGGGGGCGGGGTTCGCGTAGGGCGCGCGAAATATGGCCCGTGATCGCCGAGGGCCGCCGCTCGGCACCCTGCCCACCAGAAGCCGAACGCGGTGACATCGCCCCTGCTTCGCTTGCCGCTGGTGACAGTTAGCGCGCCGCATCGGTGACAACCACCATGCTTTGTCCTACCGAAGCCGCAGGCCAGCGGATGCCGATGGTGACAACTATCGTGCTTCGGCACAGCCCATCGACCGCGACAAGAGCCCGCTGTTCGGCGCCGACCACGACCCGGTCCGTGTCGCCGACGCGCTGCGCCGCAGCCCGCACTTCGCGGCCGCGGACGCCGACGCCGGCGGCGACACGGTGTGGTTCACCACCGAGGCCGGCATCAACTACACGCTGACCTTCAAGGACCCGGAGCCCACCGACGACGACCTGCTGCCCGAGCCGGTGCTCACCGAGGCCATCGCCGCGGCGATCCTCAACCACCCCGGCTTCGTCACCGCCGATGCGGACTCGCCGCGCGAGGACACCATCACCATCCAGTCCGCAACCAGGTGCGCCACCTCCTGGTCCTGGACGTCGACCGCGGCAACGCCCTCGCCCCGGAAGACCTGTCCACCCCGGCCGTCGACGTCACCCTCGCCGCCGACAAGCTGCTCGCCAGCGACCCGAGCGACTCGGAGCGCGCCACGGCCGAACTCCTCAACTACGTGGCCGCCGCCTGGGACAAGCAGGACCTGCCGCTGCGCGAGCACGCCCAGGCCGTCGCCCGCACCTTGCGCACCCAGTAGGAGGGGATCCGCCCATGCCCGCATCTACGGCCACCCGGCGCGCGTACGGTGAGGTGACGACCCGCTGGGAGGACCAGATGAGCGCGCAGCCCGACCACGCCCCCGCACCCGGGGCCCCGGCCGAACTTCTCGACCAGCTGAGCGCCGACCAGCGCGCCGCGCAGTGGGTGCCGGCCTTCGAGCGGGAGTGGGCGGCCGCGCTCGAGGAATCGCGGCGCACGTTCTCCCTCGGTGGGCTGTACGAGGTCGTCCAGAATTGGCAGGGGCGCCTCGCCTCCGCCCCGGCGGTCGACGCGTTCGTTGCCTCCGGCTACGACGACAGCGAGTTCATCGACATGGCGGAGCTCCGCGGCAGGCGCCGGTGAGCGAACAGCCGTACGCGGTCCGCTTTTCCGCCCCGGCCGCGAAGGTCCTCGACACCCTGCCCGAGCACGTGGAAGACATGGTGTGGGACGTCCTGGACGCCGCCGCTGGCGACCCGTGGGGCTTCCGGCAGTGGAACGCCGACGACCCCGAGGGCAAGGATGTCCGCCACGCCTCCGTCGGCCAGCTCTCCCTCACCTACTGGGTGAACAGGCCCCTGCGCCGCCTGTCCGTCCTCACCATCACCTGGCTTGGATAGCCGCCCCCGGTGACAACGCCTTGTCCCCGGCATCGCAACTGCCGGGGACAGGGCGTTGTCAGTGTGGCAGGAGCCGCGTCAGTGGGCACAGACCGTGCAGCCGGTGCCAGCAAACGCATGATCTGCGGCGGCAACATCGCGGCCGGTGAGATGAGCAGCAGCGTCCAGCGAGGCGGACAGCGGCCGCCTCACAGCAGTGCCGAACTGATACGGCTTGTCGGTCGTGATGTAGCGGTCGACCTTCGCGGCGCGCTTGCCGGGATCCTTCAGCACCAGGCTGTCCACCACGCTGCGGTAATGCCAGGACGCTTCGTCCCGCCCCCACTTCTCCTCCGCCTCCTCGGCGCTCATCCGGAGGGCCTCGCCGATCACCCCCCAGCTGGTGCCCCGGACTCGCTCAGCAATCACTGCAGCTGAGACCAGGGATTCCGCGTCACGGCGACGGTGTGCGGCTTGACGCACGTAGTCGCCGGCCACAGCCAAGTCCTCGCCCAGCATCTGCACGTACCGCCCCAGGGACATCGCAGCGGACTCGGCCGCCGACCCCAGCTCAATCCTCGCGATATCGGACGCGGTGAAACTGCCAGCTGGCAGCTCACGCGGGTCAACCTGGATATCGCCGATCTCGGTACTCATGGGCCGGATCGTAGGTCCGCAGCGGGCGGACTTCCGCCCTATCCCGGCGCCGGTGATTCGTAGACACGTCGTATCCACCGGTAGCCAACAGACGGCCGCGCACAGCGCCGCAGTCCTCGCCGTCTCCACGCCCCACTGTGCGCTGATCCGCGCGCAGAGCGCCGTCCTCGCACGAACGGATGAACTCCGTGTCAAGGACATCCACCGCCTACCTCTTCCAGGCGACACGGTGTCAGCCCCGGGTAGCGTGCTGGGGATTGATCGCGTTGAGGTCGTTGAACGCGGCGTTCTTGACCGCGCGGTACGAGTTGCAGTCGGCGAGCGCTCTGTGGGGGGCCGTCGATGAATTAGTGAGGCGTTTCTCGTTCGCGGTCTGCGGCTGTCGCGTGCATGACGTAGTTGGCGAGGTCGCTGGGGTCGATCAGCCGGGCGGGGATGGGTTCGGAGCGGTAGCCGAGGGCCTCGAGGTGCGGTCGGACCTGCTTGATCAGGTTTCTCATCTGGTTCTCCCCGACGCGGAAGAGGTAGGCAGTCAGTGAGCGGGACAGGCCGCGCTGGTCGAGGACGGCGGCCCAGATGATGTTCTCCGTAGTCATCTTGCGGTGCCGGGGCCGCTCCTTGGGCGGCAGGGCGTCCAACCGGTCGCGGACGCCGGCGGTGAGATCGTCCAGGTCGTGGCGCTCGAGCCCGGTCAAGAGCGAACAGAGGTGACCTCGAAGGGGAATTGCTCCGAGACCGGTAATGGCAGGTTCGTGTTTTTTCAGGCGGCGGCCGAAGCGGTCGGTGAACGCTCGAAAGCGGCTTCGTACCCAGGCATTCGCCTTTCCGGCGGGCGACCTCTGCACGACAGCGCGGCAGCCTTCGCGGGCACGCGGCCCGAGCCGGGCAAGGACTGACTGTCCCGATCGCGAGGTCACGCCGCCGAACGGGGGGCTCCGCTCGGAGCCGGTGGGGACTCGCACGGTTTTCCGTCGTACATGTGTCGCGAGATGAGCGGTGTTCATACTCCGTAAAACGCTGATTCTTTGACGCGTCTGTACAGCGAGCGGAATTATCCGCCATACGGAATCATTCCGGCACCCCCCGCCGAAAGGAAGACAGATGACCAGCGGCCTGCTTTCGACCCAATCGGACGGCCCGACCAGTCAGCAGACGTTCGAGCAGCTGCAGCAGCGGCTCCCGGCACTGTTCGCCCGGCGGGGCGCTCACGCACCAACCCTGGTCGTCGTGCCCAGTCTCTCCCTCGACAGCGAAGAACTCCGCAAAATCAAGGGTGTCATCCACTTCGAGGAGCGCCTCCTCTTTCTGGCCCAGGCTCTCCGCGTTCCCGACGCCCGGATGCTGTACGTCACGAGCCTTCCGCTGCAGCGGAGCGTCGTCGACTATGCCCTCGGAGCGATCTCGTCACTGCCGGCCGGACACGCGCGCAGTCGGCTGACGCTGCTCGACTGCGCGGACGGCTCTTCCCAGCCACTGACCGAGAAGATCCTCAAGGACGATGGACTGGTCGACCGCATCCTGTCCGCCGTCCCCGATCGTGACCAGGCCTATCTGGTCACCTTCAACAGCACTCCCCTGGAGCGGGCGCTGGCGGTGCGACTGGGCATTCCGCTCTACGCCTGCGACCCGGCGCTGTCTCCCAGCGGCACCAAGAGCGGCGGACGGCAGTTGCTGCGCATGGCCGGCGTCCCGGTACCCGAGGGGTTCGAGGACATCAGGGACGAACAGGGACTGGTCAAGGCCCTTGCCGAGCTGCGAGCCCGGAACGCAGGCTGTGAGCGGGCCGTCGTCAAACTCGACGACAGCTTTGCGGGCTGCGGCAACGCGGTGTTCTCCTACGCCGGGGCGCCGGCCACCGGCCTGGAGGCGTGGGTGAGTGCCAAGTTGCCGGAACAACTCTCCTTCACCGCGCAGTCCGACACCTGGGAGAGCTACGGGGCACGGCTGTGGGAGATGGGCGCCATCGTGGAGCGCTTCATCGACACGCCGGGTGCGTGTTCCCCGTCCGTCCAGCTGGAGATCGACCCGGTGCGAGGCGCACAGGTGGTGTCCACCCACGAGCAGGTACTCGGTGGAGCGGCGGGGCAGGTGTTCGTGGGCTGTACGTTCCCGGCCGGGCCCGCCTATCGGACGGAGATTCAGCGATTGGCCTTGCGGGCCGGCGAGGCGCTGGCCGCGAAGGGCGTACTGGGCCACCTCAGTGTCGATTTCCTGGTCGAGGATCCGGTGTCGGGCGAAGGGATTCACGCGCTGGAGATCAATCTGCGGATGGGGGGCGCCACCGCGCCGTTCTTCCTGCTGCACGGGGCGGTCGAGGGTACCTACGCGCAGGACACCGGTGAATATCTGACGCCTGAGGGCGAACCACGCTGTTATGTCGCCAGCGACCGAGCCCAGCGTGAGGGATATGAACTGCTGCGGCCCGAGGAGGTCGTCGACATTGCTCTGCGCGAGGGACTGCACTACAGCCGGGCGACGCGCACCGGCGTCATCTTCTACGTGCTCGGCGCTCTCCCCGGCGTCGGCAAACTGGGCATGGTCGCCATCGAGAAGTCCCCCGAGAAGGCGCAGCGCCTGTACGACGCCATGCTCACCGCCGCCGATGCCGCCTGCCGTCGGCGCGGTTGATCCTCAGCCGGCTTCGGACCGGGCCGTTCTCGCCCGCCGCGCCGCTCCACGGCTGGTTGTCAGGGTGAGCCGGGTGCCCTCCTGTCCGGGGAGCGGCTGGGAGGGGACCTGGCGGCACGACTCCACGAGGACCTGCGCGGCCTTGTGCCATGGCCGTCCGATCGGGCTCACGAAACCGCAGACGGGCCCCTATTGGACCTGTTAGCCCCAACAGGTCCAATAGGGGCCCGTCCCCGTTTTGAGTGGCCACTGCGGGCGTGCGGTTCAAGGATGCGTCCCGGCCGTCTGCCGTCGACGCTGGAAGCATGAGGGCTACATGGTCTGGCGTCATCCAGTTCGGGATGGTCGCGCTGCCCATCCGGCTGTTCGCCGCCACCGAAGAGCACCCGGTGCGGCTCCACGAGATTCATACTGCCGACTCCAGCCGGGTCGAGCACCGGCGCTTCTGCCGGGTCGAGGGTCAGGAAATCCCGTACGAGGAAGTCGGGCGGGGCTTCGCGATGCCCGACGGCAATGTGATGCCGCTGACGGATGAGGATCTGGCCCACCTTCCGCTGCCGACCAAGCGTGTCATCGAGGTACTCGGCTTCGTCCCGGGCAATGACATCGACCCCATCAGCTACGGCAAGCCGTACTTCGCGGGGCCCAGCGGTCCTAGGGCCGACCGGCCGTACGTCCTGCTCGTCGAAGCCCTTGCCCGGACCGGATTCGTGGGCGTGTCCAAAATCGCCATCAGGAGCCGGGAGCGCCTGGCGCTGCTGCGTCCACGGCATGGAGTGCTCGTTGTCCAGACCCTGCTCTGGGCCGACGAGCTGCGTGACCCCGGTGATCTCGCTCCGTCCGCGCCCGTCACAGACCGGGAGCTCGAACTCGCTGAGACGTTGATCGGATCACTGCCCGGCATCGAGGAGAGCGAGCTGCAGGATCGGTACGAGCACGCCCTGGAGCAGCTGGTCACGGCGAAACTCAGCGGCGGCAAGCTGATCGAGCCCGTGGGGCCGGCGGCGCCGGTGGATCTGATGGCGGCACTGGAGGAGAGCGTCCAGGCGGCCCGTGCAGAGCGAGGCGATTGAGCACGTAGCGGCCCGGGAGTCAGTCCGCCGCCGCAGCGCCCTCGGACCCACCACGGCGAATATCTGCATACAGCCTCGCCGTCACCCCAGGCTCGCCAGGGACACCGCGAACCCGGCCACCGCCCGACGTTGCCCAGCGCCGACCGAGCGCATCGATCGCGGCCTGGACGGTCTCTTCGTCCGCCGCGGTGAGGTCGAGGACCAGCAGGCCTGGTTCCGAGACGTGAAGAGATTCGATCTGTTCCATAACCGGGCCGACGCTCCGACGATGCCAGGCAGTTCGCCGCTGGTTGCAGTTCCACCCATACGAGCACCCGCTGCCGTCCGCCTGTCGACGGTCATGCAATTCCCCACCTCAAGCGGGTTGAACGTCACGTAATTCCCCACCCTGCGGTCACGACTCCCCATGGGGACGTTGGGCTCATGTCGACGCATTCGGAGGAACAGGATCTCCTTGCCGCGCAGTGCCCGGCCGGTCGCGAGCCGAGGTGCTTGTCTTGTCCGTGAGCCCCGAACGGCTTCCCGGTGATCGAGAGTGAGCTGTCATGCGAGGACATCCGAACCTGGTCTTGGTGCACAGCCCGCTCGTAGGCGCTTCGGCATGGCAATCAGTCGCGCGGCTGCTACGCGCGCGCGGACACATGACGGTCGTGCCCTCCCTGGCAGGGGTGTTAGCGGATGCTGGACCGTACTACGCGAGGCTTGCCGTCACCGTCGCCGCTGACATCGCTCGACGAGGCGACGGGCGGATCGTTCTCGTCGGTCACAGCGGCGCCGGCGCTCTGCTGCCTGCGGTCGCTCATGCGACGGCGGCCACGGTCGTCGGCATGGTCTTCGTCGACGCATTGCTGCCGCATCCAGGCCGCGCCTGGTTCGACACGGTGCCTACCGAAATGGGGGATCAGCTGCGGGGGCTTGCCGGGCAGGGAATGTTGCCGCCCTGGAACGAATGGTTCCCGCCGGGCACCATCGAGGAACTTCTGCCCGACCCCGCTCTGCGGGGGCGCTTTTGCGAAGAACTCCCCCGTGTCCCCCTGGCCTACTTCGACGAGCCTGCCCCTGCATGCCCAGCTCCTCCTCCCGCTCACAGCGCCTACCTGCAACTGAGCGATGCGTACTCGGCTGAAGCCAGCCAGGCCGAGCACGAAGGATGGCGTGTCAGGCGCCACAGGGCCCACCATCTGGCCCTACTCACTGAACCGGAAGAGGTCAGCGCCACGCTGGAAGAACTGATTCAGGGCTTCGCGGCCTGACCACGCCTCACAGCCAGACCGTTCAGCTCAGGCCAACCTCGCTGCGCGACGAGCTGCGGTTTCCCCCGGAGGGGAACCGTGTGCACCAGGTTGTCCAACCCTGCTTGAACGAGTTGGCCCACCCTGCTTGGACAATTACGCCGCTGACGACACACCACCAGGGTGCTCACCTGTGGGTTGGCCGTCTCCGACCGCACAGGCGAGATCGCGGAGTTGATCGCGCGCTCGCACACCGACCCGCCGCCCAGTGGGGATCACTTGCGCGCGGGTCCGGCCGCGTAGCTGCACGGTCAGGCCGGCCTGACCTCCGGCTCAGTTCCGTGGCGCTGTTGCCACCTTTTCGTGTCCGTGATGCCTCGTCCTGAGCATCGAAGCGGCGCTGCACCCGGGGGTACAACGCCTTACGTTCAACGACCAGCGTCAGGCAACGCGGAGCTTCTTGCGGCGTTCGAGGGCGAGCTGTTCGCGGTAGTCCTCGACGGCCCGGTGGTACCGGGCGACGAAGTCCGGGTCGTCCAGCCGGTCGTCGACGTCCATGTCATCGATGGCGCGCTGCGCCGCTGCAGTCGACTCGTAGCCGGCGAGCATCGCGTTGATCCGGTAGACGCCGTTACGCTGCTTGGTGACCAGGCGAGCGAGTATCAGTTCGCGGAGGCCGGACGTGACGCTGGGGCGACTCAGGCCCAGCAGGGCCGCGATCTGGTTCTGGCCCATCTCGATCCGGCCACCGGACTCGCTGCGAGAGCGCAGTGCGAACAGCACGCGGTACGCAGTCTGAGGCAGGTCCAGGGCCGCAACGACCCCTTCGGCGTTGACCGGCGTGAACAACAGCATTCCCCTGCTCACTGTCCCTGCTCCTTCTCCGTCTGTGCATCGAACCGCTTGCGTCGGTCCCGACGCTTCGCGGCCCGCTCCTTGCGCAGTTCGTCGATCGCCTCGCGCATGTGCTGCAGAGATGGATAGCGCACCAGCTCCGGCAGACTTCCCGCCCGCAGCTCTTCCAATGCGTCCTGCTGATCGATCTGAACATACTCCGTGCGGCCTTCGACGCCACGGACCAGTTCGGCCGCGACGTACGAGTAAGGCGGATTGAACTGGTAGATGCCGGGCCGCCGCTTCAGCACGATCCCGTGCTCCATGACGTCCTGGAGCGCCGGGTTCACCTTTTGCCGCGGCACGTCCAGAATGGCCGCCATGTCGTCCTGAGTGAGCGGAATCTGTCCGCCAGCCCGTTGCCCGGCGATCAGCAGCAGGATCAGCCGCAGGGGCAACGCCTCGCGGTAGTACTGCGCGATGACGAGCAGGAATTCCAGGCTCGCCATCGCGAAGGCGTTCGGCCGGTCGTCGCTGGAGTAAAACTCCAGCTTCTGCCGCTTGCGGCCGACGTTGATGTCCCGGTCGGGGTACTTCCGTGCAAGGTCATCCAGGTCCTTGATGCTGCGCAGGCGCGAGCCGAAAGCGGTCAACGGGTTGTCAGGATCGAGGCCGGGCTGACGCGCAGGCTTCGGGGCACGACGGCGACTCGACGAATCAGACACGGACGACTCTCCACACTTCAAGATCCCAGGCGACAGCAAGGTAGCAGTAGGTCAGCACTCCTGACCTACAGGTCGGCATTTCTGACCCCTGGCGCGTCGTGTGTCACCCCTGGGGTGACATCTCTCCCCGGGGGTTGGGATGAACAAGGCAATGTTTCGTCCGGAACGCTGAAGGTGACACAGGAAGCGCTAAAGGTCAGGAATCCCGACCTCTTTGCGGGGTCTAAGGTCAGTTCTTCCGACCTTTCAGCCGCTCTGTGTCTACTCAGCAGGGACACCGTGGGGCTCGAATGTCCCCGCTGAGGCGACACTGCGCCCCCAACCGCAAGGCTCTGACCAGCAGAAACGCTGACTCTCTCCTATCTGATGTCCTCGGACACCGCGCGGGCCGGATCCCGTTGTGGCTGAGGCGGCTTCGCGTGCGGCACGGTGCCCCGGCGAGGGCTGCGGACAGCAGCAACGGCTCTGAGTCTCGGGTGGTACCGGCCGTGACGATCAGAACCAAGGAAGCGTGGCTGATGCCGGTGGGCGGTTCCGCCACCCGGCCTAGCGGCCGATCGGCTCCGGTACCTCCGCACGTCGAATTCAACCCGTCCCATATCGAAGCTTCCTTTCCCTGGCTGAGCAATTTCGGGCCGCGCAATTCTGAATTCATCCGGTAGTTTATTGGCCGGGACGCAAGGTGGCGGGGCCAGAAACCAAACGCTACACAGTATGTTGGCGTGATGCATCACCCATGATGTGGGTTCCATCCCCAAGGGTGACACATCATCGGATTCCACCCCACTGTGACGGATTGGTGTGTATGCTGGCGGGGGTATTAGTGAACGTGAGCGGACGAGTTCGGGAGTTGAGGAGCGGTCAGGGTGTAGCGTAGCGGAACCCGTCACTGCGGTGGGGCCGGCACCCCGTCAGGCGACAGTCCGTCACTCTCGTTGCGGGGGTGGTGGCTGGGATTCCCAGCTGCTACACAGGCCCGCACGTGATGCACCCTCACCCCGTAGCCAGCCCAAGGAGTCTCGCTTGCGAGACTCCCCACAATTCGCGCTTGCGCGAATTGACGTCCTTTCAGAATTCCGTTTACGGAATTCAATTCCCGCGTTTACGCGGGAATTTGGCGAAGCGTCAGCGGAGCCGTTCCCTATGCAGCGCGCCAGCGCTGCATATCCCGCGGAGCGGGATATGCAGCG
>NZ_JBEOYU010000017.1:0-123550 GCF_040297265.1 Streptomyces sp. NPDC001832
GCTGGAAGCGTCAGAACTCCCATCATCGCAGGTCAGCAGGCACCTCTTCTTGATTCCTTATCCACAGGACGCGGGTCACTCGGTGGATCGAGGCTTAGACCGACCGGCAAATGGGGGGCGGCGTCGCGGGACCGGGCACGCACATCTGCGGCGTTGTCGTCAGTCGACAACTCCCCCATAGCCCTGAAGGGGCATGGGGGACCCCCTTCGCGTTGCCTCCCTCCTCCGCCTTGCAGCTGCACGCACCCGGTCCCGCTCCTTCTCCCACCCCCCATTTGCCGGTCGGTCTAAGGCGTTTTTCGCTCGTCGAGTCCACCCAAGCACGGTGGCGAGCCGTGAACGCGCCCCACCTCGTCGCCCTCGTCCGCGCCAGAGCCCGCTTCGAGCGAGGCCAAACGGTCGAGCGTCCCGCCGTCCTCGCGGCATAGGGTCTGGTGCACCATGACCGACTACGACACCTACGGCGGGTGGTCGAGTCAAGTACGCCACCGCCCTGCGCCTGGGCACAGCCGAGGCCGAGCAGGTACTGCGCCGCTTCACCCGCGGCGGCCCCGAACGTTTTCGGCTTGGACCAGGCCGCGTGACGTTCAGCCAGATCTCACCGCGCTTCCGGCCCCGCCGCCACCGGATGACCGCCACCGGCTACCACACCGAGATGCGCCACCGCTTCGGAACCTGGAACGAGATCACTGGCACTACCGCCATGCCCACCGAGGCCTGAACCAGAGGCGGAAACCAAGCCCAGCACACCCCCGCACACCCTCAAGTAACCGCACACCAACAAGTTGGCAATGCCCCGCCAGGGCATGGGCGGGCGGGTCGGTCGTGCTATATGGTTCTGTCTCGAAGTCTTTGGTGTGTGCAGGTCAGCGCACGCTGAAGAGGGAAGGGGAAGCGTCCAGGTGGGCGTGCGCTCTTGACTGCCATAGTCGTCGACCAGGTTCCTCCGTTGCGGATTCTGCTGTTGGGCGGGTTTCGGGCCGTACGTGACGGGGCGTTGGTCCAGCAGCGGTGGCGGCCCAGTGCGCAGAAGCTCGTCAAGTTGCTCGCGCTCGCGCCTGGACACCGTATGCACCGCGACGAGGCCATGGAGCTGCTTCGTCCCGGTGCCTCGCCGCACTCCTCGAGGAACAGTTTGTGGGTGGCCCTCCACATTGCTCGGCACGCCCTCCAACCTGAGCTGCGGCCCCGTGAGGCGTCGGCGTATGTGCTGTTGGACGGTCAGATGCTCGCTCTCGCACCCGGGCTGGTCACCGTCGATGTCGATGAGGTCGAGGCGGCGACGAACGCCGTCCTTGCCGAGCCCACCGCCTCTGCCGGACGGGCCGCGCGGCTGGCCAGGGTACTGGAGCAGCTGGAACCCGATCTGCTCCCCGAGGACTCGTACGCCGACTGGGCGATGATGCGGCGAGCCGAACTGACCCGGCTTCGCACGAACGCCGTGCACGAGCTGGCGCTCACTTGTCTCGCGACCGCTCAGGCACAGCAGGCCGCGCGACTGCTGGAGCGGCACCTGGTCGGCAACCCTGCCGACGAGCGGGGTCACGAGCTCCTGCTCCGCAGCTTGCTCACCCTCGGTCGTCCCGAGCAGGCGGTGCGGCAGTACGCGATCGCCCGTCTCGCACTGCACGGCGAACTCGGCGTCGGCCCCGGCGCCGTCCTCGAGCAGCTTCACCGCGCGGCCGTCGAAGAGTGCGCTGGGGCTGCGGCGCGGCTGGCGGGTGGCTTCCCACGCCCCCCGATGCCCGCCGCGATCCGGGCAGCGGAACGCACCCCTATATTCGGCCGGAAGGAGGCGCTGCGGCTCCTCACCGCTGCGGATCCGGGGCTGCCGCCGCTCACCCTGGTCGTCGGCGAAGCCGGGGTGGGCAAGACGCGGCTGGCTGCCGCTGCGGCGCGCGCCGCCCATCAGCGCGGGGCGATGGTGCTCTGGGCGGCCGGCCATGAGGCCGAGGGCCAGAGGCCGTACGGGCTGTGGGCGGACGCGTTCGACGCCTGGCTCGCAGCCCGGTCGTCTGCCGAGCAGGCGGCCGCTGCGGTCGGCCACGACGCGCTCGCGGCGTTGGTGCCTGCCCTCGGGCCGGCCCCGGTGCGGGACGTCGGCCCGGAGGAGGAGAGAGCCCGGCTGTTCCAGGCGGTGAGCGGCCTGCTGAAGGATCTGGCTGTCTGCGGGGAACCCGCTGTTCGCCACCGAACTTGCTGGTTTGGTCAACAGCGGGCTGCCGCTGCCCTCGACGGCTGGGCTGGACAGCGCCTGCCTGCCAGACTCGGTGCGAGGTGCGGTCGAGGCACGGCTGGACATGCTCGACGTCGACGAGCGCGCCATCATCGACGTCCTCGCCGCGGCCGGGGGCGATGTCCATCTGGGCGAGGCCTCCCAGGTTGCCCGTGCGGGGCTGCACCCACCCATCGACCCACTGCGGTTCGCGGCCGCCCTCAACCGGCTGCTTACCGCTGGCCTGGTCGAGGAACGTGAGGTGGTGTCGGCGGGCAGGAGAGTGACGGGCTACGGCTTTCGGCACCCCGTGGTGCGGCTGGCCTGCTACTCGGGCCTGAACGCCGCGCACAAACAAGTGCTGCATGCCGCCTATGCCGACGCAGTGCTCGGGCACCGTCCGGACGCCGTCGACGCGGTGGTCTTCCACCTGGTCCTCGCCGACGACCCGCGTGCCATGACTTGGCTGCGGCGGGCCGCCGAAAGGGCAGCCGCGTTGTACGCCAACGACAGTGCGGACCGTTACTACAGCGAGCTGATCGGGCGGCTTGATGCGACTGACGAGCAGGCCGCGGTGGCCGACGCTCGCCACGACCATGCGCTGATTCTGCGCCGACTCGCCCGATACGACCAGGCAGAGCAGGCACTACGGAGTGCGCTCGAGCGCCGTCTGCGAACCGGGACGGCCGATGCGGCCGCGCGATCGCTGGCGGCCCTGGCCGAGGTGGTCTGCCAGTCGGGCGACCCCAAGGGTGCCCGCGCGCTCCTGGATGGCACCACGCTGCCGTCCGGTCTGTTGTCGGCCACTGCGCGGGTGGCGCTGCACCTGGCCTCGAGCGTCGTCGACTTCCCTCTCGGGGGATACGAGCAGATGCTGGCCTCGGCCATCGAGGCCGAGTCGGCCGCCCGTGCCACGGCTGGCGAGGGTGACGGCGTGCCACTGCTGCTCGGCCGCGCCCTCGGTAATAGGTCGCTCGCCCTGGCCATGCTCGACCGGACCAGCGAGGCGCACCAGGTCGGGCACCAGGCGCTCGAGCACGCCGAGAGCGTGGCCGATATCGGGCTGCTGACCACGGTGCTGTCGATGCTCAGCGAGTTCGCGCTCAGGGCTGGCAGGTACGACGAGGCACGGGTGTACCGGGGGAGGTCGCTCGACCTGGCCGAACGGGCGGGCGACCCGACGCACATCGCGTTCGAGCGGGGAAACCTCGCCCGCCTCGACCTGGTCACCGGCAATCTCGAGGAGGCCCACGAGGGCGCCCTCGCCGCCGTCGAGCTGGTGCGGCCCTTCGGCAACCCGTGGTGCCTGGTGTATTGCCTGGTCCACCTCGCAAGGGTCGCCCTCAAGCGCGCGGACCTGGATGCGGCAGAGTCGGCTCTTCGCGAGAGCGAGAGTTTTGCCCTGCGTAGTGGCGACATCCAGGCGCTCGAATCGGTCGACCGCATCACGCGCGAGCTCGACCAGGCACGGGCGGCCGACGGCCGGCTGTGACGATCGCGGGCACAGCGAGGTCCATCTCGGCAGCCTGCGGGCTGCCTCCGTCTTCGGAGTGTTGAGGTCCGGCTTGTCGACCCGCGTGCGCAGGCTGTCCGGCGCCAGCCGTCGCGGGACGCCGCCGACCGCTTCGACCCATCAGGACCCGGTAATCGGCCCGTTAATCGCTCGGTAAGCGCACTGCCCTACGGTCTGGGCCGGATCACCGATGCGACAGCGAGGAGCGCCATGCACGTCCCCGGACCGTCAGCCGACCACCCGCCGCACCCGGTCACGGTCGTCGATGCCGGTGGCGAACCCTGGGAGCGGGTGGAGTCGCTGCTCGCTCGCCGAATTGAGGAGCTGCCCACGGGGGCCGTGCTGGAGCTGCTCTCCACGGAGTCGGCCGTCCATGCGGCCGTGCGCCTGTGGTGCGCGGAGCGTGGGCACGCCCTCGATGCCGTCGCGTCCGATGCCGTCGCGTCGGTGTTCTGCATCCGGAAGGGCCACCTCTCAACTCGGAGCTGACATGAGTTTCCCCATGCCCCATCGTGGCCGGACCAGACCACGTCGGTTGGTCGACAGGCTCGTCGGCTGCCTGGCGTTGATCACGCTGATTGCTTCCGCCCTCGCGCTGAGTAGTCCCGCGGCCCAGGCCGCCGCCAACTCGAAGCCGAACGGGCACGGCAAATTCCGCCCTGCCCTGCTCGACAAGCTGAAGACCAAGGGCAAGGCAGACTTCTGGGTTCGCTTCGGCGCCGCGGCCGATCTGTCCGAGGCCGGCCGGATCGTGGACTGGAACAAGCGCGGCGCGACGGTGGCGAAGGCACTGCGCAAGACCGCCCGGGTCAGCCAGGCCGACGTCCGCTCGGAGCTGGATCGTGCGCATGTCGAGTACAAGGCGTTCTGGGCCACCAACGCGATTCACGTGAGTGGCGGCTCGCTGAAGATGGCCGAACAGCTGGCCGTGGAGCCCGAGGTGAAGTCGCTCTGGCCGACCCAGACCTACGCGGTGCCCGAGCCCGTGAAGGGCACGGCAGTCGCCGAGGTGAACTCGGTCGAGTGGGGCATCGCCAACATCAACGCTGACGACGTGTGGGCGCAGTACGGCGTGACGGGCGCCGGTATCACGGTCGCGAACATCGACAGCGGTGTCCAGTACGACCACCCGGCGCTCGTGAAGCAGTACCGCGGCAACAAGGGCGACGGGACGTTCGATCACAACTACAACTGGTTCGACGCCACGGGTGCCTGCCTCGGATCGCCGTGTGACGAGAACGGACACGGCACCCACACGATGGGCACCATGGCCGGCGACGACGGCGGGTCCAACCATATCGGGGTCGCCCCGGGGGTCCGCTGGATCGCCGCGAACGGTTGCTGCGCCAGCGACACCACACTGGTCGAGTCTGGCCAGTGGATGCTGGAGCCGACGGACCTGCACGGCCAGAACCCGGATGCCAGCAAGCGGCCCAACGTCATCAACAACTCCTGGGGCTCCAGCCAGCCGTCGAACGACCCGTTCATGGAGGACATGAGCGCCGCCTGGGCGGCATCGGGGATCTTCGTGTCCTGGGCGAACGGCAACAGCGGCCTTGGCGGCTGCAACACCAGCGGGTCACCGGGCAGCCGGATCATCAACTACTCGGTCGGCGCCTACGACAGCACCAACACCATCGCGTACTTCTCCGGCCGCGGCGCCGGCCAGGACGGCGAGATCAAGCCGAACATCTCGGCCCCCGGTCTCAACGTGCGTTCCAGCGTGCCGGGCAGCGGCTACGGCACCAAGAGCGGCACGTCGATGGCCGCCCCGCACCTCGCCGGCGCGGTCGCCCTGTTGTGGTCCGCGGCCCCGGCACTGGTCGGTGACGTGGCGACGACCGAGGCGCTCCTCGACGGCTCAGCCATCGACACCCCGAACAACCAGTGCGGCGGCACGGACGACGACAACAATGTCTTCGGCGAGGGCCGGCTGGACGTCCTCGCCCTCGTGAAGAGCGTGCCGGCCGGCGTCACGGGCACGGTCACCGACGCATCCACCGGCAAGCCGATCCAGGGCGCGACCGTCTCGGCCGGCGAGCTGAACACCGACACCGACGCCGAGGGCCGTTACAAACTGATCGTCCCGGCGGGGGAGCACCAGGTCACCCTCAACGCCTTCGGCTATGCCGAGGCGACCGCCGCGGTCACCGTCCCTGAGGGCCGGTTCGGGTTCGCGACCCTCGACAAGGCGCTGACCGCTCTACCGCGCGTCCACGTCACCGGCAAGGTCACCGACGGCTCGGGGCACGGCTGGCCGCTCTACAGCAGGATCACGGTGCCCGGCGACCCGAGTGCGCACTTCACCGACCCGTACACCGGTAAGTACGACCTGCTGGTCCCCGCCGACCGGACCTACCAGTTGACATTCGACCCCGACTTGCCGGGATACCCGACCCTCACCCGTGAGGTGGCGGCCGGCGGCGCGGACATCGCGCTCGACGTTGCCGCGCCGGTCGATGCCGCCGCCTGCACCGCCCCCGGATACGCGGTGCGCTTCGACGGTCTGACCCAGTCCTTCGACGCGCCCACCATTCCGGACGGGTGGACCGTGACCGACGCGGCCGGCAATGGCGAGGTCTGGCGGTTCGACAAATCGGGCACCCTGAACCGGACCAAGGGCACGGGCCTGTTCGCCACCGTGGACAGCAAGAACTTCGACCCGGCCCACACTCAGGACACCACCCTCACCACCCCGGTGGTCGACCTCAGTGGTGCCAAGACGCCGATCGTGCAGTTCAACACGTATCACATCGGCTACTTCAAGCCGATCACCGCGCACGTGATGGTCGACCTGTCCGTCGACAACGGCCAGAGCTGGCAGACGGTCTGGGAGAAGAACGCGTCCAGCGTCTCCGGCTCGGTACAGACCATCCAGGTGCCGCAGGCCGCCGGACGTTCACAGGTCATGCTCCGGTTCCACTACACCGGCGCCGGCGGCAACGTCTGGCAGGTCGACAACGTCAACCTCGGCCAGCGCTTGTGCGCACCGCAGCCGGGCGGCCTGGTGATCGGCCAGGTCACCGACGCCAACACCGGTGCCGGCCTCAACTCCGTCCCCGTCAGCAGGGGCGGAGCGCCGGCGGCGGGCACTGGGGCCACCCCCGACGACGACGCCCTCGGCGACGGCTTCTACACGCTGCTTGCCCCGACCGGGGAGCAGTCCTTCACCGCTGGCAAGGCCCGCTACAAGACCCTCACCAAGACCGAGACCGTCGTCGGTGACGCAGTGACCAAGGTTGACCTGCCGCTGCCCGCCGGGCGGCTGGAGGTCACCGGCAGCGTCGAGAAGACCGTTGCCATGGGCGATCGCTCCACGGCCACCGTCACGGTCAAGAACACCGGCACTGCTCCGGCGAACGTGACGCTCAACGAGTCGGCCGGTGGACGAACCATCCTCACCACCCCCAGCGCCACCCCAAAGATGAGCTCCGCGGTTACCTCGCGGCATGCCCTCGCAGGTACCAAGCCGGCGGAGAGCCGGGCGCCGGATGCGTCGTCCGGGCAGGCGTTGGCCGCCGACGGCGGATGGGTCAACGGGCCGGGCCTTCCGACCTCCGTGGCCGACAACGTGGTTGCTTCCCACGACGGCAAGGTGTACTCGGTCGGCGGCGTCGCGTATGACTATGTCCCGCCCATCTACTACACCAACAAGGGATGGGTGCTCGATCCGCGCAGCGGGGGCTGGAAGCCGATCGCCGACCAGCCCACGATGCGGGAGAAGGCCAACGGCGCTTTCGTCGGCAACAAGCTGTACATCACCGGCGGCTGGTCGGCCAAGGGGGACGGTTCCATCACGCCAGGTATGGACATCTACGACCCGAGCACCAACACGTGGAGCACCGGATCGCCCGCCCCGGTCAGCTACGCCGCCTCCGGGGTGGCGACGCTCGACGGCAAGCTGTATGCCATCGGCGGTTGCACCAAGACCTGCGGCAGCACCGACGTCTGGGGTGTACACCGCCAGCACGGACAGGTGGCAGCAGGCCGCGGACTATCCCGAGCTGACGTCATGGCTGTCCTGCGGTGCCAACGCGGGCAAGATGTACTGCGCGGGCGGCACGACGGACAAAGCGGCCAGCAATAAGACCTTCGTCTACGATCCCGCGACCAACGCCTGGACCCGGGTAGCGGACATGCCCCATCCGGTGTGGGCGGCTGCCTACAGCGCGGCCAACGGCAAGCTGATCGTGTCCGGCGGTGCGGGCTTCGGCAACACCGGGGTCTACATGGACAGCTGGGCCTACGACGCGGCGGGGGACACCTGGTACCAGCTGGGGAATTTCGCAATCCAGGCGACTTACCGAGGCGGCGGCGCCTGCGGCTTCTATCACGTCGGAGGCGGTGATGAAGGGCCCGGCTGGTTCACGCAGATCCTGCCCGGATACGACGTGTGTGACGAGGGCGATGCGTCATGGCTGTCGCTCGACGCGCGGCGGCTCACCGTGCCGCCGGGCGAGTCTGCGACGGTGACGGTCACGCTGGATGCAGGGACCATGTCGGTCACGCAGCCCGGTGACCTTTTCGCCGACATCATGGTGGACTCGGACACGCCGTACCGGACCGCACCGGTCGCCGTCGCCATGCACGTCACGCCCCCCAAGACCTGGGGCAAGGTGACCGGCACGGTGAGCGGGGTGGACTGCAAGGGAGTGTCCGCGCCGCTCGGCGGCGCGTCGGTGCAGATCGAAGCCGCTGGCGTCAGCCGCAGGCTGCTCACCGACAAGGACGGTCGTTTTGCCTACTGGATCGACAAGAAGTACAACCCGCTCACCCTGATCGCCGCTGACAAGGACTACATGTCGGCGTCCAAGGAGGTCAGGATCAAAGCCGGTCCCGCGACGACGGTCGACTTCACGCTGAAGTCGTCGTTCTGTATCGGCTGACCAGCATGCACGAGTCGCAGATCCCGGACGAACCGCTCTCCGTGCCACGGGTGCGCGTGGACGACCACCACCCGGTGGTGCGCTGTGGCCTGCGCGCGCTGCTCGAGGATGCGCTCGGTGTTGCGGTGGTCGGTGAGGCGGCGGACGGTGCCGAGGCAGTGCGTTCGGTCGCCGAGCCGAGCGGGGGCGACGTGGTTCTCATGGACCTGCGCATGGGCGCCTGTACTGGCGAGGTGTCAGGCGCCGCCACCGAGGAGGCCGGCAGCAAAGAAGGCGGCGGCAAGCGTATGGACGGTGTCGAGGCCACCCGCCGGATCAGGGCCCTGCCGCATCCGCCGAGGGTGCTGATCCTCACCGCCTACAGGAGCGATGCCGAGATCCTCGCCGCCGTCGAGGCAGGTGCGACCGGATACCTGCTCAAGGACGCGCCGGTCGAGGAACTGATCTCCGCGGTGCACGCCGTCGCGATCGGCGAGACGGTGTTGGCTCCCCCGTCGCCACTCGGCTGCCCGGCGCCCGTAAGCGGGCGTCGCGGCCCACGCTGACCCCGCGCGAGGTGGAGATTCTCCACCACCTCGCCCAGGGACTGTCGAACCGTCAGGTCTCACGCGCGCTGTGTATCAGCGAGGCAACGGTGAAAACCCATCTGGTTCATGTCTTCGGCAAGCTCGGAGTGGACAGCCGCACCGGCGCCGTGGTCGCGGCACTGGACCGTGGCCTGATCGGCGAACCGCTGCCCGACCCCACGGTGTCGGCCGCACGACCGAATCCGGCAGATCTGCCCGACCCGTCCGACCGGCCCGGGTTTCCGGACCCCACAGCGCAACGAGGTTCACGTGGCTGACATACCGGCGGCGCATGGCCGCCGCATCAGCACGGCGCGCGGCCCGCCGTCCCTGTGCTGCTGCACCGCTCGCACTTGAAAGCAGCACAACCACACATCACATCCAACGCAGTGATCCGATGCAGCGCCGAATTCCCGCGACCGCGTGGCTTTCGCGCGCCTTTGTCCCCCTCAGAGAAGGTCATCGCCTCAATGAGACAGACACAACCGGCTGGGTCGACCGGATTGCCGGCCCGCTCAACCACCTCCATAGCCTACCGGCTGACGCACCGTCCAGTGCGGACGGCCCTCGGGTTGCTCACCGCGGCCTGTGTGGCCGGCACGCTCGGCGTCCTCCCCATCGCCGCTGCAGCGACGCCGTCACCCGAGGCCGCCCAGCCGCAACAGAACGGCCCCGTTGTCGCCACCCACAAGCTCACCCTCGTCACGGGCGAGGTGGTGACGCTGGAGCGTCACGAAAACGGTTTCCAGGCGGCGACGGTCGAGCCCTCGGCCGACGGTGCCCCGGCGGCGTTCTCCACCATGAAGGTGGGCGAAGAGATCTATGTCATCCCGGACAAGGCGCAGCCGTACCTTGCCGCGAACGAGCTCGACCGCGAGCTGTTCAACGTCACCAAGCTGGCCGAGTACGGCTACGACGACGCGCACCGCCCCGCCGTGCCGCTGCTCGCGACCTACGCGGGCGCGCCGGGCAAGGCCGGCAAGGCACTCAAGCAGGCCGCGCCGGCCGGTTCGGTGAAGGACAACGAGCTGCCCAGCGCCAACGCGGTGGCGCTGCACGCGACCAAGAAGAAGGCATCGACGTTCTGGGAGGCGGTCGACGACGACAGCGCCGCCGCGACGAAGGCACCGAAGCTGGCCGATGGCATCAGGAAGCTCTGGCTCGACAAGCCGGTGCATGTGACGCTGGACCAGAGCGTGCCGCAGATCGGCGCGCCGGAAGCCTGGGCGGCCGGCTACGACGGCACGGGCACCAAGGTGGCCATCCTCGACACCGGTATCGACCCCAACCACCCTGATTTGGCAGGGCGGGTGAAGCAGACCCAGAACTTCACCGACGACCCCGACGCGGTCGACCACCACGGTCACGGCACGCATGTCGCCTCGACCATCGCCGGCTCGGGTGCCGCGTCGGGCGGCAAGTACAAGGGTGTGGCGCCGGGCGCCGACTTGTACATCGGCAAGGTCCTCAACACGGCCGGTTCGGGACCCGAGTCGGGGGTGATCGCCGGCATGGAGTGGGCGGTTGCCCAGGGTGCGGATGTCGTCAGCATGAGCCTGGGTTCGGCGGCCGGCAGTGATGGCACCGACCCGCTGAGCCAGGCCGTCAACGAGCTCACCAAGTCCTCCGGCGCGCTGTTCGTCATCGCGGCCGGCAACACGGGCCCGGGCAAGGGGACCGTGGGCTCGCCGGGTGCCGCCCAGGACGCGCTGACCGTCGGCGCGGTGAACAAGCAGGATCAGCTCGCGGGCTTCTCCAGCCGAGGCCCGGTCAAGGAAACCTTCGCGGTCAAGCCGGAGATCACCGCACCGGGCGTGGGCATCGTCGCCGCCCGCGCCGCCGGCACCACGATGGGCACCCCCGTCGACGCCAACTACACCTCGGCCAACGGCACCTCGATGGCCACCCCGCATGTGTCCGGCGCCGCGGCGATCCTCGCCCAGCGCCACCCGGACTGGAGTGCCGACCGACTCAAGCAGGTGCTGGTCAGCACCGCCAAGCAGGGCGCTGCCACCGCCTACCAGCAGGGCGGTGGCCGAGTCGACGTGTCCCAGGCGATCGGCGCCACGGTCTACTCCAGCCCCGCCGTCGTCAGCATGGGCAAGAAGTCGTCCGAGAGCGCGCCGGTCACCAAGACGGTCACCTACGTCAACACCTCCTCCACGGACAAGACGCTGTCGCTCCGCCTGTTCAGCCTCGGGGAGACCGCGCCCCCGCCGAACGGCATGTTCACGCTCAGCGCCGACAGTGTGACGGTCCCGGCGAACTCCACCGCCGGCGTGACGGTGACCTACCACCCCGAGCTCGGCGCCGTGGGCGACTACACCGGGACCATCACCGCCACCGCGGCCGACGGCACCGCGATCCACACCACCGTCGGCGCGACGAAGGACGTGCCCACCGTCGACCTCACCGTCAACACAATCGACCGGAACGGAAACCCGGCGCCCGGCGAGCTTGCGGTGTTCGACTTGGACAACGGGGTTGTCCGCCAGGTCTTCGTCCAGGACGGAACCAAGACTGTCGCACTGCCGGTGGGGCGCTATTCCGTCATGGGTCTCGTGAGGGAAACTTCCTACTCCCAGGTCACGTCCACCCTCGCCGGTGAGCCCGTGGTGGACCTGAAGGCGGATCGGACGATCACGCTGGATGCCCGGCTGGGGAAGGAGGTCAAGGTCGCGACCCCCAAGGAGTCCGAGCCGCACGGCTACAAGCTCGGGTACCGCCAGCAGCTCCCCGGAAAGAGGGGGATCGACTTCATGATCGTCACGCCGGACCCGCTGCGGGACCACGCCTACGTGGTACCCACCGAGCCGGTGACACTCGGCACGTTCGAGTTCAACTTCCAGCAGCGCAGGTACTCGCCGGTGATCCGGGCGTCCATTGCCGGACAGAAAGCGGCACTCCCGCTTGAGCCGGTGATGTACGCGGCCCGGCTGTACGGCCCCAGCACGCTCCAGGCCGTCGACGCCGGCATGGCACGGCCGGAGGACCTGGCCGGCAAGGACCTCAAGGGCAAGCTCGCGGTCGTCACCCGCGAGAGTATCCCGTTCAGCTACACGAAGTCTGCCGAGCTGATCGCCGCGGTGGCCGATGCCGGCGCGAAGGCAGTGATCCTCGTCAACGACCGGCCCGGCCCCTTCTCCACCACCGTGCCGCGCGCCGCCCGCACTGCCATCCCCGCCTGGAGCCTCACCCAGGACCAAGGTGTGGTGCTCTTCGACCGGATTGCCGACGGCCCCACGCAGATCAACCTGCAGGGCATCGACAAGCACCCCTACGTGTACAACATTGCGATGATGGTTCCCGGTGGAATTCCGGCCGACCCCGTCGACGCGGTCACCGCGGAGAACTCGGCCGTGGTGACGTCCCGCTACCGCGGCGCCAAGGGCAGCTACTTCGGCGAGACCGACTCGCCGGTCCGCCCGGGAGAGACCTTGATCACCCAGTGGTTGGACTTCTTCGACGCGCCGGTGGACCGGGAGGAGTGGTACTCCACCGGCAGCAAGTGGCCGACGATGAAGGACATGCAGTGGCTCCACACGGTCTATCCGTCCCTCACCGCCACCACCACCCGCAGCGTGAGGGACACACTGCGCAACTACCTGCCGGGCGAGCAGCACGAAGAGACCTGGTTGGGCGCGGTGAACGGCCCGGCCGGACCGGATACCACCCAGGCGTTCCGTCAGGGTGACACGGTCACCCTGAGCATGCAGGGGATGGGCGACAGCCAGCCGGGGCACCACCTCTGGTTCGACGAGGACGCCGACAAGTCCACGGTGCGGCTGTACCAGGACGGGAAGCTGCTCAGGGAGCAGAACCAATTCATCATGACCACGGTGCCGGTCAGCCCCGACCCGGCGACCTACCGGATCACCATGGACACGGACCGCCCGGCGTGGTTCCCGCTGTCCACCAAGACCAGCACCGCGTGGACGTTCAAGTCCACCCGGCCGGGGAGCGAGAAGGAGAACCTGGCGCTGCTCTGGCCGAAGTACGGCCTGGACCTGGACGCGCAGAACACCACCCAGGGCGGCAACACCTACGACTTCGACCTGGCGTTCGCGCTCCAGACCGGTGCCACCCCGGACGTTGACGGCGTCGAGGTGGAGATGTCCACCGACGACGGCGCCACCTGGAGCCCCGCGACGGTGAAGACCAAGAGCGACGGCCACTACAAGGTGTCCCTGAGCAACCCTGCATCGGGCTACGTGTCGCTGCGCGTCAAGGCGCACGACACCAACGGCAGCAAGGTCGAGCAGACCCTTATCAGGGCCTACGCCGTGCACTGACCCTCGCACCGACCACTTCCTGACCGAGCCCATGGCACAAGGCATCCCTTGTGCCATGGGCGTACCCTTAGTTCGGCCGGGCCCCGGCCAACCGCGGCCCTGGCCGCCGCCGCACCTACTACGCCCTCACCCATGAGGGACTCCGCGCGGCAGGCGGGGGTGGGGACACGGCGGGCCCCGGAGCGCACCAGGAACCGCGCCCCGCTCTGATGGACGGCATCAAGGAACTCGTTGCCGTCGAAGGCCGCGTCGGCCAGCAGGAGCATCGTCTGGTCCAGGGCGGCCAGAAGCCGCTTGGCATAGGGGAGTTCACCCTCGGACTCCGGCCCGAAGGCGGCGGCGATGAGGGCGCGGGTGCCGCACTCGACCAGGGTCAGCAGCCGCAGGAGCGGATAGCCGAATTCCAGACCCTCCCCGGCCTGTTTGGGGTAGCGCCAGGTGAGCGTCTCGTCGTCGGGGGTGTGCAGCAGGGTCCCGTCGACGGCCACCGTGCGCAGGCCCCGGTAGAAGGACCCGGCCTGCCCGGGGCGGGCGACGGGCCCGGCAAGCGTCTCGAACAGACGCCGCAGAGGTGCGGCCCCCACCCTGCGCCTGGCCCGCGTCAGCGAGGAGACCGCGGGACGCACCAGGGCCAGCGGGGTCAGGGCGGCGGTCAGTTTGGACCACACCGCACGGTACGAGCGGTGCTCGAACAGCGCGAGAGCCCAGCGCGATGATGACCGCTGAGGAACCGATCTGCGGCATCCCCGTACCGTCGCCCGCGGATGTTGCCGCCTGGTTCACGCTCGGCTCGGTGTCCGCGGGCAGCAGCCTCCAGCTCGCCACCCCCACCCCTCAGAACCCGGACCCCAGCCGGAGCCCGCCGCGGTCGCTCGTTAACGGCACGTCCGCCGCAGGTTCAGCGTGACTGAGGGACTTTCACCGGGAACCCACGGGGTCTTCGGCAGGCATGCTCGGAAGTGCGGTGGGTTCGGCGTCGCTGTTTTTGGTGGGCGGATGCAGCACCTGCGGAAGGTGCCAATCATCGACGCTGAGCGATCGCGCGGTATCTCGGTTCGACAGGGCTTCCTCACCGACGCGAAACTCGTGGGCAGCCTGGCAGATGACACCGTAGTCTCCCCGGATGACTACCGTTTCTGTTGAAGATCTCGCACGCGCGTGCGAAGTCGTCGGTGACCTGATCGTTCAGGTCCGCCCCGAGCAGTGGAAGGCGCCGACGCCGTGCACGGAATGGAACGTGCGCGAGGTGGTCAGCCACCTGGTCGGCATGGACCTGGTGTTCACAGCCATGATCGAGGGTGGTCCGATGCCCGAGCGCGGAGCAGACCCCCTCGGTGACGACCCGGTCGGAGCCTACCGGTCCTCCAGTGCTTCACTGCTGGCCGCTTTCTCCCGTCCCGGGGTGCTTGAGCGGAGTTATCGCGGACCCTTGGGGAGCGCCACGGGCGCCGAGCGTTTGCAGATCCGCCTGTACGACCTGCTCGCTCACGGATGGGACCTCGCCCAGGCCACCGGAATCCCTGCCCTGCTGCCCGAAGACCTTGCCGAGCAGAGCCTGGCGTTCGTTCAGGTCCAGTTCTCCGCTCAGTCCCGAACGGGACGATTCGCCGAGCCGCAACCCGTCGAGGAGACCGCTCCGGCCATCGTTCGGCTTGCCGCGTTTCTCGGCCGACCGGTCCCACCGCAGCTGTGAGTCCGATCGATGGCAACTGACCGCCCCCGAGCGCCTGATGGGCAGAATACTCATTCGTTTCCGGCGCCCCGCTCGACCTGGTCGTCCAGCAAGCTGGGCGATGGCCGCATAGCGGCTCGCGGTGGTGTGGGACAAGTTGAAGACCAGGGACAGTTCTCGGCGCTGTCCCGGTCGACCTTCTGGGGGCGCCGCGCGATGTACTCCGTGCGTTCGGTCTTGTCGTCCCCGAATTCCTTGCCTATGGCCTCGATACGGGATTCGTCCAGCATGCCGTGCATCTTGACGCTGTGCAGGCCGGCCGCGACGGCGGAGTCGCTGTCGTCGCCTTGAGCCGTCATGAGGCTCGACCCATAGACCTGTTGGGCCACGGAGAGGGTCGCGTGCGAATCCTCGTCGGCTCCCAGGGCCCGCATGAACTGCATGCTGCCCGTCTCGCCGAAATCACGGAGACGATGGGTGTCCTTCCCGAACAAGCCGTCTCGATCAACGAGATCGCCACTACCGCCCGGATGCTTGATCCGGTCATCGCCCGCGGCGATGACCCCGTCCTTCCACTCCTGCATGGCAGGCGAGTCGACACGTGACGCGGTGGCCAGCGTCAGGCCGAGATTGTCCTGCACCGTGGAAAGGATCTTCGCGCGGTCGCCGGTTGGGGCGTCACCGTGGCCGGGATCGGCAAGGCTGCGCCAGAACTGGAGCGTGCCCTCCGGCCCCAACTTCGTCGCGAAGCGTTCGGCGAAAGCCGGATTGTCCCGTTGGTACTTGGCGACCTCGTTGAAGTGCTTCAGCTGCGCGTCGGTCATCCCGTCGGCCTTGGCCGCGAGCTTCAGCATCGCATCCGCGTCCTCGATGCCCTGCTTGCGGTCCGCGTCCTCCAGGCCCTTGTAGCCGGCCTCGCTGAAGTTGTATTTCCCCGCCGCGTGCTTACGCAGGGCACGTGCGGCGATCCTGTCGATCTCGTCCGCCGCCGAGAGGATCCGGCCCACCTCGGCGGCAGCCGTGTCGACCTCGTCCTGGGTCGGTGGCTCGATCTTTGCCGTGCCGGCCGCCGCTCCGGATGGCACGGAGCTGACCGCCCCACCGTCCTCGTTGATGTGCACATTGTGCCTTGCCCACCGATCGATGGTACGCCGAGACTCCGGCCACCTCTCTGACTGATCGAAGGATCCCTGATGACATACGTCCGTGGCCATTACCGCCGTGACGGCTCCTACGTTCGCCCGCATCACCGCCGTACCCGGCCGCGCACTGCCGTGCGCCCCGCCGCCCATTCCCGCCCGGCAGCGGTCTCACCCCCGACTCTGTCCGGTCAGACCGGCCCGACGACGCGGGTGCGGGGCCACCACCGCAACGGTGCGTACGTCCGTGCGCACGACCGGCGGTTGCCCTCGGGGGTGGTGGTTGCCGCCGCCGGGGGAGGGGGCGGTCTGCTGATCCTGTTCATCGTCCTGGCTGTGCTGAGCACGGGCGGAGGCGGCGCGAGTCCGGGGTCCGGATCGCGTCCGACGCCCGCCCAGTCCATTACGGCACCTGTCCACTTATCCCGCTGACGCCCCGGCCCCGGAACCGCTTCGGTCCCGGGACCGCTCCGTCGTTAGCAGGAGAGACCGCGAGGGACGTCGACCTGGTCGACGTCCCTCTTCTCTGTGTTGCGGTCTGGTCAACGAGGTACGGGCAAAGCAGCTTGGTGAGGAGCGGAGACCAGAGCGTCTCGACCTGCAGCCAGTTCCGGCAGCCTCGCTATGCCGCGACATGTCCGTGTGGGCCGGGCCGGTCCCGGCCCAAACGGAGCGTCAGATCAGGTGCAGGCGCGGTCGGGTTTGAGCGAGAAGTCGACCGTGGTCGCCTCACCCGCCGAGATCCTGACCGATTGGGTCTGCGACGCCCAGCCGTCCTTGGCCGCGATCACCGTGAGCGGGTTGTTCTTGGTGTCGAGCCAGAGCACGTACTTACCGTTCTCGTCGGTCTTCAGGGTGTAGCTCGCCGTCTTCGAGGTGATCTGCACGGTCGCTCCCCTCAGTGGCGTCGACGTGTCGGTGCAGCCGATCCCGGTGACCGTTCCGGTGATCTTTCCCCAGGTCTTGGGCGGGTTCACCACGAGCGTCGCCGGCACCGGCTCGATCCGGTACGGGGTCTTCGCGCTGATCACGAGCTGCGCGGTGAACGTGCCCGGCTGGCTGATCTCGGCGACGTTCGCGTTGAAGCTCACGTTGACGTCAACGCTCTGGCCGGGCTGGAGCGTCACCTCGGTCTTGTCCAGTGCGAGCCAGGGAATTGCGACGCACTGGTCATAGCCGGGCAGCAGCTCGGAATTCCTGGCTGCGCTCCACCCTGCGGGGGAACCTCCGATCTTGTAGAAGCCGCAGGCGGAGCCGCCGCGGTAGACGGTGTTGTTGGAGTTGGGCAGCGCGGTCCAGGTATTGGCACCCGGGTCGTAGGCGAAGCCCTGGTTGGTGATCGTGGTGGAGCCGTCGGTCACGCCGCCGGACACGAGGAGCTTGCCGTCTGCCGCCGAGTAGCCCATCCCCCACTGGTCGATCGGGAGGTCAGCGATGGGAGTCCATTTGGCGGATGCCGGGTCGTAGCTGTAGGCGTGCTTGGTGGTGCCACTGGTCGTCGCCCCGCCCGCGCAGTACAGCTTGTTCGCAATGGCGCCGCAGCCGAGCCAGGAGATCGACTGCGGGTAGGGCGTGCCGGAACTCCAGGAGTCCGACACCGGGTCGTACACCTGCACGTCCGTCGTGCCACAGGTGTCATACGTGCAGCCGCCGACAAAGTGGATCTTGCCGCCCAGCGCGGTCGCGGCGGCGCCGGCGTACGGTTTCGGGAGGTCGGCGCCGGTGGACCAGGCACCGGTCGCCGGGTCGTAGATCTCGGTCTTGTCCACCGGCCACCCGTTCGTGTCCCAGCCGCCGAAGACGTAGAGCTTGCCACCGTAGGCGACCGCCTGCGGCGCCGAACGGGCGACCTTCAGGTTCGGCAGGGCACTCCACGTCTGGGCACCTGGATCGTAGACGTAGGCCTTGTTGTAAGTGCTTCCGCCATCGGTTCCGCCGAACGAGTAGACCTTGCCGCCGAGGGTCGCCACGGCGTTGTCCATGACCGGTACGGGGTAGTCGGCCAGCCTGGCTCTACTGGAGCAACCTGCTCCAGTTCCTCGACGCGGGCGAGGGAGACGGGGTCCAGCTCACAGCCGCCATGCTGCCGGGATTCGACCCCCGGCCGGACTGGCGGTCACCGGCGGCGCCGGGTGGCTCACCTCCCAGCGGCGGGCACACGCACCCGAGGCGGTCGGGCAGACCGCCGAGGAGGCCCCCGCGGCCCTCCGCGACCCCGCCTGGGACGAGGTCATCGAGTTCCTCATCGACGACCCCGGTCTCCCCGGCCTCGCCCGCGTTCTCGCCGGCCTCGGCCTGCCCGCGCCCGAGGCCGGCTACGAACTCGGAGCAGCCGCCTGGCCCGCCGAACTCGCCTGGCCTGCCCGGCGGATCGGTGTCGTCCTTGCGCACCGGCCGGACCCGGGCAGCAACTGGGACATCGACGCCGAACAACGCGACCGGGCCTACCGGGACGCGGGCTGGCAGGTCCGCACCGCGACGGAATGGGACGCCGGCGAACTCGCCGGGCTGGTGCGCGGAGTTGCCGGTCCGGCCACGAACGAACACGAGGAGAACGAGCGATGACGGTCACCGGCGCGCCCAGGACCGGCGTGACCCTGCGCCTGCTGGACAAGGCCGACAAGGAAATCGTCAAACTGGACCGCGCCGTCCTCGGCGCGTTCTACAAGTTCCAGCACGACTTCCGCCGCAACCCGGACGCCGGCGGCTTCGACCTCAAGCAACTGGAAGGCCACGACCGGCTCTGGTCGGCGCGCGTCAACCGCGAGTGGCGGGCCCTGATGATCCGGCTGGGCGGTGACGACTGGCTTCTCGTCTCGGTCAAGCACCGCGGCCACGTCCACAAGAACCTGGACCGGCTCAACTACGGCATCAACCACATCACCGGCGCCATCGAATACGTGGACCTCCAGGTCGTCGAGGAGCACGTGCAGCGCCGCGAACCCGCGCCGCCCGCAACCCCCGCTCCGGAACCCGCCCCCCACAGGCCGGTGGAAGAGCGCCTGTTCGCCGCGTACACCGACGAACAGCTCGCGGCCCTCGGTGTCGCCGAGCCACTCATCCCGATCGTCCGGAAACTCACCACGGACGACGAGCTGCTCGGTCTTGCCGAGTACGCGCCCCGCCACACCGGTGAAGTCCTCCTGCGGCTGCGCGACGGGGTTCCCTACGAAGCGGTCATGGACCAGGTCACCGCGCCCGTCGCCGTGAGCGAACCCGAGCGGAACCTCGACACCGACGACTGGCAGGCGGCCGTCGACCGTTCCCAGACCGTGGTGATCACCGATGACGAGTTCCTGCAGAGCATCCTGGAGGAGGGCGACTTCGGGCGGTGGAAGATCTTCCTCCACCCCACCCAAAAGAAGCTGGTCCACCGGCGCTACTCGGGCCCGGCCCGGGTCGGCGGCGGGCCGGGGACGGGCAAGACGATCGTCGCCCTCCACCGTGTGTGCCATCTGGTGCGGGCGCTCCCGCCCGGTCGCAACAAGCCCGTCCTGCTCACCACGTTCAACAAGAACCTCGCCGCCGACCTGCGGGCCCGGCTCCTCTCGCTCGGCGGCCCCGACGTGCTGGCCCGGGTCGACATCGCCCACGTCGACCAGCTCGCCACCCGCCTCGTCAGCGAGGCCGACCCGGGCAGCGCCAAGCGGCGGATCGACGACACGGCAGCCTTGCGCGAGTGGCGGGAGCTGCTGGTGGAGGCGGGGGAAACCCGCTGGAGCGCCGAGTTTCTCAGCGACGAGTGGAACCAGGCCATCCTCGGCCAGGCCGTGACCTCCCGGAGCGACTACTTCGCCGCCCGGCGCGCGGGCCGAGGACGCAGCGTCACACGCGCCGAGCGAGCCGGCATCTGGCAGCTCGCCGAACGTTTCACCCAGCGCCTGGAGACCAAGGGGCTGGAGACCCACCGCCAGGTCGCCGAGCGAGCGGCCCGGCTGGAGATCGCTCGCAAGGCCAGAATCGACCGGCGATCCGAGGAACGCGACGACCGGGGGGGCCTGGACAACCTCCACGTCGAAGCCGGCTCCGGTGCCTGGCTGCGCTACCGCTACCGGCACATCGTGGTCGACGAGGCGCAGGATCTCAGCGCCGCCCACTGGAAGATGCTGCGCGCCATGGTGCCGGCCGAGCCCGACGACATCTTCCTCGTCGGCGACACGCACCAGCGGATCTACGACAACCAGGTCACACTCGGCAGCCTCGGCGTCCACATCCGCGGCCGGTCCTCCCGATTGACCCTCAGCTACCGCACCACGCGGGAGATCCTGAGCGACGCCATCCGGGTCCTGGACGACGCGGACTACGACGACCTCGACGGCAGTGCCGAGACGATCGCCGGATACCGCTCCGTCCTCCACGGCTCGAGCCCGTCCCTACGGGGCGCACGCAGTTGGGACGAGGAAATGGACCACGTCGTCGAGCAGCTGCGCGACTGGCACGACGTGCCCCGCGAGTCCACGGCGATCTGCGTCCCCACCAACGACATGGTCACCCAGCTCGCCGACCGCCTCGCCCGACGCGGCATCACCCCGACGGAGATCACGCAGGACGGACCGCGGAACGACCAGGGTGTCCACATAGGCACCATGTACCGATTCAAGGGACTGGAGTACCGCTGCCTGATCATCGCCGGGGTCTCCGAGGGACTCGTACCCCGCACCTCCGTGGACGCGTGGGAACGCACGGACCCGAGCCGCCACCAGCGTGAACTGCACCGGGCGCGCTCGTTGCTCTTCGTCGCGGCCACCCGCGCCCGTGACGCGCTCGCCATCACCTGGCACGGTGAGCCGAGCCGCTTCCTGGCACCGCTGCTGCCGCCCCGGTGAAAGGGCGCACTCCTGTCCACCGGCGTTGCTGACCGTTGAGGCGTGATGTCCTTGGAGCTGTCGGAGTGTGATCGATGCGGTGGGCCGTGCCGCCGGGAACAACGCCTGGAGCCAGGATGGTCCGCTTGTGGTTGCGGCGGCGTGCGGACGGAGTGCTGGTGGACGTCATGACGTACCTCTCCTGATACGGAGGAACGGAAGAGCGAAGGAAAGGGGGCCGGGCGTCAGAGGGAGACCGACGTGGGGCATGCCGACTGGGCCGACAGGCGGCGCAGGGCAGCTTCGGCGAGAAGCGCCACGGAGGCGATGGCGATCAACGGTTGCAGTGGCGCCCAGTAGCTGAGCGCCCCGGAGGTGCCGAGCAGCAACAGAACGGCCTTGTTGCAGACCGGACAGCCGACCGCCAGGAACGACAGGAATCCGCCCAGCCACCCGAGACGTCCACCGTCAGGAGAGTCCGGTGTCCCGGGTGCGGAGGAAGGGCGCACGTAGGTGCCCAGGACCAGCCCGGCCAGAACGCCCGTGCCGGCAAGCGCCGGATAGTTCCACCACTGCACGGGAGCCGACCGGGAGAACAGCGGGTTGGGAATCACGTCCGTCGGCACACCGACGGCCAGTGCGGACAGCAGCGCACCGGCACCGGCTACAGCCCACTGCCGAAGCTGCCAGTCACGCAGCGCCAAAACCGCCCGGCTCAATGAGCGAGGGGAAGAAGACATGTACGAGTACTCCGTTTCTGAGGATTCAGTGACACGACACGGGGGTCGGCCTAAATCCGCAGAACGCAGAACAGGACAGCAGGTGGAGGCGGGGCAGGCCCCGAGGGGAAAGCACGGGCGGGAAGCGCCGCCCCGGGTACGGACAGGGCACGGGTGACGGCCATCCACTGGCCGGGACCGGCGTGCGCGCCGCGGTCGGCGCGCTTCGCACTCGATTCCACCACGGCCTTTTTGGTGCACGGGGACTTGGAACGATCAGAAGCTGCCATGGGATCCAGACGCTGATCCGCTGTCGTCCGAAGGGTGCTTACCGTACGAGGGCCCATCTCGTTGCCGGATCCGCCCCGCGCAGCGTGACCAGCGATGCAGACCGTTGCGACTGCCACCAGGATCACGGCCAGGATGCCCCGGACGCTGCGCAGAGCCGCCCCGTGCCTTCCTGGTTTCATGCCACGCCGTCCTCGAGTCGTCCGCGGGAGCCCCACGATAGGTCACGCTCTGGGTAGCGTCTCATCCCTGGCTACGGGTGTTTCACACCGCGCTGTGCCTGTGGTGCGCCCTCGCCCTGGCCGTGACCATCCCGGCCTTCTGCGCAGTACCTCAGGCAATCCGGCGAGCGGTGCGCCGGCCACTTTCGTACTCGGATACAAGCCGGTGACCCGATCCGTCCCGATCCGGCCCGCCCGTAGGTGGGGCGGGCCGGATCAGGGAGCCGATTTCGGGGGTTGCTGCACTCGGCCGAGTGCGGTTCAGGCGCCGCGCTGGTGGAGCTCCAGGTCCGCGACTACGGGGCGGTGGTCCGAAGCGTCCGTCGCGGCCTCCTGGGCATCGACCACGGTGACGTCGGGAGAGACGGTCACAAAGTCGATGCGCTTGGTCGGGTTGACCGCCGGGTACGTCCCGCCGCCGTTCGGGTCGGCGTCCTTCATCTCCTTGAACAGCGGCGCCAGCTCCGGGGCGTTCGCCGTGGCGTTGAAGTCACCGACCAGGACCTTCGGTCCGGAGTCCTCGGCAAGTACCTTGAGCGTGTCCGCCACCTGGGCGCTGCGGACCGACGGGTTGGCCCGGTAGTCCAGGTGCGTGGAGTAGACGTGCACGTGCGAGCCCTTGACGTTGACCGTCACCTCGGCGAAGCCGGGCGCCGGGGCCGGCACCGGGTTGGGCACCTGAGTCGAGAGCCGGGTGATCTCGTGGTTCTCGGCCTTGATCACCGGGTAGCGGCTCAGCACGGCGGTGCCGTACTGAGCCCGGTCGCCACCCTCGGTGGCCGGGGCATTGTCGTAGATCGGTGCGAAGAAGACCTCCATGTCCAGCTTCTCGGCCAGCGCCTCGGCCTCGTCAATGAAGTCGCTGCGGGAGCTCCAGTGCACATCGACCTCCTGGAGGCCGATCACGTCAGCGTTCAGGTCGCGGATCGCGTCCGCGGTGCGGTCCAGGTCGAAGACGTTGTCCTGGCCGGCACCGGCGTGGATGTTGTAGGTCGCGACCCGCAGCGGCACCGCCGGGGCCTTTGACCCAGGGATGTTGGCCGTCGCGGCCGTCGCCGACCCCGCGGTGGCGAGCACGGCGGCGACGGCGAGCGCGGCAGCGGCGGCGCGGCTACCGCGGGCGGTACGTCGGGAAATGAGCTTCATGACTTCTCCAGATCACATGGTGGTGAGGCCGGCACCGAACGGGAACAGGGGGGTTCCCGGGTCGGCGGGGTCGGGGATGGTCACGGGAAGGCGTCCGGCCGGCTGGATCGCTCCGGTCAGCACCCCGGCGAGGGAGCGCATCGCCACCTCGTTGAACGCATACGTGGTGAGGTAGGTGGGCGCCTCGGGGAAGTGCATGACGTCGTACGGATCGCGCACGGCCACGGTGACAACTCGCGCGCCGGACGCCAGAAGCGCGTTGACCAGCTTCTGCTGACCGGTGTCGCTGGATGCGCGGTTGGTGAGCACCACCGTGGTGTCATGCGACAGCGCGGCCGCGACGGCGGCGTCGATACGTGCCTGGGACGGCTTCGCCCCGGTGCTCAGGACGTCCACCGTCAGGCCCCGCTCGGTGAGCGCCCGGCCCAGCGCAGCGGTGGTTATCGGCGCCGCCGGGTCGTCCCATCCGGTGACCAGCACCCGGCCCGTCGGCCCCAGCGGGAGTGCGCCCGGCTCGTCGCGCAGCAGCGTCGTGGTGCGGTCGGTGATCCGCTGGGCGACGGCGAGGTGGTCCGGGGTGCCGACCGTGCCTGCGATGTCCGCAGTGTCGACGAAGGGCGAGTGGACGATTCCGCGGTTCCACTTCAGCCGCAGGATTCGGGTCACCGACTCATCGATGCGGCGCTCGGTGAGCTCACCGCCTCGGACCGCAGCCAGGACCGCGTCATAGGCGACCTTCATCACCGGCGGGTTGACGAGCACGTCGACGCCCGCCTTGAGCGCGAGCACCGGCACCCGCTCGTCGCCGTACCTCTGCCGCACGCCGGCCATACCGAGCGAGTCGGTCACCACGACGCCGTCGTAACCGAGCTCCTTGCGCAGCAGCCCGGTGAGGATCGGGTAGGACAGGGTGGCGGGATCGCCGGACGGGTCGAGCACCGGCACGACGATGTGGGCGGTCATTATCGAATCGGCGCCTGCGGCAATGGCGGCCCGGAACGGGGGCAGGTCGATCTGGTCCAGCTCCTCACGGGAGTGGCTGATGACCGGGAGTCCGCTGTGGCTGTCGACCGCTGTGTCGCCGTGGCCGGGGAAGTGCTTGAGGGTCGCGGCCACACCGGCGTCCTGATAGGCGCGCACCTGCGCGACCACCATCTCGGCGGCCATCTCGGGAGATTCGCCGAAGGACCGCACCCCGATCACCGGGTTGGCCGGGTTGACATTGACGTCGGCCACCGGCGCCAGGTTCTGGTTGACACCGACGGACCGCAGCTCCTGCCCGGTGATGGCGGCAGCGGTGCCCGTGTCGGCGACACTACGCCCGGCGGCGAGGGCCATGTTGCCCGGGAACTGGGTGGCCGGCGGACCCAGCCGCACCACCGCCCCCTGCTCCTGGTCAATGCTCAGCAGCAGTGGCACTCCCGACGGCTGGTCGAGAGCCACCCGCTGGATGCCATTGGACAGCCCGGCGACCTGCTCGGGCGCGCGGGTGTTTCCGGCATAGGCGAAGTACACAAAGCCGCCGAGGTGGTAGCGGGCTATGGCCTGCGCCGCGTTGTCCACCCCGAGGAAGGCCTGGTTGCTGCGGACCGCGTCCGGGTCGGTGGTGTCCGCGGTCTCGCCGTACACACGGGTGGTGAACAGCTGGCCGACCTTCTCTTCCAGCGTCATCCGCCTCAGGATGCTCTTCACCCAGCCGGTCTCGGCGGGCGGCGGGGGGACGGCGGCCATAGCGCCGCGCGCGGACAGCATGGAGAGCGCGGGAACAGCGGCAACAGCGGCTGCGAGAAGTGATCGACGGGAAGTGGGATATCTGGACAAGGGGATTCTCAGTTCCTTTCGCCGCGAGACGGTCGCCATTGCGGCGGTGGGGAGCTTGCGACAGATCCGCAGCGTAAGCAGGTGCGGTGAACACTGAGTTCTTGCCTGATGGCGGCAGGCGGACAACTCGGTTTCGCCGTGAACTGCACCGGTCCGTCAATGAACTGCCGGGTCTCCAGATTCGACGACAAGCAGGGCGTCTCATCGAAGACCACCGCACCCAGAAAGTGCGGTGCCACCGTTTCATTGGTCTGCCCCGCCTGCTCGGACCGCTCAACCGTGCGCACGAGTTGGGACCGCCCGAAGAAGTCCGCCGCCGAGGCGGAAAACGAGAGACCCGCTCAGGGTCTCCTGGACGCCGAGACCACCCGCGGGCGCGACGGCACGCTGGTGGTGGCGCAACATCGGTTCCGCGCCGGGCGCATCCGTCACCTGCGGTTCCAGAGCTGGCCCCACGTGCCGGTGCACTGGTAGAGCTTGATCGCCGCGCCGTCTGCGGTGTCGCCCTGCCACAGGTCGACGCACTTGCCGGACTGCTTGGCGTGGATGAGGCCGTCGCTGCCGAGGGCGAACTGCTGGGCGGGGTTTCCGGAGCAGTCGGCGATCTGCAAGATCGTGCCGTCGGCCGTGCCGCCCCAGGCGGCGTCCATGCACAGGCCCTTGGTCCGGATGGTGCCGTCGGAGGCGAAGGTCCACTGCTGGTTGGCGTTGCCGTTGCACGTCCACAGCTTCAGCGGCGTGCCGTCGGACCCGGCCGAACCGCTCAGGCATTTACCGGAGTTCGGGTTGTACACGGTGCTGACCGCCGATTTCGGCGGCGGGACGGGGTCGGCGGCCTTGGTGGGCGCGGTGGTGGCCTTGCGCGGAGCCGACGTCGTGGTGCGGTGCGTGCTCGTATCCGTGCTCGTATCCGTGCTCGTTCCGCTGGGGGAGGTGCCGCCCGTGGCGGCGGTCGTGTGCATCGGCGCGGCCGGGCGGGCCGCGCTCGGGCTGGTGGCCGCCGGCGTGGGCGTCGTCGTGGCGCTGGGTGTGGTGGCAGTGACAGCGGGCGGTGTGGAGGCCGCCGGGGTGCGGGCGGCGTCGGCCACCGTCACGGCGTCGGGCCCGCCGCCGTGACCGGAGCCCGCGGACAGCAGCGGCACCAGCAGCACGACCGCGCCGACCAGGACGGCCGCGCCGGTGACGGTCGCCCACACCCGCGCTTCCGGCAGCAGCCCGCGCGGCGGATCGCCGGGGTTGGCGGCGAAGGTGTCGGAGAAGCGGTTCGGGGTGTCGGGGCCGGTCATGGGTGACTCCGGGGTGAGAAGGCGGCCGGGGCGGTCCGCGGGGTCGGTGAACGAGCGGTCGGTGAACGGGCGGTCGGTGACGGGGGATCAGCGGTCGGCGACTGCCTGCGGGAGGTCGCCGGTCTCGAGGCGGACCAGGTCCTGCGCGCTGGGATCGGCGAGTTCGGCGACGCGCTGAGCCTGGCGGGCGGTCATCTCCTGGAACACCTGGCGGGCCGAGCGGCCGTTGCCGAAGCCTTCGCCACGCGGCAACTGGCCGAAGAATCCCGCGAGTTCGGTGCGGGCCTGGTCGGTGAGCTCGTAGCGGTGCTTGGCCGCCTGGTGCTCGACGATGGACACCAGTTCCGCCGCGTCGTAGTCGGTGAAGGTCAGGGTGCGGCTGAAGCGCGAGGCCAGGCCGGGGTTGGAGGCGATGAAGCGCCCCATGTCGTTGGGGTAGCCGGCCGCGATCACCACGATGTCGTCGCGGTGGTCCTCCATCAGCTTGACGAGGGTGGCGACCGCCTCGGTGCCGAAGTCGTTGCCCATGTGCGCGGGCGCGAGCGCGTACGCCTCGTCGATGAACAGCACGCCGCCCAGCGCCTGCTGGAAGGCGGCGGTGGTGCGCGGTCCGGTGTGGCCGACGTACTCGCCGACCAGCGCGGAGCGGTCGACCTCGACCAGGTGGCCGCGGCGCAGCAGGCCCAGCGCTTTGAGGAGGCGCCCGTACAGGCGGGCGACGGTGGTCTTGCCGGTGCCGGGGTTGCCGGCGAAGACCAGGTGGCGGCCCAGCGGCGGCGCGGGCAGCCCGGCCTCCTCCCGCCGCCGCACGGTCTGCATCAGCTTCACCAGGGCGCCGACGTCGCGTTTGACGCTCTCCAGGCCGACCAGCGCGTCGAGTTCGGCGAGCAGGTCCTCCAGGCTCTCCTCGACGACCGGCTCCGCGAGGGGTTCCGTGGCGGGCGTGGCGGCCGGTGTCTGCGCGCCGCGGCCGGCGGCGGACGGCACCGGTCCCGCAGGCCCTGCGGGTGGTGTGGCCGGGCCCGGCGCGGCGGTGTTGGTTGCGTGCGGCATGGATGGCCGCTTGACGTCGTAGGAGAAGCAGCCGTCGAAGACCGGCCGGGCGCCGTCCTCCAGCTCCAGGTCCTCGGCGCAGTCGCGGACCCGGCAGCGGTGGAAGGCGGGTGCGGCGTCGCGTGACAGGTGCAGTGCGGGCGAGCCGGAGCCGGAGACCTCGCAGGAGGTGAAGGTGCCGCCGGCTCCCTCGGCCAGGTAGATGCCGGTCCTGGCGCAGCCGTCGACGGCCAGGCCGTGGACCTCGGGGGCCGCGCCGGTCCACACCACGACGCCGGAGCCGGCGCTCGCCTCGACCGATCCGCCGCGCACCCGGGCCGTGCCGCCGGTGTCGACGACGATGCCGGCCGCGCCGGGCGCGGCGACACGGATCTGGTCCAGGGCCGCGGCGCCGCCGTCCGCGACGCGCACGCCGATGCTCCCGGCGCGCAGCACCGCGCAGTGCTCGAGCACGGCCGGGGCCGCCGACTGCGCGTGCACGCCGGTGCCGGCGCCGGTGATGCGGCAGCCGCTCGCGGCCAGCGACGCGCGGCCGGCGGTGTGCAGGCCGGACATGGCGGCGTCCTGGACGGTGCAGTCGGCCAGTTCGGCGTGGGCCGAGCCGACCGCGTGCACGCCGTGCTCGGGGCTGGGGCCGATCCGGCACTCGCGCAGGTGCACGCGAGCCTCGTCGGCGGCGTGGACCGCGCTGTAGGCGGTGCCGATGATCCGGGTGTCGGTCAGTTCGGCCGCCGCGGCGCCGAGGACGAGCAGCCCGTTGGCGCGCGATCCGGTGACCGTGCAGGCGGTGGCGGTCAGCCGGGCGCTGTCTTGGACGAGCAGGCCGCTGGTGGCCGAGCCGGTGATCCGGCAGTCGGCGAGTTCGGCGCGGGCCGAGCCGGTGAGGCGGACGCCGACCGCTCCGGGCGCGCCGATCCGCAGGCCCGAGGCGGTGATCCGGGCGAAGTCGTCGGCGAGTACGGCGCTGCCGCCGGTGTCCTTCACCGCGCAGTCGGCCAGGGCGAGGGCGGCGCGGTGGCGCACCCGGATGCCGGAGCCGGTGGCGCCGGTCAGCCGCAGCCGGTCCGCGGCGAACCGGGCGGCGCCGGTGAGCAGGACGCCGATGCCGTCCGCGCCCTCGACGCGGGTGTCCTCGGCGCGGCCCCTCGCGGTTCCCGACAGGTGGACGGCGGCGCCCCCGGTGGCGCTGATGCGGCAGCCCCGCAGCAGCAGGGCGGCGTGCGGGGCCGCGCCGTCCGGATCACCCGGGTGGTCCGGATCGAAAGCTGCTCCCGGCTCGCGCCCGAACTCGAGATCGACGAGCAGGCCGTGGACCTCGCCGTGCCCGGCGTCCTGCCACCTGCCGGAGGGTTCACCGCCTTCTTCGCCGGCGAAGAAGGCGTCGCCGAAGGACCTGTCACCATCGGGTCCTGCGCCGGGGGGTGTCTCGTCGTGGTGGGCACCCTTGGCCTCGATGCCGCCGCCGGTCACCGCGCAGTCGTGCAGGGCCAGCGCCGAGCCGTCCAGGACCACGACGGCCGGGGTGTAGGAGCCGGCGGCCTCGCCGCCGCGCAGCGCGAACCCGTGCACGGTGCAGTTGCGGGCGGTGACGGTGAGCGCGGGGGTGCGCTCGTCGTCGGGCAGGACGGTGACGCTGCCGGGGCCGTGTTCGGTCAGCAGTGTCACCGGCAGGTCGACGGTGAGGTTCTCGCGGTACTGGCCGGGGGCGACCAGCACGGTGTCGCCGGAGCGGGCGGCGCGCAGCGCGGCGGTGATGGTGCGGTGGGCGCCGCGGCCCTTGGGCGCGACGGCGTGGACGCGGCCGGTCATGGCTGCACGCTCCCCTGGCCGTTCACGTCCGGAACCGGTGCGGGTACGGTCACCGGGGCGGGTACGGAAGCCGGTTCGGGAGCCGGCAGGTACCAGGAGGGGTGCAGGTTGTCGCGGAACAGGTTCGTCAGCGCCCATGTGGTCATCTTCTCGGGGAGTTTGAAGGTGAACTGGGCGATGAAGTCGCCGAAGCCCTGCCGGTGGTACAGGCGGGCGCCGAGCGCGTTGAGCACGAGGTTCTTGCCGATGCCGGTGGTGACGGTGCCGGTCAGCGAGGAGGCCGCGCTGATCAGGCCGTCCAGGGCGGCCTGGCCGCCGGAGACGGTCACCGAGTTGCCGTCGGCGTCCTTGATCCCGAACACCGCGGCGTTCATGCTGCCGTTGACCCAGCCGCTCAGCACGCTGACGCCGGCGCTGTAGGCGAAGTCGTAGGTGCCGCCGCGCCAGCGGATCGCTGTCTCGTTGCCAGCCCACTCGTTGGACCAGTGCTTGTCGTGGTTGAACGGGTGCCGGTTCCAGCCCTTGCCGCCGTCGATGTTGGCCAGGCCCATCCGCCAGTCGCCGCTGTGCCGCAGTACGTCGAGGCGGTTGTCGTGGACGGTGGTGCCGACCGCGGTCTTCAGGCCGGAGCTGACCGAGGCGTTCGCGAACGCCTTGAGGGCGTCCTTGCCGGTGAAGGGCTTGTTCTGGATGTCGGCGATGATCGCGTTGATCGCCAGGTTCGCGGTGAACTCCAGGACGAACTCCTGGAAGAACTCGATGGCCGCCTTCTCCATGATGAGTTTCCACTGCGGCTGGTACAGCGCCTCGCCGAGGCGGGGGGCGTCGAAGCCGGCGAAGTCCCACTGCAGCCGGTTTGCCTCGCGGATGCGCCGTCCCCAGCCGCGCAGTTCGGTCAGCGCGCCGCGGAAGTCCACTTCGCGGCCGGTGAGATGGAACCTGCCGAAGGCATCGGTCTCCCACACGAAGCCGCCCGCGGTGCGCTGCGCGATCACGTGTCCGACGTTGTCGTAGTGCCGCCACTGGCCGAGCCAGCCGTCCTTCTCCACGAAGCCGCCGCCGGGCAGCGCCGCGCGCTCCCTGACCACTGCGCCGTGGTCGAACTCCTTCCAGGTGCCGGGCGGCGGTGCCTGGACGCCGCCGGAAAGGAACTCCCTGACCCGGCCGTTGACGGCGTTCGCCGGCACCTCGCGGACCGTGATCGGCGCGGCGCCGGGCACGGCGAGCGTGTCCTGGAAGCGGGTGGCGCCCTCCATCCAGGTCGGCGACCAGCCGCCCTGGCCGTCGCCCAGGTGCGGGTCCCACCAGCGGCGGGTGTGTGCGCCGCCGCCGTAGTCGACCGCCCGCCCGTGCTTGTCGAACTTCTGCCACTGCCAGCTGTGCGCGCCAGTCGCCGCATCGGTGACCTGCCAGGAGTCGACGTAGTGGCCGTCCAGGACGGTCCGCACCCGAACCGCCTGCACGCCGTGGGGCGTGCGCTCGAAGTGGACGAACGAGTCGTCGTACGGGGTGGGGCCGTTGTAGCCGCGGCCGTAGGTGACCGGTCCGGTGGTGGGGGCGCCGGTGCCGTCGCCGCGGTCGGTCCAGTACCAGGAGCGGGTGTCGGCGCGGGCGTCGTAACCGGTGAAGTTCCAGCGGGTGTTGCCGGTCGGCGCGGTCATCTCGATGGTGTGCGCGGTGCCGTCGGCGCCGGTCCACCGGTCGGTGCGGCCGACGATCGTGCCGTGCGGGTCCTTCAGGACCGACAGATGCGGATCGGCGATCCCGCCGGTGACCGTGAACTCGCGGACGGTGCCGTCGGCGTAACCGGCCCGTGCGACCTGCCAGTTGGCGTGGGGCGCGGCCGGGTGGTACCAGTCGCCGGCGCCGGCCGCGGGGTCGTAGTGGTCCTCCCAGATCCGGCCGTCGGGCATGTCCGCCACCTCGACCCGGTGTCCGGACAGTTTGCCGGTGCCTTCGGTCCACGGGGTGAAGCGGGGGTCGGCGTGGACGCCGGCGGGCAGCGGCACGTTGTCGCCGACCTTGAGGGTGTTGCCGTTGCCCAGCTTGAACGAGCCGCGCACCAGGGTGCCGTCGGCGGTGATGTCGAAGAAGCCGTCGTTCATGCCGGTGAAGCGGTAGCCGTGGGTCTGTGCGCCGGTGGCCGGGTCGGTCCTGGTCCAGTGCGACATCTGGAAGCGGGTGTCGCCCCGCAGCCAGGCGCGGCCGTCGAACGCGGTGGAGGGGATGCCCATGCCGATCAGCCGGTTGCTGCGCACCCATTGCGGCGGGCGCTGCTCGGACCAGCGGGTGACCTCCAGTACCCCGCCCCCGCCGGGTAGTTGCTCCAGCGTGCCGGTGGGTTTGCCGTGCGGGGACTGGGCGCTGAAAAGGGTGTGGCTTACCGGGCCGCCGGGCGTGTTGACGGTGACGGTGCGGGGCGCGCCGTTCGCGTCGAGGGTGAACTCCTTGTAGTGCATCGCGTTGTTCTGCGGCAGGTGGACCGGGCCCCACTGGCGCTGCGCGATCGGCCCGGTACCGTCGTTGCCGAGCCGGTCGGTCCAGCCGCCGTCGAGGTCCCAGGTGCGGGTGCCGGTGGCGTTCGGGACGGGAGCGTGGTCGGACTTGTTGTAGCGGACCCAGCGCCACGTCGGGCCGTCCTTGTAGGCGAAGACGGTGCCGTTGACGCCCTGCCGGAAGTCGTGCGCGGTATGCGAGGTGTGGTCGATGCCGCGCCAGTCCTTGCCGTCCATGGTGCCGTAGTGGCGGGTGCCCCAGTTGGTGGTGGCACCGGTGGCGTCGGTCTGCGTCCACCGGGTGCGCTGGCTGCCGTTCCAGCGGACGAAGCCGGTGGCGTCGATGCTGCGCACCGAGTCCAGGGTGGCGCCGCCCGGTAGCGGGCGGCGGTCGAATATCTCCACGGTGGTGCCGCCAGGCTTGGTGACGAGCCGCACCCGCCCGGTGTCGTCGGCGATGTCGATCTTCCCGGAGTGCAGCAGGTCGCGGCCCGCGCCGGTGACGGGCGCGCCGCTGGTGTCCACGAGTTGCCAGGTGCCCTCGCCGGGGCGCAGGTCGAAGTGCCGGCCGGGCACGGCCTGCCCGTCGCGGGTGACATTGACGCGCTGCACGGTGAGCGTGCCGTCCGCACCGAACTGCCGGTATTCCCCCGCCAGCGGCCCGCCGCCGCGGGTGATCCGCCACTGGCCGTCGTGGTGGGTGAGGGCGGCGACCGGGTTGAGTTGCGCGTCCAGGCCGAGGTGGAGCGGCGACGGGGCCGCGGCACCGGCACCGGCCACCGCCGGGGCCGGATACCGGGTGACGCCGAACTGGCCCAGCGGGCGGCCGTCGTGGCCGTGCAGCATCACCGCGTGGTCGCCGAGCGCGCCGGTGTGCGGGTCGAAGGTGCGGTAGTCGCCGCGGCCGGTGTCGGTGACCCGCACGGCAGTGGGGGTGCCGTCCGGCGCGAGGTCGATACGCACCGTGTACTGCGCCACCGGCGCCCAGTTGCCGTCGACCAGCGTGCCGGCCTGCGTGCCGGGCGGCGTTTGCGCGTAGCCGGCGAAGTGCCCGTCGCCGTAGAGGAGTTGCAGACCGTCGGCGCTGTGCACGCGCGTGGCGGCGTCGTAGTGCGCGTAAGCGACCGGGTGCCCGGCGGTGCCTCCGGTCTCGATGCGGATGCCGCCGCCCGGGTGGTCCATCGCCCGGCCGGGACGCAGCTCACCGGTCAGGCCTTCGACGTGTCCTGCGCCCAGGGCGTCGGCGGGCATCACCGCGAAGGCGTGCACGGTGCCGTCGGCCCGGCGCAGCGGCGCGCCGACGCCCACCGCGGCCCCACTGACCGGGTCGTAGCGGACGAATTCGCCGCCGGTGCCGTCCTGGACTACCTTCAGGCCGGTGACCGTGCCGGCCGCGTCGACCTCGTGGACGACCGCGTGGCCAGGCACCGCCGTGCCGTCCGGGCCGATCCAGCGGGCGGCGCCGCCGGTGCCGGGCGCGGGGAACTCCAGCGCGCCGCTGCCGGTGCCGCCGGTGGTGATCGGATGGCCGTCCCACAGGTGGTCGCCGACCGGGTCGAAGATCTGGTAGGTGCGGGCGCCACCGGGCGCGCCGGGGTGGTCGACGCGCAGCGTACCGTCGCCGAGGACGGTGACGGGGTGCGGCGACGCGACCTGCGTGCCGGGCAGTTCGAGGTGCGCGGTCACGCCGTCTCGGGCGTAGGTGATGTGGGCGGCGCTGCCGCGCGGGATGCCGCCCCCGCCGCCGAGCGGCACGACCTCGATCAGCCGGCCTCCGTCGACGCCCTCGACCGTGATCACCGGCACGCCGGAGGCGCCGCCGGGCAGCCGCGGCCGCTCCTTCAGCGAGAGCAGCATGAGGTCTTTCAGGGCGTGGTCCATCGCGAAGGGGTTGACGCCCAGTTCGCGCAAGTTCCGGATCGAGGCGCCGAACTGCTGCTTGGCGGCGTTGACTTGGACGTGCGCCTGCTGGACTGGGCTGGGGCCGTGCGAGGGGCCGCCGGGGAAGGAGCCCAGGTAGTCCAGGTGCTGCTCGGCGCGGTGCAGGTCGGCGGCCGCGAGCTGGAACCGGCCCCAGGCGTCGATGCGTTGGGTGCTCAGCGGGTCGCCGGCGCTCCCGAACAGCGCGCCGATCCGCTCGCTGTCGGCGGCCCACGCCTGCTCCAGCTGCTTGCCGGTCAGGCGCGGCGGGGTGAACCGCGGCGGCTGCGGGGCCGGGACCGCCCGCGTGGTGGGCGGCGCCGGCACAAAGTGCGTGGCGTCCACCTGCGCGGGATCCACGTGGGCCGGGCTCACGTGGGCCGGATCCACCGGCGAGGGCGGGGGGTTGTGGACGTCCGGGGCGGGCGGCGGAAGGTGCGCCGGGGTGCGCGTGGGCGTCTCCTGGCCCAGGTGTCCGCCGCTGCCCGCGCCGGAGCCTCCCGCGCCGGGCAGGTCGGGCGTCGCGGTGCCCGGGTGCGCCGAGGTGCCCGGGCGCGCCACGCTCGCGTGCCCGATCCCGCCGTGGTCCAGCAGGCCCAACGCCGCGCCCAGCCGCTGCGCCGGCGGCACGTCGAACCCGCCGCCGGGGCCCAGGTGCGTGTCCGCGTGCGCGGCGGCCGGCAGCGGGACGCGGACGTCGTGCCCGGCTGCCGTGAGCGTCGTGGGTGTGGGGGCGGCGTGCACGGTCGTCGTGGGTGTGGGGGCGGCGTGCACGGTCGTCGTGGGCGTCGTTGGGGCAGGGACGGTGCGCGAGGTCGGCGTCGAGGAGACCACCGTCGTGTCGGCGGTGTGCACGACAGTCGTGGGCGTGGGGACGGTGTGCACGGCAGTCGTGGGCGCAGGGACGGTGTGCACGGCAGTCGTGGCCGTCGTGGGCGCAGGGACGGTGTGCGGGGTCGGCGTCGAGGAGACCACCGACGTGTCGGCGGTGTGCGCGAGTGACGACGGCGGTGTCACGGCCGTGGGCACGGTGGTCGCGTTTGCCGTGTGCGTGAGTGACGACGGCGGTGTCACGGCCGTGGGCACGGTGGTCGCGTTTGCCGTGTGCGCGAGTGACGACGGCGGTGTCACGGCCGTGGGCACGGTGGTCGCGTTCGTCGTGTGCACGACCGACGACGGCGCCGGGCTCGTCGTCACGTGCGCGATGTTGGCGGAGGCGACCGGGTTGACCGCGGGGACGGCGGTGACGGTGTTGATCTCCACCGTGTGGGGCAGGGCCGAGGTCGGGGTGAGGTCGGCGATGGCGTGGCCGGTGTGTGCGGTGGCGGGGCCGAGGTCGGTGGCGACGTGCTGGGCGACGGTCGCGGTGATGTGGCTGTCGGCGATGCCGGTCAGGTGCCCGGTGGACACGCTCGCGGCACTGACGTTCAGGTGCGTGGCGGGCGGCGCGATCACGGTGGCGGCCGGGTCGGCGTGGACGTGCAGGGCCGGCGGCGCGGTGGTGGCGACCGGGTTCAGGCCGGTCGTCCCGGCGTGCGCCAAGGGCGTCGGCAGCACCAGGTCGGTGGCCTGGTGAACCATCGACGGCGGCGTGATGCTGCCGGTGAGCTGGTGGGTCGTCGGGTTCGCGAGGCCTGTGGCGGCGGTGTATTCCCCGCCGGCCACGGCGAGGTGCATGGGCGGCGGGGTGAACAGGTCGGCCACCGGCTCGGGCAGCTTGCTGAATGCCGGTGCCGCGTCGATGGTCACGCCGTCCCCGGTGCGTGTGATGTTCGCCCAGTCGCCCAGTTTCACCGAGTCCAGCTTGCCGACCGGGATGTCCAGCAGCGCGTCCATGTGGAGGGCGGCCTGGTGGGAGAAGGTCAGCGGTGCGCCGAAGCCGGTGCCGATGGTCAGGGCCGGCGGGTTGGGCACGAGCAGTCCCGGCGTGGTGAAACCGGACTGGGCGGGTGCGTGCGGCAGGGGTATCGGGCCGAGCGCGGTGGTCCACTGGTCGACCTGGATGCGGGTGGTCGCCAGGTCGTGGGCGGGCATGTCGACCAGCGGGTTGACGTGGCGGACGGTGGCGGGGGTGGGGACGGGGATGTGGCTGGCGCCGCTGCCGATGGCCTGGATGGCCGGGCGGGCGGTGGTCGGCACCGCGCCGAACCGGAACTTGCCGAAGACGCCGCGGTCGATCAGGGCGATCTTGGTGGCGGCGAACACGCCGAACTCGCCGATCTCGTCGCCTTCGGCGGGCAGGAAGATCCGCATCCACTTGGCGCCGCCGAACTCCCCCTTGAACCAGGCGGCCGAGGCGACGCCGAACTTCGTGACCGCCGGCCCGATGCCCTTGACGAAGCCGGGGATCGCGGTGATGCCCTTGACGACGAACAGCCCGCCGGTCTTGACGATGTCCGCGCCGAGTTGGCCAAGTCCCTTGCCGATGCCCATCACCCACAGGCCGCCGGCCTTGACCCAGCTGCCGGTGATCAGCGCCAGGTCGCGCAGGGTGGGCAGGGCGACGAAGGGTTTGGCGATGCCGCGCAGGATGTCCTTGAACAGGCCGAGGGAGGCGATCGAGGCGGCCTTGATGCCGTTCTTGAGGAGGCTGATGCCCTTGGACAGCAGCGACAGGACCGGCAGCGCCCGGGTGCTGGGGGCGATCAGGCCGAGTGCGGACAGGAAAAAGTCGAGGACGCCGACCTTGCCCTGGGCGAAGTCCACCGCGGTCTTGATGAACAGCGTGAGGTTGACCGCGATCGCCAGCAGCGCCACCGGACCGCCGAAGATCAGCGCGGGGATGACCAGGGCGATCGCGATCCACTGGAAGATCTCCCAGAACTCCGCGCAGGGCGAGACCGGGGACTTGATGTGGCCGGAGGACTTGCGCAGCACGGACGTCGCGGTTCTGGCCGCCTCGGACTGCGCGCTGCCGGCCGCCTTGGCGTCGGCGGCGAGTGTGTCGCGGTCGGAATCGTCCGGGCCCAGGCCGCGGCCCTGGTCCAACGCGGCGTCGGCCTTGCCCTGCGCGTCGGACATCGCGTCGGCGTAGGTGGACAGAGCCGAGCTGGACCATTCGAAGGCGTCGGCGATGCTCTGGACGAAGCTGCGCAGCCGGCCGCCGATCTGGTTGCGCAGTTCCACCGCGGTCTCGCCGACGAACGCCTCGGGGCCGGTCTTGTTCAGGACCGTCTCCATCGCGGTGTCGATCTTCCGGGCGGTCTTGCCCAGGGCGCCGATCGAGTCGGCGACGGTGTGGATGCGTGCCGGGTCGCCCGGCGTGGGGTCGTCGTCGAGACCGATGGCGTTCCAGTCCGTCGGGCGTGGCATCCCGGGCCTCCTGCCGTACCGCGAAGTGGTGCTGAAGCTTGTCCGACCTGATCACGTACGAGAGCGCCGCACGGTTCACCCATTCCAGGTGCCTCTTTCCGCGGAGGCGTTGTTTTCCGGGCCGGGGTGAACCGCCCGGGGCTCTGGCACGTGATCAGGTCGGACGGCTCGCCCACGCCCGGCAAGGAGGACATGGAAGTGGTCGACTTCGCGCTCGACTACGGGGTCCTGCACGGGGCCCGCAAGGACCTGCACGATCTCGCCGACGAGATCGGGCCCACCCTCAAGAACAGCGACTACGCCACGCTCGGGAAGGACAGCTCCGGTGTGGCCACCGACGTCTTCGGCGACGCCGGGCTCGCCGCGGCCTTCGGCACCCTGTACTACCGCTCCAAGCGCCCCATGGAGAAGGCGGAGGACGACCTGCGTAGTCTCGGCGACACCTTCGGTGCGGTCGCCGACGCCTTCTTCCACATCGACGCGCAGATCGCCGAGGGCGCCGGCGTGATGGGCCAGAACATGGGCCTTTCCGACTGGCGCGGCAAGCACGATGCGTGGCTGGGCCACGAGAAGTGGGTGGCCGACAACAAGCTGTGGCAGCAGTACCTGGCGGGCAAGAGCGCGTGCGAGGTGGACGACGGCTCCACGCTGCCGGACTTCTGCCGGGCCACCGACCCCGGCCCCGAGCCCACCGACCCGGGCCCGCCGCCCACCGACCACGTCATCCACACCTCGGACGGCAGCTCCGTCCACACCACGCTGACGCTGGACGACAAGTACAACGTGACGACGGAGAAGACGACGGTGACCACCGGCGGCGGCCAGACGTACAGCTCCACCACTGCGTACAAGCCGGACGGCCGCTCGTACGTCACCGACACCACCTTCGCCGACGACAGCACCAGCCACGCGGACGTGACGATCAACGCGGACGGCACCGGCACCATGAGCGTCACCGACGGCGACGGGAAGGTCAGCACGTACACACGCAGCGGGCCCGGCGCCAAGTGGGACCAGACGTCCGGCGAGGGCATGGACGACGGAGACTAGTCCACCCACGACGACACCCCCACCTACTGACCACCCCATCCCCGAATCAACGAGCCCAGGAGGCCCCGGCCATGCCCAACATCTCCCTTGACTACGAGCAGATCGACACCGTCTCCGGCAAGCTCGACTCCGCCAACGAGAACATCGTGCCGATGGTGAACCAGCTGCTGACGGACGTGAACGGGCTGCTGGACGACGGCCTGGTCTTCGAGCAGTCCAGCCCGGCGCTGCGCGAGTCCTACCAGAAGTTCAACACCTCGCTGCTGGGGGCGGTCGAGGGCATCAAGAGCTTCGCCTCGCAGTTCCGCAGCATCAAGGAGTCGATGTCGGAGAACGACGCGAACATGGCGCAGAAGATCCGCGAGGCGGCGAACAAGGGCTGAGTGCCCGCCTGCTCCCGTGAAGGCCGCGCCGTCCCCTTTCTGTCGGGGGGCGGCGCGGCCTTCTGCCGGGGGGCGGCGCGGTCCGTGGGCCGTTTCGGCGGCCGGTACGCCGCGTCAGTCCTGCGGTTTGAGGGGGGTCAGCGGGACCTGCACGGTCTGTACGGTGCCGGCCGGGCCGGAGGTGAAGGCGCGGCCGGCCGGCGCGTGGGAGCGGACCTGGTGGAAGGAGAGCCGGGCCCCGATCAGGTCGCCGTCGCCGGTGGCCTTGGGGGCCAGCAGCAGCCCGCGGCGGGAGCGTTTGGCCGCGGTGAGCCAGCTGCCCAGGCCCATGGTGAGGGTCTCGGTCGGGGCCGCAGCCACCAGGCCCAGGCCGCGTTCGCGGCCGGAGACCACCACGGACTTGAGTACCTGTTCGGCCGCGCCCATCGCGATCAGGTCGGCGTCGTCGACGACCACCACGCCGGGCCCGGTCACGGCCTTCAGCGCGTCGCGGACCGCGTCGGCCGAGGGGTCGGGGTCGGTCAGCACCGTCGCGTGCGGGTGGGCGGCCAACGAGCGCAGCGGCGAGTCGCGGGGCGCGAGGACCACCAGCGCGGTGCCGCCGGCCAGCAGGGACACCGCCAGGCAGGCCAGCACGTTGCTGCGGCCCGAGCCGGGCCCGCCGGCCACCAGGAAGGTGGGCGCGGGGCCGGTGAAGTCCACGCCGATCGCCGCGCCGTCGTCGCCGCCCACGCCGAGCAGGCCCCACAGCGGGCGGCGCAGCTGCGGCGCCACCTTGTCGTAGGCGTCGGCGAACGCCATCGTCGCCGGCAGCGGCACGACGGGGAAGGGCCGCCGCGCGTCGGGCACGGCCGTGTCCCGGGAGGCGGCGAGCGCGCCGATCTCCCGCAGCGCCGCGGCCTGCGCCTGGCCGCTGCCGTCGTCGGTGAGCACCGCGATCTGCGTCTCGGTGCGGCTGATCAGATGCCAGCCGCGGCCGTCGGGCACCGAGGCGGGCACCTGGCTGGGCATCATGCCCAGCAGGCTGTAGTCGGCGCGGTCGCTCTGCCGCAGCAGCACCTTGTTGTCGTTGTGCGCGGCGACCCGGCCGGCGATCAGCGACCGTTCGGAGGTCGCGATCACGTGGACGCCGGCCGCGGCGCCCTCCCGCAGCAGCCGGGTGACGTCGTTGAACAGCCGCCCGTTGTCGTAGTCGTCCAGGACCGGGGCCAGCGCGTCCCAGCCGTCGATGAACAGCATGATGTGCGCGGGCCGTTCGGCGGCGGGCAGCAGCTCACGCAGTTCGGCGAGGCCGGAGCAGGATCGGGCCGCGCACATCTCCTGGCGTCGCGTCAGCTCCGAGGTGAGCCGGTTCAGCAGCCGGTCCAGGTGTTCCAGGTCGTGCCGGGAGACCACCGCGCCGCAGTGCGGGAGGGTGGCCACCGCCGCAAGGCCCCCGCCGGCCGCGTCGATGCCGTACATGTGCAGGTCGGCGACGCTCACCCGGCCGGCCGCGGAGCCGGCGACGGTCCGCAGGGCCTGGGTCCGGCCCGAGCGCGGCGCGCCGATCACATACAGGTGCCCGAAGGTCGCCAGGTCCACGGTGGCCACCCGGCGTTCCTGGAGTTGCGGGATGTCCTGCAGCGCGTAGGGGATCAGCGGCGGCAGGGCGCGCGGGCGGGTGGCTGTGCCCTGCCCGTCCGCGGTGGCGGGGCGTTGGACGTCGGGCAGGTCCTGAAGGCGGACCTTGTCCTCCAGCGCGGGCAGCCAGGGGCTGGGCTGCGGGGTGAAGTCCGTGAGCCGGCCGGCTGCTTCACCGATCGCGCCGACCAGTGCCTGCAGGTCGGTGGGGTGCAGGGGCCCCGGCCGCAGGGTGCCGTCGTCGTCGGCCGGCAGGTCGGCGGGCCGGCCCAGCCGGCTCCACGGCAGCCGGGCCGCGCGCACCGGGGCGCGTTCGGCCTCGGCCTGGGGGGCGCCGGCCAGCGGGCGCTGGGCGCCCACCCACGCGGACTGGAACGCGATCGCGGACCGGTGCCCGTACCGGACCAACGCCCGGCCGGGGGTGCCGGGCGAGATGTGCACGGCGTCGCTGGTGTCGATGATGTCCTGGCTCTCCACCACGTCGGTGACGCGCAGCGCGATCCGCAGGTTGGTGTTGGCCTTGATGTCAGGGGTGACGGCGCCGGCCGGCCGCTGGGTGGCCAGCACCAGGTGGATGCCCAGCGAGCGGCCGCGCTGCGCGATGCTGATCAGTCCGGTGATGAACTCCGGCACCTCGCGGACCAGCGTCGCGAACTCGTCGATGACCAGCACCAGCCGGGGCAGCGGCGGCAGCTTCGGGTCGTCGGCGCGCTTGGCCCGGTACTCGGGGTGGTCCTTGGCGTCGTGGTCGGCCAGCAGATGCTCCCTGCGCCGCAGTTCGGCACCCAGTGACTCCAGGGCGCGCTGCACCAGGTGCGCGTCGAGGTCGGTGACCATGCCCAGGGTGTGCGGCAGGTTCGCGCATTCGCGAAAAGCGCTGCCGCCCTTGTAGTCGACCAGGACGAAGGTCAGTTCGTCGGGGCGGTTGGTCGCGGCGAGCGAGGCCACGAACGTCTGGAGCAGTTCGGACTTGCCCGATCCCGTGGTGCCGGCGACCAGGCCGTGCGGCCCGTCGCGCACCAGGTCCAGCTGCAGCGGGCCGTCGAAGCCGGTGCCCAGCACGAACGTGGTGGTAGCCGGGCGGCGTTGCCAGCGCGCGAGCAGCGCCGCCGCGTCCGGGGGTTCCTGTTCGAGCAGGTCCAGGAGCCTGACCTGCTCGGGCAGGCTGCTGTCGTTGTCGGGGCTGACGTCGTGCAGCGGGGCCAGGGCGCGGGCGACACGCTCGCACCAGTGCGGGGAGACCAGGTCGGCGCGGACCGCGGTCACGTCCGGCATGCCGGTCCTGCGGATCGTCAGGCCGGAGCTGTCCAGGGTGAGGACGGCCGCGCACTCCTCGGGCAGCAGCCGCTCCTGCTCGTCCAGGCACAGGCTGAACACCCGCACGGCCGGGCCGTCGGTGAGGACCTGCACCATGCCGGGAACGTCCCGCAGCCGACGGGCGCCGTCGGCGACGACCAGGATGTCGGGCGAAGTGAACATGGCCCGGCCCATCGAGGAGCCCAGCGCCCGCTGCCGGGCCTGGATCTGGGAGACCAGTTCGGTGACCCGGTTCGCGACGGACTCCGAGTCGTTGCCGACCGCCACCAGTGGGCCGAGCGCGCCCGACGGGCGGGCGTGCGGCAGCCAGCCCGCCCACGCCCACTCCTGCGCCCTGGCCGACTCGGTGAGCAGCACGATGTGCAGGTCACGGGGACTGTGCAGGACCGCGGACTGGGCCACGCACCAGCGGGCCAGCGCCTGCACCGGCGCGGCCGCTCCCGCCACGCCCACGACGCCGAGTTCGGGGATCTCCACGCCGATCGGGATGTCCGGCAGCGTCCAGCGGATCTTGCGGTGGTTCTCGTCCCTGACCGGGTCGTCGACGGCCTTGACCGACGGCAGGTCCACCGTGCCGACCCGCAGCACCAGGTGGTCGGGGTCGCGGCGGCGCCGCTCCCACAACCGGGTGCCGGGCCCGGTGGCGGCCAGCCCCACCGCGACCGGATCGGGCCCGGTCACGCACCGCACCCAGCGCTCCCTGACCACCGCGGTGCGGATCTCCCGCTCCACCACCCTGCGCCGGGAACGGTAGCGGCGGTGCGCCTCCTCGGTGGTCTTGCGGTTGTTGCGGCGGCCCGACACCCAGTTCGACAGCGCCATCAGCGGCGTCAACACCAGGAAGATCAGGTAGAAGTACGACTTGAACACCCCGACCATGACCAGGCCCAACACCACCGGGGCGATCATGGTGACCAGCGGGAATGGTGCCTTGGCGCGCGGACCGGGCCGGCTGGGCATCTTCAGCGGCTCGGCGTCCACGTGCGGGACGATCCGCGGCGGCCGGTTGTAGTCCAGGCCCAGGCCGTCCTCGGACTCGGTGACGGCCGCGTCGGCCTCGACCGGCGCGACCAGCCGCAGCAGCGTGCCGCCCACCGCCAGATCCACCTCGCGCGGCCAGGCGATGCCGCCGCGCGGCGGGGCCGGCGCCGCCCCCGCCGCCCGCTGCTGCGCCGCGATCCGCTCCTCCTCCTCGGCCGCCTTGACGGCCTCCAACTTCTCCTCCGGGGTGCTCCGTTCGGGCGCCGTCCCGGTGTACGGATCGATGTCGGCGGGCGGCCGGGGCACACACAGCCGGACCACCCCCTCCTCGGCCGCCGCACCCCGCTCGTCGTGCACATACGCGCCGCCGTCCGCGGTCACCGTCACCCACACCCCGCCGTCGGGCACCTCCACGCCGCCCGCGACCCGGATCGCGCACCCGGCACCGGACCCCAACTCGTAACTGCCCTGCGCAAGCCGCCAACTGCGCCCCGCGCCCGGCCCCGAGGCGGCGTGCACCTCGGCGAGCACCAGTTCGCCGGCCGCCGCGGTGACACGGCCCGCGACCGGGTCCGGATCCGGCACGGGAGCACCCAGGCCGAGCACCGCGCCCTCCCGGATCCCGCTTCCGTGCACCGGCAAGCCTGGATCCAACGCGACCGCGCCGAGATACAACCGCGGGTTCCCGCCGTGCCGTTCACCGGCCAGGAACGCGTCAAGCTCTCCAGACGGCGCGGCCGCCACAGACGGCGAGCCCGGTGCGGACGGCGAGCCAGGCGCGGGCGACGCCGTGCGCGGGGCGGCGAAGGCACCCGTGGGCAGCGCACCGGCGGCCACATCCGGGTCCAGGTCCAGATCCGGGTCCGCGGCTGGGGTGCGGGGGGCGGCGCCCTCTTGGCCGCGCGCGATGGCGCCCGCCAACTCCCCCACGGTGCACCCCTCCGGGAGGTCCAACAGGTGATCGAGCCGGGTGGAGTCCGCGGCGTCGAGGGTGGTGATGATCAGCTTCACGGTGTCCAAGCAGGGGTCTGGGCGGCGCGCCGGGCCAGAAGGCGGCGGGCCGCGGGGGGCTGAGCGGTGACGGGACCTGGCGGGGGACTCACCCCAGGCCCGGGTCGGGCGCCGGTTTTACGGCGCCCACCGGACCGGCCGCCGTGCGGGCAGGGGCCGACCCGGGCGCCCCGACCGATGCGGACGCGACCGCCGACACCCCGGTCGTCCCCGCACCGGCGGATCCGGCACCGGTGATCTCGGCATCGGTGATCCCGGTACCGACCGTCCCCGCAGCAGCGGTTCCCGCGCCGGTAGTTCGGCTACCGCCGGCACCGACGCCGGCGGTTCCCACACCGGCGCCGTCTCCACCGCCGGTTCCCGCGCTCGCGGCTCCGGTGGCGGGGGTGGTGGCGGAGCGGCCGAGCGCGGCCTGTCCGAGCGGGATGTCGGGGTCGACCGTCGCGGTGGTGCGGGCCGGGGGCCGGTAGGGCGGCAGCGCGTCGATCGCCCTGGCGACGGCCCGCGGCAGCGCGGTGGCCTGCGGGCGCAGCGGTGTGCCGTGCACGACGAGCGTGGCGTTGCGGGTGGCGGACAGCAGCCGGGCGCGCCCTTGGGCGCGGCCGCGCAGCAGCACCGACGGCCCGCCGGGTGCCAGGAGCGCGGCCGGCGGTTCGGCGCAGACTGCGAACGCGGGCATGCCGGCGTGCGCGGCCTGCCAGGCCGCGGCGTCGCGCAGCGCCTGCTGTGCGGGGGGCCCGATGTGCCGCGGGTGGACGCCGTCGGCGACGGTCACCGCGCCGGCCGGCAGCCGCCGTTCGAGTTGGGCGGCGAGGGCCTGCAGCAGCGCGGCGGCGGTCGGCTCGTCGTCGTACAGTGCGGTCACCGCCGGCCCGTGGAACAGGTCGGCGAAGACCACGCGGTCGCCGTCCAGGCCGAGCGCGACGAGCAGGACCGGCGGGGCGCCTTGCGCGGGCGCCGGGTCCTGCTGGCTGTCGCGGACGCCCCACCACAGGTACGGGTCGCTGTCGTCGGCGGTCCACGGCGCGGGCGGGCGCACCGCGGCCGCGGCAGCCGTGTGCACGCCGACCAGGTCGGCGCCGACCACCACCGCGTACGGCCGGCAGCGTCCGCGGCCGGCCTGGTGGGCGGCGCGTATCGCCTGCTCGCCCGCCTGCCACACCGCGGAGTCGGCCAGCGCGCGGGCCAGCAGCCGCAGTTGGCGCCGGTAGGCCAGCCGGCGGCGTACCGGCGCGGCGAACGCGGCCGCGGTCAGGCGGATCTCGTGGCGGGCGCGGCGGCGCACCACGTACCAGCCGCCGACCCGGCGGGCCAGCCGGTGGGCGACCATCAGCAGCGCGATGGCCAGGCCGATGCCGCCCAGCGCCTGGCTGATCCCGGTGCGGTGGTCGGTGACCAGCTGGAAGGGGTCGCTCGCGGTGACGACCAGCGCGCCGCTCACGCGGCTGCCCGCCCGCCGTCGCCGCCGGGCGCGTCCTCGTGCTGTGAGCCCAGCTCGCGGCGCAGGGAGCGCACCGCGTGGTAGGTGCGGGACTTGACCGTGCCCTGGGGGATGCGCAGGGCCGCGGCGGTCTGCTCGCCGCCGAGGTCCAGCAGGTAGACGTGGACGAGGATGTCGTGCTGGGCCTTGGGCAGCCGGCCGAGCGCGGGGATCAGCCAGCGCCGGTCGACGACGCGTTCGGCGAGGTCCTCGGCGTGGGCGGTGTCGGCGCCGACGTCCCCGGCGCCGCCGACCGGGATCGCCCGGTCCTTGCGCCAGGTGTCGACCGCGAGGTTGCGCGCGGTGCGGAACAGCCAGGGCCGGATGGGCTGATCCTGCCACTCCAGCCGGTCCGCGTGCAGCCAGGCCCGCAGCAGGGTCTCCTGCACCACGTCCTCGACGTGTCTCAGGTCGGGCGCCGTCAGCTTGGCCACATAGCGCAGCAGCGTGTCCCTCTCGTTTCGCAACCGGCCAGCAAAGTTGTCCGGACCGCCCAAGGGCGGCCGTGCCCGCGTCGTCACGGCGTCAGGACCCCTATTCCATGGTGTGTCGTCACCTCACCGTAGTCGCACAAGAGTTCACATTTCAGAACGGTCGAATCAACACCCGATGGCGATCATGCGTCCTTCGTGTGAACGCCCCTGGGGCCCGGACCGGGGCGCGGCCGGGCGGGAGTTGCCCGGTGGGCTCAGATCCAGTTGCGGCAGGAGGCGCCGAGGATTTCGTGCGGGCGGCGGGTGCGGCGCCGCAGGTTTCCCCGATCCGTGCCAGGCCGCCGAGACGCTCGCCTCCACCTGACCCGGGGCGATTCATATCCGCCCTGCCCGGAGAGAAAGAAGAAGCCCCTCGTGGGCGGACCACGGGCCGACGACCGGTTCGTGGTCGGCGACGACGTTTCGCAGTCCTGTTGTCCGGCTCTCCCGCCGGCTGAATCAGCGTCACGGGGATTGCGGGCTCCTCTGGTACGGGGGCCTTCTCCCGGCCGGGGCACGCCTCTGGAGGCTGCGCCGAGGGCTGGCCGAGCTTTTGGCGAACGGCTTGCGTCGCACCAGTTTACATCGATGTACATTCCGCTTTAGCCTGACCCGCATCTCCCCACCCGGAAGGAGCACCATGGTGATCCTGCGACTTCGGCGTGCCCTTGGACGGCGTCGACTCCTCGTGCTCGCGCTGACCGGCGTACTGAGCATGCTTTTGGCCACCTCCGCCGTCACCTCCCCCTCGACCACCGGCGCGGTGGCTTTTGCGTCCTCGCCCGTGGCCCCTGGCGTGGCGGCCTCCGCACTCTCTCCCACGGCAACCGGAACACCGCTGCGGGACGGAACGGGCCTGTATCCGCGGGTCATTCGGCTCGCGCACAACGGTGCGGCCAACGGGCGCATCCTCGCGAGCGTCGTCACCTTTGACGGCAACAACGGCATCGGAGCAATCCACGAGAGTGCGAACTATGGGGCGACCTTCCGCGAAGTCGGCAGGGTCGCCGACCCTGAGTCCGCGGCGGGCCAGGGACTCTGCTGCACCACCCTGTTCGAGCTGCCCCGCCAGGTGGGCGCGCTGCGGGCCGGTACCCTGCTGTGGGCCTCCTCCGCCGGTCAGGACGAGCAGGACCGCCGTATGGCGCTGCGGATCTGGCGGAGCAACGACGTGGGCCGCACTTGGTCCTACCTGTCGTCCTGCGCCGTCGCGAGCGGAACGGGCGGGCTGTGGGAACCGGAGTTCTCCGTGGCCGCCGACGGCGCCCTGGTCTGCCACTACTCCGACGAGACCGACGCCGCGCACAGCCAGAAACTCGTCGCCGCGCGCAGCTACGACGGAGTGCGCTGGCAAGGACACCACGACACCGTGGTCGGCACCTGGGCGCCCGACCGGCCCGGAATGCCGGTGGTGCGACGGCTGCCGAACGGCACCTACTTCATGAGCTACGAGATCTGCAATCCCGGCGGCCAATACCAGTGCGTCGTGCACTACCGGACCTCCGCCGACGGCTGGAACTGGGGAAACCCCGCCGACCTCGGCATCCGCCCCCAGACGGCAGACGGCAGGTACTTCCGCGCCACCCCGACCATCGCCTGGGCGCCCACGCCGGGCGGCGGGGGCAACGGGCGGATCCTGCTGATCGGGCAGCGCCTGCTCAACCGGGACGGCACGCTCGCCGCCGGCAGCGGACGTACGATCCTCACCAACTCGCGGAACGGCAGCGGAGCCTGGACCGCGATCGACTCACCGGTGACTGTGCCGAACCCTGAAGTGAACTACTGCCAGAACTACAGTTCACCGCTGCTGCCTTCGGCAGACGGAAGGCGGGTCCTCCAGATCGCCACCGACTTCGAGGGCACGGTGTGCCGGGCGTACTACGCGACTGGTCGCCTGCCGTAGCCGCAGGGCGACGCCTCGTGTGATCGCTCCCTCGGCCTCGATCGGACACCTTCGAGGCCGAGGGGAGGCCACTGGGCCTGTTGTGAAAGTGCCCGACCACTGCAGTGAACTCCCTCCCGAGGACAAGTGGCCTGCTTACAACGAGCTGAGACAAATGGGTTGGGCCCGGCGACCAGCCAGTTCACCGGCGCCCACCGGCCCTTCAACAGATCGTGGGCGAGTATCCATCGGACTGGGACGAAGAAGCCCCGCGCCAGTCTGTGCCACCGCCGTCTCCGAGTCCTGGCTGCTCGCCAGGGTCTCATTCCAGTCTTCCCACAAGTGAGCTCGCGACGGTCCAGCATGCGCAGCGCCCCCGGCGCCGGCCTGGCGGACTCCGCGCTCCTTCCCGCTCGCGTCACTTCACTTCACTGAGGAGTGCTCATGTTCCGAGCTTCGTCAGCTCTCATCCTCGCGGCCGCGCTGACCTGTACGGCGAGTGTCGCGGTGGCCGAAACGCAGGAGTCCCGCACACCCCAGCCTCCGGCACGTGCTGGGTGGCACACCGCGTGGGCCAACCCTCCGCACAGCCTGGCCCCGACTCCCCTGCGTGACCAGTCCGTTCGCATGATCACCCACCTCAGCCAGGGCGGTGACGCACTGCGGATCCGCGTGCAGAACACCCTCGGCAAGAGCCCGCTCGTCGTCGACGCGGCCACCGTCGCGCCGAGCGACGGCAAGAGCGCGGCCTTGGAAGGAAAGCCCCGGGAGGTGAGATTCCACGGGAGAAGCAGCTTCCTCGTGCCGGCGGGCGGCGAGGCTTGGAGCGACCCGGTACCGCTGCGCTCCGAAGCGGGGGACGACGTGGCCGTCTCCCTGGCCGTGAAGGGCGAGGCAGGCGCGGGCCGCCACGACGCCGCCTTCCGCACCAACTACCTGTCCGCTCCCGGCTCCGGCGACCACACGGCGGACCAGAGTGCGGACGCGTACACCGAGAAGGTCCAGTCCGCCTACCTGGTCAGTGCGGTGGACGTGCGCAACAAGGATCTGAGGGGCACGCTCGTCGCGTACGGCAGCTCCGTCGTGGACGGCACCGGTAGCACCGATTGCGGCCCCGGCTGCACCGAACTGGGCAACGACCGGCGCTGGACGGACATCCTGGCGCGACGTATCCACAAGGAGCTGCCCGCCGACCGCCAGTTCGCCGTGGCCAACGCCGGCATCATCGGCACCACCAGCTACGCCAACTGCCCAGGAACCTCCGACTACTTCCGCGGCTTCGACTCGCTGGCCCGCCTAGGGCGCGACGTGCTCTCCCTGCACGGGGTCAGCTCAGTGCTCTTCTACTACGGCACCAACGACCTCGCGGCCGGATGCAGCGCCGAGCAGGTCATCGCCAGCTACCGCGAAACGTTCAAGCGCCTGCACCAGGCCGGCATCAAGGTGTACGTCACCCCGATCACCCCACGCCCCGGCTACAGCGACGCCGCCAACCGGCACCGGCACGAGGTGGCCGCGTTCGTCCGCAAGGGCGGCGACTGCTCCGGTACCTGCGACGGAGTGCTCGACTTCGACCAGGTCCTGAAGGACCCGGTGAAGCCCAACAGCATCAACCCCGCCTACGACACCGGCGACGGAGTGCACGTGAACGTCGCGGGCCAGCAGGCCCTCGCGGACTTCGTCTCGCTGCCCATGGTGACCCGGCCGACGAGGCACTGACACCGCGGCGAGATCGAGTTCCGGCTGCTTCGCCCGACGGGCTGCCCTCACCCCAACCCGTCGGGCGTTCTGCCAGGGACGGCCACGGCCAGTTCTCCGCCCCCTTCCGTGAAGCCGTTCAACTTTGCGATGCCCTCATTCTTCAGAGCGGTTCAAAGGCCTGCTCGCTCCGGTGCGTGCAGCAAGCGCTTGCCCCGGCGCTGACCGGCCGAACGCGCAGGGTGGGGGCGCTCGCCGCCTTGCCAGTGCGATGAGGGCGGATGTATAACGTTGTAAACGTCATGCTCCAGGACTCGGCGCCAGGCACACGGTGACGACACCGTACCCGCACCGACCACCCGAGTCGGGCCGCTTCGAAAGGGAATGCCGTGCGGGTCAGCCTCAAGGACGTTGCCGCCCACGCGGGGGTCTCCATCAAGACCGTCTCCAATGTGGTGAACAACTACCAGCACGTCACCCCCACGATGCGTGAACGCGTCCAGCGGTCCATCGACGCGCTCGGCTACCGGCCCAACCTGGCCGCCCGGCATCTGCGCAAAGGACGCACGGGCATGATCGCGCTCGCCCTGCCCGAACTCGGCAACCCCTACTTCGCCGAACTCGCCGCCGCCGTCATCGATGCCGCCGCCGCCCACGACTACATCGTGTTGCTCGACCACACCGGCGGACGTCGTGAACAGGAACTTCTGGTCAGCCAGGGCTTCCGCGCACGCGTCATCGACGGACTCATCCTCAGCCCCATCGAGCTGGAGATCGAAGACCTCCGCGTCCGAGCGGAGAGCGTTCCACTGGTGCTGCTCGGGGAGCGTGACTACGACCTGCCGTACGACCACATCGCCATCGACAATGTCGCCGCGGCCCGCACCGCCGTCCGGCACCTGCTCGACCTCGGGCGCCGGGAGGTGGCGTTCATCGGCGACCGGCGTGGCCGCAGCGAGCCCGCACAACTGCGCGTACGCGGTTGGCGCGAGGAACTCACCGCCGCCGGACTCCCGGCGGACGACGGGCTCGTGGCCGCCACCGACGGCTGGGGGCATGCGGACGGCGCGGCGGCCATGCGGCGCATCCTCGATGCCGGCCGGTGCCCCGACGCGATCTTCGCGTACAACGACCCGATGGCCATCGGCGCGATGCGCGTCCTGCACGAGCGCGGCCTGCGCGTCCCCGAGGACATCGCGGTCGTCGGCTTCGACGACGTGGTCGAGGGGCACTTCGGCGCGGTGACGCTCACCTCCGTGTCGCCGGACAAGGAGGCCATCGGCCGACTTGCCGTGGAGTCGGTGCTCGCCCGGCTGGGCGGTGAGGCACCCGAACCCCCCCGTGTCTCGGCGGGCTACCGTCTGGTCGAGCGGGAGAGCACTCTCGGGCGCGGGGCGTCGAAGGACGGGCCTCAGGGCTGACCGGCCGACGGCAAGTACGACGCGCAGGTCGACCGGCACGGTGAGGTCATCCGTCATGCCGCCTCGGCGGGTTCGGTTCCCCTCGTCCTCGCCTGTACGTACAGCTTCGAGTCGCGCAACTACCCCGGCGAGTATCTGCGCCAGTCACCGGCGGCACGTGCGGCAGCGGTGCCACCGGCCTACGCCTCTTCGGAACCGCCGCCACCTTCGACAACGTGGCGGTCTCACCCGCGCGGTGACCTGAAACGAGTGGGCCCCGGCGGGGAGCAGCGTCCCGCCGGGGCCCTTGCGCAGCCGATACCGCTACGGCTTCTCGTCCGTGTAGAGCGCGCTCACCTCCTCCGCGGTGAGCGCCTTGTCATAGGCGTGGACCTCGTCGACCGCGCCGTTCCAGAAGTCGGTGTCGTTGCCGCCCCACTGGGCGCGGCCGACGGCCAGGGCGCCGGTGCTGGGGTAGGCCGCGCCGCCGGTGGCGGTCGCTGCCGGCTTTCCGTCGACGTAGAGCTTGATCGTGTTGTCGGTGCCGTCGCGGACGCCGACCAGGTGGTACCAGCGGCCCTTCTCCGGTGTGGCGACCAGGCGGGCGCGGTTCTCGCCCGGGGTGCTGAAGGCGAACGCGCCCTGCCCATACTGGAGGTAGAACGGGCTGGCCTGACGTCGGGTGTCCTGGCTGACCGCGGTGGCGTAGTTGCCGGGGAGTTCGTCCAGCCGGACCCAGGCCGAGACCGTGTAGCTGCCGGTGGTGTCGAGCACCGGGCCGTCGGTCTCGGCGTACTGGCCCTGACCGTCGAACTTCAGCGCGCTGCCGCTGACGCCGGGCGTCCAGGTGGTGCCCTCGGTGAGCGTCAGGGGCTTGGCGTTCGGGCCGTCGTCCTTCGCGGTGGTCTCGGTGCCCTCGTCGAGGGCCCAGTGCCCGCCGCCCTTCAGCGGCTGCCGCTCGCCCGCGGCGGCACCGGCGGCGATGACCTTGCGGTTGACCTCATGGACTCGGACCGGGTCGACCTTGATCTCCCGACGGTCGTACGTGTACAGGCCGTTGAGTTCGTTCTCCAGGTCGGAGATCTGGGTGTAGATCGAACCGGACAACTCGGCTCCGGCCTGGTCGAGATAGAACTTCTCGGTGTTCTCGACGTACTTGCGGGTCAGCGCCTCCTTGTCGGCGACACCGCTGTAGATCACCGTCGGGGCGCCCGGCCACATGTGCCCGGGAGTGCGCAGGGTGAAGCCGCCGTGCTCACCGTCCATCGCCGCCCGCTTGTCGTCGGGGAACGGCGGGTCCACGTTGTTGTAGTCGTGGTGGTCGATGATGTCGCCCTTGCCCGAATCTCCCTTGGAGTTACAGCAGTTGACGCCGCTATGGGCATTGACGACGCGAGACGGGTCGGCCTCCTTCACGGCCTCGGTGATCTCGCCGGTCTCCGTGCGATCCCACTCGCCCCAGCCCTCGTTGAAGACGATCCAGCCGATCACGGAAGGCGCGTTGTGGTGCTCTCGCATCATCTCCCGGCCCTGGTCGACGAAGGCGCGCCGCCCGGTCTCGTTGGTGATGTTGCCGGAGACGAAGTCCTGCCAGACCAGCAGGCCGAGCCGGTCCGCATGGTAGAACCAGCGCGCCGGTTCCACCTTGATGTGCTTGCGCACGGCGTTGAAGCCGAGCTCCTTGTGTGCCTTCAGATCGAACGCGAGGGCCTCGTCGCTCGGCGCGGTGTACAGGCCGTCGGGCCAGAACCCCTGGTCGAGGGTGGCGAGGGAGAAGACCGGCTTGCCGTTGAGCACCAGCTTCTGGAAGCCGCCGACCTTCGCGATGCCGATGGAGCGCATACCGAAGTAGCTGCCGACCTTGTCGGTCGACCGGCCGTCGGTGAGCTTGACGTCGAGGTCGTAGAGGTAGGGGTCGTCCGGGCTCCACAGGTGTTGGTTCGCCACCGGCAGCCGCAGCTGCTTGTTCGCCGGCCCGCTGACCTTGCCGACGACCTTGCCGCTCTTGTCGCGCGCGACCGCCTCGACATGGGCCCCGGCGGAGGCCTTGGCCGACTGGACGGTCACCGCGAGGCTGCTCGTGTCGATGTCCGGCGTGGAGAAAACGGTATCGATCGCGGCGTTGGCGACCGGCTCCATCCAGACGGTCTGCCAGATGCCCGACGACTGGGTGTAGAAGATGCCGCTCGGGTTGGTGGACTGCTTTCCCATCGGCTGGTCGGCGCCGCCCATGTCGGTGACCGCGACCACGACCTCCTGCGGGCCGGTGCCCTTCAGAGCGTCGGTGATGTCGGCGCTGAAGGCGTCGTAGCCACCGGTGTGTTCGGCGACCTTGGTGCCGTTGACGAAGACGCGGGCCTGGTAGTCCACGGCGCCGAAGTTGAGCTTCAGCCGGTTGCGCTTGCCGACCTTCCAGTCCTTGGGGACGTTCACCAGCTTCCGGTAGAACATGTGGTCCTCGTGCCGCTCCAGCGCGGAGAGTTGCGACTCCACCGGGTACGGCACGACGATCTTCTCGTCGAGGTCCTTGCCGAACACCGGCTGCTCGCCTGCCTCGGCGCCGCTGAACTGCCAAGGGCCGTTGAGATTCTTCCACTTGGAGCGCACCTGTTGCGGACGCGGGTATTCCGGCAGCGGGTTGTTCTTGTCGACCTCGTCGCCCCACTTGGTGGTGAGCCGGTGGGTGGAGGCGTTGTCGGCGTAGCGGATGACCTTCGGTACGGTCTCGCCGCCGGACGTCAGGCCGCCCTCGCCGTCGTAGGTGACCCGCACCTGCTGGTTCTTCTGGATGGGTTCGGCGAGCGTAACGAGCAGAGAGTTGCGGTCCCCGGGAGCGACGGTGACCGACTTCAGGGGCATGGCCGTGGTGTCGGCCTCGACCTTCAGGTGGTCCTTCACCGCCTTGAGGTCACCGACCCCGCCCGCGAACCGGGCCCGCAGCCGCCGTCCGTCAGCCGCCACGGACAGCTCCACCGGGTACACCTCGAAGCCCGCGGGCGGAGTGAACGCCGACATCGGCACGAGCTGCTTGGACAGGCCCGGGCCGGCCCAGCGCAGGAACATGTTGGAGCCACCGAAGTCCTGGAACATCTCCAGGCGGAAGTCGTGCTTCTCGCCGGCGGTCAGCCGGATCGAGGCGCTGGTCTGCTCCCTGTCCCAGTCCGGCTCCCAATGGTCGATGACTGGCGCGCCGTCGATGTAGAGCCGGAAGCCGTTGTCGCCGATGGCGTAGAAGGTGTAGTCGCCGGTTGCCGGTGCCTCGATCTGCCCCGTCCAGCGGGCGGTCGTGTGCTCCGTCTTGCCGGTCAGCTCCTGGAACGTACTGGTCAGACCGGAGAAGTTGATTTGCGGGTCGAGCAGCGCGCCGCCGAGTTCGGCGAAGTCCCGTGCGCCTGGGGCCGACATGCTGAAGTACTCGCCCTTCAGGCCGTGTACCTCGACGTCGGCTGCTTCGGTGGAGAGCGCTGAGGCGCTGCCGGTCGGCTCCGCTGCCGACGCGGTGGTGGCCAGACCGCTCGGGGGAACGACGAGAGCGGCCGTAGCCAGCAGCGCCCACAGTCTGGCCCGTGGGCGGATGTGTTGTCTTGTCATCGAACCCTTCCTCGCGCTGGTGCCGCGGACCAGGACCGGTCATCTGGAAGACCAAGTCGCAGGAATGACGGAAGACGGGACGGACGCGGTCGGGCGGCTCTTTCAACGTTGGAAAGCCTGCGACAGCCGAAATGACAGCACGGCCCTCGACTGCTGTCCAGACCTCGCGCACCACTGTGTTGGTCACCCTCACCAGACGTCTGGGCAGTCGACTTGTGGCACGCGCCCCGCCACGGCGTTGACGCGCCGGTACGCCGCCAGTGCTTCGCGGAGGTTCCCGAGTGGGATCCGCCTGCGCGTTCACGCCGGTGTACAAGCAGCCCTGCCCCCCACCAGGCACGGACGGCACCCGGCCCGCGGCCAGGCTGACCCTGGCGTGGCCGGCAAAGGGTGCAGTGATCAGGCCGGCGTCGGCCGGGAGCCCGCAGGCAGCAGCCCGCTGGCGCCCTCCGTGCTCTCGCGCAGTACCAGCCGATGCGCCACCACCAGGTCCTGAGGCGATCGCACGCCGGTCGAGGAGGCGTCCGCCGCGGTGGATCCCGCGCCCTCGTCCATCCGGCGTTGCAGGAGTGCGACGGCGACCTGGGCGACCGCGGCCTTGTCGGGGGCCACGGTGCTCAGGGTGGGGACGCTGAAGCGTCCGGCCTCGACGTCGTCGAAGCCGATGACGGCGACCTCCTCGGGAACCCGGATGCCGTGCTCGTGCAGTGTGCGCAGCGCGCCCAGTGCCAACTGGTCATTGAGACACAGCAGGGCGTCAGGGCGGGCGCCCTCGCTCAGCTTCCGGGCCAACGCCTCGGCGCCGTCCGGCATTCGGAAGGACGTGACGGGCAGGAGGGCGGCCGGGTCAAAGGCGATGCCCGCTTCCGCCAATGCGGCACGGTAGCCGCGGGTGCGGGCCTCTGCCGTACCCAGGCCCGCGTCGCTGCGTCCGCCGATGACCAGGATGGAGCGGCGGCCGAGGCGGAGCAGGTGCTCGGTCGCTTGCCGTGCGGCCTTCTCGTTGTCGATGGCGACGTGATCGGCGCCTTCCTCCAGCAGCTCGCCGATCAGCACGGTGGGCGGGGCACCCGCGCGGTCGCGCAGGTCGTCGGGGGTGAGGGCGAGCGGACTGAGGATCACTCCGTCGACGAAACTGGAGCCGAACCCGGTCAGCGCCGCCAACTCGTGATCGCGATCCGCGGCGGTCTGATGGATCAGCACCGTCAGGGAGCGCCGCTCCGCCTCGCGAATGACATGCCGGGCGAGCTCGGCGAAGTACGGGACGTCCAGTTCAGGGATGACGAGAGCGATGATGCCGGTGCGGCCCTGGCGCAGATGGCGACCGGCCAGGTTCACCTTGTAGCCGAGTTCTTCGATGGCATCGCGGACGGCACGTCTGGTCCGGTCGGAGACGTGGGTGTAGTCGTTGATGACGTTGGACACCGTCTTCTCCGACACGCCTGCGAGCCGCGCGACGTCCTTGATCCTTGGTCGTGCCACCGGAACCTCCCTGCCCCTCCGCGCCGCTGAGTATAGGTCCCGGCAGGTCGCGGATCGGCGGCGATCTATCCAGTCCGTTCGGCCCTCGATTTCCGGCCGCGCCCCCTGGCTCTTTACAGCCAATGTACATCGATGTAAAAACGAGCCATCGCATCGGCTCGACCGATGCGCCCCCGCCTGACCCAGGCGGTGGATCACTGTCCCCATGGGTGGTCCACCGTCGGTCCGGCGTGCGTGTCCGGCCGTCGGAAGGTCCGCGATGTTCACCCGCTTCTCCGCCTCACCATCAGCGCCCGCACCCGGTGCGGCACCTGGGCTCACCCGCCGTCGGCTGCTGCGCCACGGCACGGCCGCCGCAGGTGCGCTGCTCGCCGCCGGCCCGCTGTCCGGCTGCGCCTCACCGGCCTCCGCCGACGCCTCGGCGCTGAGCGTCTGGGACCTGTTCCAGGGCGGCGACGGCATGCTGATGGACGACATGATCAAGGCCGTCTCCAAGGGCCCGCAGGGGTTCGAGGTGGAGCGGACGATCCTGGACTGGGGCCCGTCGTACTACACCAAGCTGGCCATGTCGGCCGCCGGCGGCCGTGCCTCCGACGTGGCGATCATGCACCTGTCCCGACTGGCCGGCTCTGCGCCCGGCGGCCTCCTCGACCCCTTCGACCTGGACCTGCTCGCCGAATTCGGCGTCAGCCAGCAGGACTTCGCCCCAGCCGTCTGGGCCCGGACGCAGCATGACAAGACGGTCTACGCCATCCCGCTCGACGTCCACCCCTTCATCGTGTTCTACGACAAGGAGGCCGCCGACAAGGCGGGTCTCCTCGATTCCTCGGGTGAACTGGCCCCGATGGGCTCCCCGGACGCCCTGCTCGACGCCGGTAAGGCGCTCGCCGAGGCGACCGGGCAGAAGGGCATCCTGTTCGGCCACGTCACCGACACGGCGCAGACCTGGCGGCAGTTCGCCGCCCTCTACGCCCAGACCGGGGCCGACTTCACTCTGCCGGACGGCGGCCCGCCGCAGATCGACGTCGACGCCGCCGTCCGCGTGGTCGCCTTCATGCAGCAACTGTTCGACGGCCGTACCAACCCCAACAACCTGGACTACTACGGTGCGGTAGCCGGTTTCATCGGCGGTCGCGGCGGCATGGTCATGCTCGGGGAGTGGGAACTGCCGACGCTGAAGAAGTCCGGCATCCCCCTCGGCGCCGCGCGGTTCCCGCAGGTCTTCGACAAGCCGGCCGTCTACACGGACAGCCACAGCTTCGTCCTCCCGCATCAGGCGAACCCCGACCCGGCGCGGCGCCGCGAGGCCCACCGGTATGTCGCGGAGATGGTCAAGCAGAGCCTTACCTGGGCCGGCGCCGGTCACATCCCCGCCTACCAGCCCGTACTGGCCGAGCCGGAGTACGCCGCCCTCGACCCGCAGTCCTCCTACGCGGACGCCGGAGAGGTCGCGGTGCTCGACCCGCCGAACTGGTTCGCCGGGGCCGCTTCGAATTTCCAGAACCGGATGTGTCAGCCGCTCCAGGCAGCGTTGCTCGGCAACACGTCCGCCGAGAAGGCGGTGCGCCAGATGGTCCGCGAGGCGGACACGCTGCTCCGGCAGCCCAACCCGGTGGCTTGACGAGCAGAAGGAGTGACCCACGTGACCACCACCGCACCCCCCGGCGCCGATGCCGTGACCGGCCCGGCCTCCGACCGCCCCGGCGGCCTGGGCCGTATCGGTCTCAAGGGCAGCCGGACCACAGAAGGCCGCGGCCTCTTCTTCGTCCTGCCGTTCCTGCTCGTCTTCTTCCTGTTCCTGGTGTGGCCCATCGTGCATGGGTTGTGGCTGAGCTTCACCGACAGCTCATTGACGCTGCGCGACACGAGCTTCATCGGCTTCGACAACTACGCCGAGGCGTTCGGCGATCCGGACGTCTGGAGCAGCCTCGGCAACACGGTCGTCTTCACCGCCATCTCCAGTGTTCCGCTGGTGCTGATCCCACTGGCGATGGCCCTGCTGGTGCACAGCGGCCTCGCCGGGCAGTGGGCGTGGCGACTGGCCTTCTTCGCCCCCTACCTGCTGCCCGTCACCGTGGTGACGCTCATCTGGACCTGGCTCTACCAGCCGGAACTCGGCCTGGCGAACCAATTCCTCGACACCATCGGCATGGAGCCCGTCGGCTGGCTCTCCGACGAAGCCGTCGCGATGTGGTCGATCGCCACCCTCACCGTCTGGTGGACGGTCGGCTTCAACTTCCTGCTCTACCTCGCCGCGCTCCAGTCCCTGCCCTCGACCTACTACGAGGCCGCGGCGCTGGACGGCGCCGGAGCCTGGCGGCGCCTGTGGTCCATCACCCTGCCGCAACTGCGCCGGACCACCGCGCTGGTCGCGATGCTCCAGATCCTCGCCTCGCTCAAGGTGTTCGACCAGATCTACATCCTCACCAAGGGCGGCCCCAACGGCTCGACCCGCCCGGTCCTGGAATACGTCTACGACGTCGGGTTCACCGGCTTCCGGCTCGGCTACGCCTCCGCCGTCTCCTACCTCTTCTTCGCCCTCGTCATCGTCGTCTCGCTCGTGCAACTGCGTCTCTTCCGCCAGGAGGACTGACCGTGTCCGCCACCGCAACACCCCTTCGCCCGCGGCGCCGTCCTCCCTTGGCAGTTGCCGAATCCTCCCTGCTCCTCGGACACGGCCGGCTGCCGCGCGTCCTGGCCGGCACCGCGCTGGCCGTCCTGGCCGCCGTCTGGCTGCTGCCGTTCGTCTGGGCGGTCGCCACCTCGGTGCAGAGCGAGCAGGACGCGGCATCGCCCGGCCTGTCCCCGATCAAGGGCCCGTTCACAACCGAGGCGTACCGGCAGATCCTGGAACGCGGGAACGTCACCGTCTGGGCCTTCAACAGCTTCCTCATCGCCGGGCTCGTCACCCTCATCACGGTCGTGGTCTCCACGCTTGCCGCATACGGCTTCTCGCGCGGCAGTTTCCGCGGTCGCCGGATCCTGCTCGCGGTGACCGTCGCCGCGATCCTCGTCCCACCGCAACTGCTCGTCGTACCACTCTTCGAGCAGATGCTGCTCTTCAACCTGGTGGACACCTACGCCGCGGTCATCCTTCCGCAGGTCGTCGCGCCCATGATGGTCTTCATCCTCAAGCGCTTCTTCGACGGCATCCCCCGGGAGCTGGAGGACGCGGCCCGGATGGACGGGGCCTCCGAGCTCCGAGTCTTCCTGTCGGTCGTGCTGCCGCTGTCCCGGCCCATCGTCGCCGCCGTGGCGATCTTCGTCTTCATCGGGGCGTGGAACAACTTCCTGTGGCCATTCATCGTCACCAACGACCCGGACCTGATGACCCTGCCCGTCGGCCTGGCCACCATCAAGGACGCCTTCGGCATCCGGTACGCCCAGTCCATGGCGTCGGCGCTGCTGGCGGCGCTGCCCCTGATCGTGGTGTTCCTCTTCTTCCAGCGCCGCATCGTCGACTCCGTCGCCACCACCGGCCTCGGCGGCTCCTGACCTCACTCCCTCGCCGTACTCACAGGCCGGCGGCATCCCGCCGGTCCCCGATCGACTGGAGCATGTGTGCCCACCCCCTCCGTACCGCGCCCGGAGTATCCGCGACCGCAGTTCGTGCGGCGCGACTGGCTCAACCTGAACGGCGCCTGGCAGTTCGAGACCGACCGAGGGGACAGCGGGCTCGAACGCGGCCTGCTCGGCCGCGAGCTGCGCGACGAGATCCTCGTACCCTTCCCGCCCGAGTCCGAGCTGTCCGGCATCGGCGACACCGACTTCCTGGAGGCCGTCTGGTACCGACGCGCCCTCGCCCTGCCCGCCGGATGGGCCGGACGTCACGTACTGCTGCACTTCGGAGCGGTCGACTACGACACCACCGTGTGGGCCGACGGCAAGGAGGTCGCCCGGCACCGCGGCGGCTTCACCCCTTTCACCGCCGACCTCGGTGACATCGCGGGCGGCGGTGAGGAGGTCGTCATCACCGTCCGGGCCCGCGACCCCAAGTCCGGACCGCAGGCACGCGGCAAGCAGGCGATCCAGTACGCCAACCACGACTGCAACTACACTCGCGTCACCGGCATCTGGCAGACCGTCTGGCTGGAGCCCGTCCCCGACGTCCACCTGCGGCGCCCGCGCATCACTCCCGACCTGGCCGGCTCCGCCTTCCACCTCGAACTGCCGCTGTCCGGAAACCGCCTCGGCCACCGGGTGCGCGCGGTCCTCAGCGACGCCGGCGGTGAGGTGAGCCGCGCCGACGCTCGCGCCGACCTGGACCTGGCCCCGCGCCTCTACCTGCCCGTCCCCGACGGACGGCGCCGCGAGTGGAGCCCCCAAGACCCGCACCTGTACGACCTGCGGCTGGAACTCCTCGACGCGAACGGTCAGGTGGTCGACAGCGTGGCGAGCTACGCGGGCCTGCGTGCCGTCGGAGTGCGTGGAAAGGCCGTCCTGCTCAACGGCCGTCCGGTCTTCCAGCGTCTGGTCCTGGACCAGGGCTGGTACCCGGACGGGCTGATGACCGCGCCGACCGACGATGCCCTGGTGCGGGACATCGAGCTGGCCATGGCGGCCGGCTTCAACGGGGCCCGGCTGCACCAGAAGGTGTTCGAGGAGCGCTTCCTCTACCACGCCGACCGTCTCGGCTACCTCGTCTGGGGCGAGTTCGGCGACTGGGGCTGCGAGGTCGGCGGCTCCTCGGGCGACAACCAGCAGCCCGACGCCTCGTACGTGGCCCAGTGGCTGGAAGCCGTCGAGCGTGACTATTCCCACCCCTCGATCATCGGCTGGTGCCCACTCAACGAGACCTACCAGAAGCTCCACGATCGCCTCACCCAGCTCGACGCGGTGACCCACGCGATGTTCCTGGCCACAAAGGCGATGGACACCACCCGCCCGGTGATCGACGCCTCCGGTTACGCCCACCGCGTCGCCGAGACCGACATCTATGACTCACACCACTACGAGCAGGACCCCGAAGCGTTCCGCGCGCTGATGTCGGGGCTGGCGAAGGACGCCCCGTTCATCAACGCCCATGAGAGCGGCGTCCCTTGGTCGCTGCCGTATCGTGGTCAGCCGTACTTGGTGAGCGAGTTCGGTGGCATCTGGTGGGACCCCGATGCGGCCGCCCAGTCCGGCGAGGACCGCACAGAGTCCTGGGGCTACGGCGAACGCGTCCGCGACGAGGAGGAGTTCTACGCCCGCTTCGCCGGCCTCACCAGCGTGCTCCTCGACGATCGCGACATGTTCGGCTACTGCTACACCCAGCTGACCGACGTCTTCCAGGAACGCAACGGCATCTACCGCTTCGACCGCAGTTCAAAGCTCGACATCGACCGCATCCACGCCGCACAGCAGCGACCGGCGGCAATCGAGGAAACGGCAAGGGACTGAACGCACTCACGCCAACTCCCCCTCCGGGCCTGGCACACGACCGCGCAGCTTGTCGAGCGGGCCGCTCGGACCGGTGACCGTGGCGCACCCGGTGCCCGCGGGCGGCCTTCGGCCGGGCATGTGATCCTGCCAGGGAAGGCATGCCCGGCACGAAGGCCGTGGGGACGGGTCCGTCGCGTCACGCTCTTGCTCGAGCTGCTGGAGGCGGGCGGCCGGAGTCAGGCTGCCACAGAGGGCACAGCGAGGACGACGGTCATCAGTCCGCCGGCAGCCGGCGCCCTGTGCAGTGGTCTGCACCATCGGTGCGGTTACCTACAGGTCGGTCGGCAGGGGGGCGCATGAGTGGTCCACGGAGCGGTGGGGGGTGCATGGCAGGGTCGTTTATGTTGTCAACGGACTTCCCTCTGGAGCGGTGATGGTGGTCCGTGTACGCTGGGCGCATGGCGGACCATGCAGCTTCACCGGTCGGCCCTCTTGTCACCGGCGCCGAGATCGCTCGACTGGCCGGCGTCACCCGGGCTGCTGTTTCCAACTGGCGTCGGCGCTACGACGACTTCCCTGCGCAGGCGGGAGGCGCCGCGAACAGTCCGCTCTTCGCGCTCGCCGAGGTCCAGGAATGGCTGGACAAGCAGCGCAAAGGCCAGGAGATGTCACCCGAGGTCGAGTTGTGGCAGGCCCTACGGGCCGCGTACGGGGAACAGATGGTGGCGGGCCTGGCAGAGGTGGCCGCGGCGCTGGCTGGAAAGCCTGCGCCGGGACTGCCGGATGACGTCGCCCCTCGGGTGCGAGGGCTCGCCCGAACCGCAGCGCCCCCCGAACTCGTGAACGGACTGACCGAACGGTTCATGGACTCCGCTCGGCGCGCGGGATCGGACCAGGTGACTCCCGAGCGCGTGGTGCGTGCCGTCTGCCACTTTGCTCCCGAACTTCCTTCCGATGCCACGGTCTTCGATCCCGCCTGCGGAATCGGGGTGCTGCTCCTGTCCGTCGCTTCCCAGGCGGGCACGCGTTGCTACGGTCAGGAGGTGGACGCTGACAGCGCTCGTTTCGCGCAACTCCGCGCCGACCTCCTGGGCCGATCAGGAGTCCGCATCGTGGCGGGGGATTCCCTGCGCGCGGACGAATGGCCGGATTTCAAGGCGGACCTCGTCGTCTGCGACCCGCCGGCCGGTGTGACCGAGTGGGGGCGAGAGGAGCTTCTGCTCGACTCACGCTGGGAGCTCGGTACCCCGTCCAAGGCCGAAGGTGAGCTTGCCTGGCTCCAGCACGCGTATGCGCACGCCGAGCCCGGCGGCCAAGTCCTCATGGTCATGCCTGCCTCAGTCGCCTACCGCAAGGCAGGCCGCCGCATCCGAGCAGAACTCGTACGCCGGGGCATCCTGCGCCAAGTGATCGCCCTGCCGCCAGGGACGGCTACCTCTCACGCCCTGCCCGTCCACCTGTGGTGTCTGCAGCGCCCTGAGAACACGGGGAGCGCGGACACGGACCACACCGTGCGCATGGTCGACCTGTCCAGTAACAGCCCTGACGGCGGTCTGGACCCACGCCCCGACCAGGTCGCCGACGTGCCGCTGATCAAACTCCTCGACGACACCGTCGACCTCACCCCCGGCAGTCACCTCCGCTCCCGGCACCGCGACTATCCCGGTGAGTACACGGCCCTACGTCAGGAAATGGAGGACCGGATCCGCCGACTCGCCGCCCTCCTGCCTGAGCTGACTGTCGGGGGCGGACCGGGCTCGCTGGACGGCGCGACCACCAGTGTCGCGGATCTCGCCCGCGCCGGACTCGTCGCATACGAGGGCTCCGAGCCGGTCTCGGCCAGTGAGCGACTCGACACGGACTACCTCCAGGGGTTCCTGCGGAGCTCCGTCAACGCCCGCCGGTCCACGAGCGCCAGTGGGACGTACCGCCTTGACACCCGGGGGTCACGTATCCCCCGTATGGGCATCGACGAGCAGCGTCGCTACGGATCCGCTTTCCGGGCCCTGTCCGCGTTCGAGGAGGGCATGCGCAAGGTCGACGAGCTGAGTCGGCAGCTTGCCGAAGTCGCCCGTGACGGCCTCGCCACGGGCGCCCTGACGCCGGAGGAGTGAGCACGGTGCGGGGTGCCCCTCGGCGGATGTCCCGCACAGGTCAGCGCCCGGGCCGCTCAGGCCGGGCGTGGCAGAAACGGGCTTGGGGTTCCGTTCCATGTCACGCTCAGTGACTCGCGTGCACGGGTGCAGGCGACGAAGAGCAGGCAGCGTTCCCGGAGCAGGTCGGCGTCGTGCTTGATGTCCCTTTCCTACTGCGTGGCGGTGTCCGATGATCGAGGATGTGGTGCTGCCGCGGCCAGCTTTCCGGCGAGTTCCCGGATCCTCGACAGGAGTTGTTCCGGTGTACGCGAGAGGTCGAGGGTGTGCTGGTACAGGCGTACTCCTCGCCGGTCCTGTCCGGCAGCCGTTCCGTGTACCTCGTGGAAGCGTTCCGGTTGTCGTCCGGCCGCGTACACGAGGTGGGCCTCTCGCAGGCCGAGCACCGTGGCGTACGCGAGAGCCTGGTACAGGTCGGCGTTGAGGAGCCCGTCGGCCTTCTCGATCTTGTACTTGGCGTCGGCCACGGCGACCGGAGTACGACCGTCCCCGGTGCGCACGACGAGGTCGGGGCGCATCCCCACCAGACCTGCGGTGTCGAGGTGGTGGGGGTCCTGGAGGCGCGCGGTCAGGCCGTGCTCACGAAGAGCCTCGCGCAGTGCGACCGTGACGAAGTCCTCGAACAGCTTGTTCATGTCGAGCAGGAAGCCGTCCAGGGCGAGTGGTTCGGCCGCGGCGGCCGGCCGGTGCTCCGGGGAGGCGCCGCGCAGGACGGCCTCGGCGAGTCGCAGTGCCGGCTGATAACGCGCGTTGAGACGCGACGGATGCCAACGTGGTAGTTCCTGGCCTCGTATCAGAGGCTGGGCATCGGCGAGGCGCAGGCGCTGATGAGCGAGGCGCCGACGGACCGGACCGGGGACTCCCGGCAGCCGCAACAACTGCTCGACGGCGGCGCGCAGTATGCGGTTCTCGGCGGTGTCGGCTGTGAACGCGTCGTACGTGATCTCCACGGGCGGCGTCCGGCCGAAGTGCCGGCGAATCTGCTCGGCCTCGCGCAGCCGTCCGCGCACGACCAGTGCAGACTCTTCCACTTCGCGGTAGCCCTGGAGGACCCCCCGGCGCAGAGCCGCGTCGATCTGCCGCTCCACGGCGTGCGCGAGCGCGGGGACGACATCGTCGTGAGCACCGGTGTCGATGGTGCCCTCCCGGCTGTCGCGCCAGGCACGTGCCGGGTCGAGGCTGAAGCCGAGGAGGAAGAACAGCCGACTCACCGGGGTCTTGGGCATGATCCGCAGGACCGGACCGCCGGGAGTGCGCACGGCGCCGACCCGACTGCCCGCCCGCAGCAGCCAGTGCCCCTCCCGGCCGGGGGCCGGGGTCACGCTCTGCAGGATTCCCGCGGCAGCAAGGGCCCGCCCGGCCCCGGCGGCCAGCGGGACGGAGACCGAGGGCCCGTACTCGCGCAGCGTCACATCCGGCACGACCGCGGTTACGGACGCGGTCACGAGTGCTGCTCGCGCAGCGAGTCGAGTCCGTAGCGGGCGGCGACGTCGAGCCCCTCGCCGTAGTGGTGTTCCTCCAGCAGCGGGAGGATCTTCGTGCGCCAGGTGCGGTCGAGGCCGCCGTTTCGGTACACGCCCGGCTTCATCAAGTAGGACGGCCCGATGGCGAAGTCCGGGTCGTCGATGCGGGCGTTGAGGGCGTCGAGAAGACGAGCGGGTTCCCCGTCCTTGCCCTTGCTCTTCAGCCATCGTCCGAGCAGCCCGGCGGTCGGTTCGGTACGGGGGGACAGCTCCACGAAAGCGAAACGGCGACGCATCGCCGCGTCCACCAAGGCGATCGACCGGTCGGCGGTGTTCATGGTGCCGATCACGAACAGGTTGGGAGGCAGCGCGAAATCGTCCCCGGAGTAGGTGAGACGGACGGACCGTGTCCGGTACTCCAGCAGGAAGTACAGCTCACCGAAGACCTTCGCGAGGTTGGCCCGGTTGATCTCGTCGATGATCAGGAAGTGCGGGACGTGCCGATTGCCCTCGCGGGAGGCGAGATCGGCGAGTTCCCGCAGCGGCCCCGCCGTCAGCCGGAAGGCGACTTCGTGTGTCTCGTCGTCCTCCACGGGCCGGAACCCCTCAAAGAAGTCCTCGTAGGCGTACGACGGGTGGAACTGCACGATCTTGACCTGCTCGGGACCGCCGCCGAAGTGCTCGGCCAGCTTCATCGCCAGATAGGTCTTGCCCGTGCCGGGCGGACCGTAGAAGACCAACTGCCGCTCATCGACAAGCAGTTCACGCAGATCCTCAAGCCATTCCTTCTCGTGGACGAGGAGCTCGGCGGTGAGGGCATCGGTCACGTCCGGCAGGGACAGCTCCCGGGGCGCGGTCCGCTCGGTGACGGGTTGCAGGTCGGGGCCGGCGGGCGCGGCGAGTCCGTCCAGCGCCTCCAGGACACCGGTCAGGTCGACGACATCATGCTGCACGGACTGCTTCTGCCGCACTTCCTCCGGCAGTTCCTCGTACGGGTGGCTGCCGGACTCCCAGGCGACCGCCCGCCGCAGATTGGACAAGCCACCGGGGGAACCGGTCTGTACGGCCTCCCCGGTGATCCGTCCGAGATGAAGCTGGCCGTCGCCTATGGTGACCACCGTGTCGCCGACGCGCATCTGCGTCAGGAATCCGTGCAACTCGTCGACGAGACCGCGCTTCTGGTGGTACGAGGCCGCCCCCTCGTACCCGTCCTCGACGAAGCGACGCAGTGTGCTCTTGGTCGGATCGGTCTCCTCCAGGGGCGGCAGATGCGCACCGGAGAGCGAGACGAACCCCTCTTTCAGCCACAGTTGCCGCACCAGGTTGTGCCCCGAGACGTTGTTGCCGCGCACCAGCCACGCCTTGCGCGGAGGGCGCCAGCCGGTGGACAGGTAGTCGGCGAGCGGGTGGCCCTCGGCGGTTCGCCAGGACTCCGGCCCGGAGGCATCGTAGCCGTACACCAACGCGGCGGCGGAGGAAGAGGAGTTGCACGGGATGGCACGCGTGGCGACCCATCGCGGCGGTACCTCCGGCCGAGCCGGATCCACCGGGGCGTCGACCAGCGCGCCGCTCGCCCGCGACTCCGCACGGATCCGGCGCGCGTGGTCACCGATGCTCGGCGATGCCTCCGGCATCACTATCGACCCCTCGTGCAGGAGGAACTTGTGCGTGCCGTTCCCGCCGAACTCGGTGAGCAGATGCCCGTGCGCCTCCCCACCGTCCTTGGGCAGCTTGATCCGGAAGTCGGGCGCGCCGGGGAGACGGTCGGGCTGTGACATGGGTGACCTTCCGTGCGAGGTGGGGCCTTCGCGAACACCGCTGAGCCTACCTGTTGACACTGTCAATTGACTTGTCCTGTGCCCTGTCACCGCCTGGACGGCACGACGCTCCCGGCGGCGGAGAAGCCCCTCAACTCCGCGAACTGATCGCGGCCTTGCTCTGAGCGGGCTGAGTCACCGCAGTGACGTCGAGTTCCTGGAGGGCTGCAACCCGGCCCTCGTGGAGCGGAACGCCGATGAATTCACCAGAATACGCAACATGCTGGTAGAGGCTGACGAGCCCGCCGAGCGGGCTGAGAAGAAGACGCACTGGCACAGCGCTGCGGGGGGCAATTTTCACCTCGCCAAGACAACGGAGAAGGAGGCGCGTGACATCTGCGTACACGGAATGAAGCAGGCCTACGACCTGCTTCCGGAATTCCGATTGCGGAACGTCCCGCGCGTGGACGTCTTCTCAGCCATCGTCGCCATGCAGCGCGAGGCCCACGAGGCCAGCAGCAACCCTCTGACTCATCTGCCCGGCAGCGGACCGAAACAGGACTACACGGCACAGGTCGGCAGTGCTCCGGTCTCGCCGACGCTTCGTGACATCAGAACGCAGCTCGCCAACCTGCCTCAGGCGAAGGACGGTTACTGGCTTCCTCCGTCCTCGGACCAGGAGAAGAAGGAGTGGATCGCGGCGAACAAGGAGATCATCCAGGCTGCGGCGAAGAGCTCCGGACTGCCTCCGGACATGGTCACGGGCATCGCATGGCAGGAGATCGCAGGCCAGCCGGGGTACGCGGACGACGTGGTCGACACGATCCGTGAGCAGGCCGACGCACCCTGGGGGCTGAGCCCCATCTCGCCGGAGAATCTGCCGGACCGTCTCGGTGGCAGCCCCGATGAGACCTCCTTTGGACCCATCGCGATCCAGGTCCGACGAGGTGCTGAAGTGCTCGGTTATGATCCGGACAACCTCACCGAACACCAGCGCGCCGTTGTGGAGGAGTCCCTCCAGGACCCCGGTCAGAACATCTTCATCGCGTCCGAGTACCTGGCCCAACTCAATGCGGAGAGTGAGTTCGCCAACGTGCCGGCGGGTGAGATGACGTCCGCCCAGCGCCAAGAACTTGCCGCGCGGTACAACGGCGGTCCCTACTGGGAAGTGGACGAGGCCCAGGCGTACGGCCGGGGATTCAACAACGACCTCGAGAACGCCAGGGGTGCTCTGCGCTGATGTCCGACCAGTTCGAAACCACACCTGTGCCCGGGGGCGACAGCGGCTGCCTTCGACGGATCATGGCCGTGCCGTTGACGATCCTCTACGCGATCGCGGCCTTCTGCTGTTACACGGCGCTGATCACCCGCCCCTCCGGGAGCTGGGACCAGGACGCCTACGGTGCGATCGCGTTGATGTGCTGGCTCACCATCGCAGTCAGCGTGCTTGGACTGCTCGTTACGGTCGCCCCTCCCACGGTGAGGCGCGCGATGGGCCCCTGGTGGCTGGGGCCGCCACTGATCCTCAGCGCGATCGCGATGGCTCGGTGGGTCCTGGGAACCTGAGGTCCGTACCCGTTCACCGCCATGTGTCGTTCATGCCGGCGGGCTGGGCGCGACTCGCTCGGTATGCGGCTGCATTGCCCAGGAGCGTTCTGAGGCGTGCGCGAGCTGGACGAGGCCTTGTCTCCCCGGACCTTGTCGGGCCTGGTAGCGGGAGCCCCGCGCAGGCGGCGGCCCGGCCGAAGCCACTGCCGAAGGCCAAGCAGGTGAAGCTGCCGGAAGGCAAGGAATGGGCCGGACGGAAGTCCGTAAACGGCTGGCCATCCTGGCCGCGGCGGCCAAGCACCGGGACGGGTTGGCGACGTCAACGCGTGATCAGGCGGGGTGGCCGGTTTTTGGATGGCGTCCGGCCGACTCAACTCATCCGCAGTTCGGAGTGGTCAGTTCAGCCCGGACGGTCTTGCCGCTGGGCGGATAGGGTACCGTCTCCCAGTGATCGGAGAGCGCGGCGACGAGCGCGAGGCCGCGACCGCCGGTGTGGAGGGTTTCGGTTGCGGCGCCCGGGGGTTGAACCAGCGGCCACCGATCTCCGCGGGCGTCGGTGACGTCGATGCGAAGGCGGCCGGGTGAAGCGTCGAACGTGAGCGTCAGCCGGAAGCTTCTGCCGGGCAGGAAGCCGTGGAGAGCGGCATTGGAAGCAAGGACGGTTCGCCGTGGAGAGCCGACGGGCTCGCTGGGCCGGCCTGCGGGCCTGGTTCCTGCCGGACGACGGGCCAGTCCCCCGCATTGAGCAGCTGCACGACATCGCCCGGCGACTCGCAAAGACCAGTGGAAGACATGGGCAAGGGCCCGGACGGCTGTCCGGGCCCTTGTCGTACGCGGAACGTCGCTCAGTCGCCGGTGTTCGTGGCCCAGACGGGCCGGTTCGCGCTGTCGTAGACGACGACGTTGCCGTCGTCCTGGACGGAGAGGTACCGGCCCTTGTGCCAGGTGCCGGCGGCCCAGAGCGGATCGCCGGCCCGGTTGTAGACGACGAGGTTGCCGTCCTCCTGCATGACCAGGCGGTCGGCGTTGGGGTAGACGTTCGGGGCCTGCCAGACGGGGCGGCCGTCCTTGTAGACGACGACGTTGCCGTCGCTCTGGACACGCAGGACGGTACGGCCGTTGCCGGAGGTCCAGGCCTGGTTCCTGAAGAGGGTGGCGGGCGGGTAGAAGTGGGCGTCGCTCCGGAGTGCCGCGTGGGTCTGCGTGCTCCGGACGGCTTGGCTGCTTCCCACGGCGTCAGCGGCGGGAACGGCGGCCAGGACGGGCAGGGCTGCGAGGGCGAGCGCGGGAAGGCCGCGTCGCACGAGGTTCTTGATCACAACCCTGGATTTACGCAGTCCGCAGGCACCCGCGCCAGACTGGCAGCCACGAACCCACTCGGATGGCCCAGCGACTTCATTGCCGAAACGACACTGCTTACGTCGGCTGCGCGGCGCCTGCACATCGGTGAACCCGAGGCGGCGGGTGACGAGCCGAGTTCCGAGCCGGAATGGCAGACCAAGGTGACCGCGGAGGGCGAGACGCGCAAGTGGGTGTGCCGGTTGGCAGGGCGAGCCCAGCCCGAGGAAGATCTGCCGGTCACTGCCCGTACGCGCTGAGGGGACGCCGTTCCCGCACGGGCCGTACCGGCGTCCGCCGGTGACTGACGGCCGTCGGCCCGTGACAGGCATGCAGCACGCGTCACGGGCCGACGGTGGGGCTCAGAGCCTGTCGGGCGTCCCAACCCGGAAGGTCAGCAGACGGTCATTCCGCGCCGGCCACGACCTCGGCGGAGTCGATCACGATCTGCTCGCGGGGCACGTCCTGCGCGCCCGTCTGGACCTGCCCGATCTTGTCGACGACCTCATGCCCCTGCACGACCTCGCCGAAGACCGCGTAGCCCCAGCCGTCCTGCCCCGGGTAGTCCAGGAAGGCGTTGTCGACCGTGTTGATGAAAAACTGCGCGCTGGCCGAGTGCGGATCGGAGGTCCGGGCCATGGCCACGCTGTACTTGACGTTCTTGAGCCCGTTGCGCGCCTCGTTCTGCACCTTCTGGGGGGCGGGCTTTATGCGCATGTCGGTGTCGAACCCACCGGTCTGAATCATGAATCCGCTGATCACCCGGTGGAAAATCGTTCCTTTGTAGTGGCCACTGTTGAGGTAACTCATAAAGTTCGCGACCGACAGGGGCGCTTTGACATCGTCAAGCGCGAGCACGATGTCGCCCATCGTCGTGGAAAGACGAACGTTGATCATGAATTCTCCACTCGGCGTATCATCATCGGTTCCTTGATCGAACAGAGCACGGACAAGCCCGAGTGGTGGGCACTGCCATTGGGCCGCACATCCGGGACGGGTCCCGGCCCCGTTGAGTACCGCAGTCTCTCACAGCGGCCTGATCGCCAACTTTGCGGGCAGGCCCTTTGCCGCCAGCCTTTTCGAGGAAGGAAGAACATACATGACACACCGTAAAGTTTTACTCGCCGCCATCGCCTGCTGCACGGCGCTCGCCGCAGCGCTGACCGGGTGCGCGAGCGCCGACGACGGCACCGCGGGCAGCGGCCCGGGCACGGACAACTCCGCGAGCCCCTCGCCTGCAACCGGCAGTAGCGGCGGTCCAACGGACGGATCCCCGACGCCGAGCCCGACCCCGACCCCGACCGCGTCCGTGGGCACCGGGACGGCAGGATCGGTCCCCGCTGTGCCGGCGAGCACCCGATGCCACAGCTCGGAACTGCGGGCGTCCATCGGCCCTGACCACCCCGGAGCCGGGCAGGAGAACTTCGCTGTCGTCCTGACCAACGGTTCCCACCACACGTGCACGGTGTACGGCTTCCCGGGTGTTGCGTTCGTCAACGGTGCCGGTGATGCCGTCGCACCGGACCCCGTTCGGAGTACCGGGCAGGAGAAAGTGGTCGTGACGCTTACGCCGGGAGCAAGCGCGTGGTCGTCGCTGACATTCACCAATCCGGCGCTCTCCGGGGCCACCACCGTGACACCGGCGGCCGTACTCGTTACCCCGCCCGACGAGACGAAGTCCATCACAGTCCGATGGACCGGCGGAAGGGTCTCCAACACAGGGAAGGCGTCGGTTCCGCAAGTGAGCCCGTTCAGGCCCGGCAACGGCGGCTGACTCCATCCCCGCCAACAACGCGGCGGCGAGGCCTCGGCTACTTCGGCTGGTCCACGCGCCGGCGGCTACCGATAGTCGCCGGCCAGGGCACTTCCCCCGGTACGCCATTGGGGCTCGAGAGCGTTGCCCGAAGCGCAGCCGATGCGTCAGAAAAATCTTGAGTCTTCGGGCGGGCTTCAGAGACGATGCGGAGGCTGGAGCGGCCAGCCGGTACGAGGGGGGAACATGATCGAGAAGATTCTGCCGTCCACGGTGGCCGTTGCCGAGGCGCTCTCCGACCCGCCCGACGCGGCTCTCTTCCCCGGCGAGGAAGAGCTGATCCGTAATTCCGTGGAGGTCCGGCGCAAGGAGTTCACCACCGCACGCTGGTGCGCCCGCCGCGCGCTCGGCGAGCTCGGTCTCGCACCCGTCCCCATCCTGAAAGGTGAGCGCGGAGCGCCGATATGGCCGGGAGGAGTGGTCGGGAGCATGACCCACTGCGCCGGCTACCGAGCCGCCGCGATTGCCCGTCGGGCGGATGTGCTCACCATCGGCATCGACGCCGAACCGCATGAGCCGCTGCCCGACGGGGTGCATGAGACCATCGCGCTCGCAACGGAACAGCAGCGCGAACTCGAGCTGCGCCAAGCATCCCCCGAGATCCACTGGGACCGGCTGCTCTTCAGCGCGAAGGAGAGCGTCTACAAGGCGTGGTTCCCGCTCACCCACCGCTGGCTCGGCTTCGAGCAGGCCGACATCGTGCTCCGCTCGAACGGCAGCTTCACCGCCGGGCTCCTGCTCTCTGCCACTGAGCCGGTCCTGGCCATGGGGCCGACGGCAACCCCTGTGGCCTTCAGTGGCCGATGGCTGGTCGCGGACGGTTTCGTGGTGACCGCCATCACTGTCGAGAGTGAGCCGGACGCGCCCACCGGGTAGCGGTCACCGCTGTGGTGCATGGCACAGCACACAGTCCGGGGTGACGCGTGAGGAGACCGGCGAGAACCATTGCCGGTGACCGAGCGCGTCTTTTCGGACGAGGGATACGTCACCTGGTCGAGGGCGGGGACGTACGGACTGGAGTGACGGCTCTCCTGCCGTGTACGGAAGGCGTCGCTGAAGGCGCATTCGGAGGTTGCAGCAGGGGAAGACCGGCGCTGGGCGTGGCGGTCGCTGGTCTCGTACAGGTTCGTCGGCCATACTGCCCGCCGTGGAGCAGCGCATAGATCCGAACACTCAGCCCAGGTACGCCGCAGGGACAGACCCGGCGTACATCCCTGGTCTCACGGCCCCCGCTACCGCCGGAAAGCTGGATACGAGCCAGGAACAGACGGACCAGGACGAGACAGAGGAGTGGGTGCCAGGCGCCGTCGCCCCCGACGATGTCGTTGCGGAGGCCGTGTCCGAGGATGCGGCAGCCGACGGGGAGGAATCTGCGCAGGCAGCGGCTGACGACAGGGAGGAATCTGCCGAGGCAGCGGCTGATGACAAGGAGGCGGAGGACGGTCCCGTATTCGAGGTGAGCGATCGCCGTGGATCGATCACCGCGGACCGTGACGGCGTCCGGTTCACTCTGGACGACCAGGAGGCCGAGTTCCGCTGGGACGAGATCGGTGCGTTCGAGGTGAAGACGCCTCGGTTCGGCCGCCGGTTCACTGTCACGGTCCATGTGTCGAGCCGTCGATGGTTCAACGCCGAGGTCGAGGCACCGGCCAGGAGCAACCTCAAGAAGTGGGCGGAAGAACTGGACGCGGTCCTGGACGTCTACTTCGAGGAGTCCTGACCACGGCGGCGTCGTCCGAGCGGCTGGGCCGGCGGCCGTTCCGGCCGTCGGCCCAGCCGCGACCGCAGCTGTTGTCCGGCCTTCGCCCCGCCGTCCATCGGCCGGTCAGGTGTCCGTGAGCACCACCGAGCGGGTCAGGTGGCGCGGGCTGTCCGGGTCCAGGCCGCGGGCGATGGCGCGGGCGATGGCCAGACGCTGGACGCGTACCAGCTCGGCCAGCGGGTCCAGGCCGCTCTCCACCCAGCGGGCGCCGGTCGAGAGCACCTGCTCCGCAAGGCCCTCGGGGGCGGTGCCGAACATCCAGGTCGCGGTGCCGTTGGTGGCGATACTGATGGGACCGTGGCGGTACTCCATCGCTGGGTACGCCTCCGTCCAGGACAGCGACGCCTCCTTCATCTTGAGCGCGGCCTCGTTGGCGAGGCCCGCCGTCCAGCCACGGCCCAAAAAGGTGAACTGGGTGCAGTCCAGTAGGCCCTCGGGCAGTGGTTCTGCCAGCGCGGTCTCCACGTCGCGGACCACGGCGTCGGTGTGCAGACCGAGGTGGGCGCGGAGCAGCGTGAGCAGGGTGGTGGCGAACCGGGTCTGCACGACAGACTGCTCGTCGGCGAAGTCGAGCACGACAACCTCGTCGGCGGCCGTCATGACCGGCGTGTCCGGGTCGGCGGTGATGGCCACTGTGCGGGTGACACCGCGGAGCCGGCCGAGCAGTTCCAGTACCTCGGTCGTGGTCCCCGAGCGGGTGAGGGCGACCACCCGGTCGTAGCCGCGGCCCAACGGGAATTCCGAAGCGGCGAAGGCATCGGACTCGCCCTGCCCGGACTCCTCGCGGAGCGCGGCGTAAGCCTGAGCCATGTAGAAGGAGGTGCCGCAGCCGACGACCGCGATGCGCTCTCCGGTGGCGGGCAGAGCGGTCGCCTGCGTCTGGGCCAGTTCGGCGGCGCGGCGCCAGCACTCAGGCTGACTGGCTGTCTCGATCTCGACAAATGACACTCTTGCACTCCGTACTCGTAGCAGGATGCTCGTTTGTGCACGCTATAGGGGTCGAGTGAGCATTATCAAGCATCCTACTTGCAGGAGACTTGGCTGGGCGGAGCCCTGTGCGACGCTTGCGCCTGTCCGGTGACCGTGCCCAGGGGATGGGTGCCCGAGGCCCGGGTCCGTAAGGAGATTTCTCTTGTCCAAGGATGCCCGGTGGAACGCGCTGCTGGAACTTGTCGGGAAGAACGGCCGGGTGGAGGTCGAGGACGCCGCCGTGACGCTGGATGTCTCGGCCGCGACCATCCGTCGTGACCTGGACCAGCTCGCCGAGCAGCAGCTGCTCACGCGTACCCGCGGTGGCGCGGTCGCCCACGGTGTCAGCTACGAACTGGCCCTGCGCTACAAGGCAGGTCGTCACGCCCCGGAGAAGCAGGCCATCGGCCGTGCCGTCTCCGAACTCGTGGCGGTCGGCGAAGTGGTGGGACTGACCGGCGGAACGACACTGACCGAGGTGGCCCGTTCGCTGGCGGTGCGCTCCGATGTCATCGGTGACACCGCGGCCGGGATGGGTGGTCAGCCGGCCCTGACCGTTGTCACCAACGCCCTCAACATCGCCAATGAGCTGGTCATCCGGCCGCAGATCAAGATCGTGGTCACCGGCGGAGTGGCCAGGCCGCAGTCGTACGAGCTTACGGGCCCGCTGGCCAGCGGGGTATTGGGTGAAATCACGCTGGATGTTGCCGTGCTGGGCGTCAACGCGATCGACACCGAGCGTGGTGCATACGTACACCACGAAGGCGAGGCCAGCATCAACCGGTTGCTCGCGGAGCAGGCGCAACGCGTGGTCGTGGCAGCCGATTCCTCGAAGATCGGCAAGCGGGCCTTCGCCCGGGTCTGCGATCTCGAACAGGTCGATTTCCTGGTCACCGACAAGGGGATCACGCCCGAGGCGATCGCCCGCTTCACGGAGGCCGGCGTCACCGTCATCGCAGTCTGAACTGAGAGGCTGTCAGATGGTTGCCCGGTCAGAAGTCGCCTACAGGGGGTGGTCAGCCGCCGTTGCCATTTCTGCGTGGCCGAAACCGGGTGCGGTCGCGCGGGAAGGCGCGCGTCATCAGGCTCGGCCTGCGCCGATTCGGCGGCCTCCGGCGACAGCGCTGTCCGGCGCCGTCGCCGGAAGTTTTGATGGGGCTGTTTTCAGCCATGCTCGGTGGGTAGTCGGCTCTCTCTGGTTTGGCGACGGCCGGATGAGGGTCCGCCGCGGCGCGTGACACTGTCGGGTGAATTGGGGTGGATCATCCGGAAGATGTCATATGGGGGCGCGGGGCGCCGGTCTCGTAGGGTCACCGAGCCGTCGGCATCGGAGAGCGTGAGCGGCGATTTTGCGCCAATGAGATCTCATGGTGGCCGAGTTCGAACGCATGGCCGGATCGTGGTCGGCATAATCGCGTCCATGTCGATCAAGGGTGGAGACGTCGTTGACCTGGGGCGGGGCCTGTACGCATGGCTCCCGCCGAAACGGGGCTGGGGGCTTGCGAACTGCGGTCTCCTCGTCTCGCCGCGTGGCGCGCTATGGATCGACACCCCGTACGATGCCGTGCTGGCCGGCCAGTTCCTGGCCGAGTCCATGAAGCGGCTGCCCGACGGTGTCTCCATCGACCGGGTGATCGTCACCCATGCGAACGGCGACCATTTCTGGGGTGCGGGCGTGCTCCCGGACGCGGAGATCATCGCGACCCGTGAGGCCCGCGAACACATCCATTACGAGCCCACGCCCCATCAGCAGCACAAACTCGTCACCACCGGCGATCCGGCCACCGCGCTCGGGGCCTACCTCGGACGTCACTTCGGCTCCTTCGACTGGTCGCAGACCGAGCCGGTGCAGCCGACGACATACTTCACCGGGGAACTCGAACTGACCCTGGGGGAGTACCCGGTCCAGCTCTCCGCCCTGCCGCCCGCGCACACCACCGGCGACCTGATGGTCCATCTGCCCGCGCAGCGTGCCGTGTTCAGCGGGGACATCATCTTCTCCTCCACCCCCGGTCAGCCGGGCGACCACCCGGTGCACTGGGCGGGCCCGCTGAGCAATGTGATCGCGGCCTGCGAGCGGGTGCTGGCCACCGGCGCAGAGATCATCGTCCCGGGGCACGGACCGGTTCTCGACCGGGCCGGGGTGCGCGATCACATCGTGTATCTGGAGTACGTGCGCGAGCGCGCCCACGCCCTTCACGCGGCCGGGATTCCAGCCCTTGAGGCGGCTCGCCGGGTCATCGCCGAAGGGCGCTACCCGGAGCTCGGCCTCCCGGAGCGGCTGGTGGCGACCATCGGAACCGAGTACCGGCAGCTCGGCGGCTCCGAACTGTCCGGAGTTCTCCAAGTGATGAACGATGTCGCCGTGGTCGCTCAAGAGATGGAGCAGGCCCGTGAGTCGGCAGGCCCGGCGGAGAAGTAGGCGGAGCTTCCGTCGCCGCTTCGGCCGGAAGACCGATCCGACAACAGGAATGCGGTGACGGCATGGGATGGATCGTGGCGGTGATCGCCGTCGCTGCTGCCGTGGCGGCGGCTGTCCGCGCACAGAACGCGGCACGCTCGGAGCACTTGGCCCTGGCCCGTGCCGAGCTGGCCGAACGGCAGGCGAAGGCCGCCGAGGCCCGTACCGCCGCCCTCACCGACGAGATCCGGCAGCTGGCCCGCAAGCGGATACCCGCCGCAGCGCTCGCCCTCTCCCACCCCACCGCCCATGTCCCCGGACTGCGGGAAGCGGACGAGGTCGACGGCGATGCCGCCCGGCTGCTCACCGAGGCCGTGAAGGCCGCTCGCACGGCGGTCGTCGAGGAGCGCGGGCGCGTCGACGCGGCCGCCCGGGCGGCGATGCGCGGCACCTCGGCCAAGATCCAGTCCCTGCTCAACCAGTCCCAGCAGTTGCTGCACGAGCTCCAGCACGAGTACGACGACCCACGCATCCTGCAGCTGGACTTCCGTAACGAACTGGCCTTGCGGCGCACCCAGGCCACCGCCGTGCTGTGCGACGCCTGGCCGGGGCTCGCCCGCCAGAACTCGCCGCTCGTCGAGATCGTGCTCGGAGCCCAGTCCCGGGTCGCCGGCTACGAGCGCATCAAGGTTGCCAACCATCTGCGCGACGAGCGGCTCGCGCTCGTCGCCCGTGCCGCCGAACCCCTCGCGATCGCACTGGCCGAACTGCTGGCCAATGCCACCGCGTACTCGCACCCCGACACCGATGTACAGGTGACCGTTCAGCAGAGCGGGGGCCGTGGCGCGTTCCTGGTGGTCGACGACGCGGGCATCGGCATGGACGACGATGCGCTCGACCGGGCCCGCGCCCTGCTGGCGGGCCCGTCCGAGGTTCTCCTGACCGAGCTGGGCGACCCGCCGCAGACCGGGTTCGCGGTCGTCGGCCGGCTCGTCGTGCAATACGGATTCAACTGCCACATCGAGGCATCGCCGTTCGGCGGTATGCGCACGATTCTGCGTGTCCCCGCTCATCTTCTCACCGTGATGAAGGACGACCGCAGCCTTTCCGCGCTCGCCCCGAAGCCGATGCAGGCGCACGCTACTTCCCCGGTCTCTGCCCCTGCCGAGCCGGAGCCCGCACCGGCACCGCAGCCCGACGGCGGGATCACTGCCGAGCTGCCCAGCCGACGCCGACGTTCGCCACGCCCGACCCCGGCCCGGTCCGCACCCGCCGCCGTCACCCGGGAGCGGGAAGAGGCGTCCCGTACCCCCGAACAGGCCGAGGCTTCCTGGGCGGCACTCCAGCAGGGCACCCTCAAAGGCAGGAGCGTCGCCGGGCGGTCATCCGCACCGGCAGCGGACGACCACCACCCGGACGACCACGACGACCAGGACGACCAAGGAGACGACGAGAAGTGAGCGCCCCCACTCCCACCACCGGTGACCTCGCATGGGTGCTGACCCCCCTGCTGGAGCTGCCCGGAGTCCAGCACGCCGTGGTCGCGACCGGCGACGGCCTCGTCGAGGGCGCGTCGCCCGGCCTGGACCGGGCGTCCGGTGAGCGGGTCGCCGCCATGACCGCCACACTGCACGCCGCGGCCCGCGCGTTCACCACGGCCTTCACCGACGTCGAGGCGCCGATCCTGGCCCAGACGGTTGTCGAGTCCGATCAGGGCTTCGCCATCGTCGTACCGGCAGGGAACAACACCACACTCGCCCTGTTCGCGGAACCCGGAGCCAAACTCGGCGACATCGCCTACCAGATGCAGGTGCAGGTCACCGCCCTGACCCGGGCGATGAACGCACCCGCCCGCCAACCGGACACCGCCGTCCGGCCATGACCTCCGGCCCCGGACGCCGTCTGATCCCCGCCTATCTGGTCACCGGCGGCCGGACCCGGCCCGCCGGTCCCGCGCTCGACCGGCTCGCGGTACTCGTACGCACCGACACGGACCTGCCCCCGGACACCGGCTCGGAACAGCGCAGGCTGTGCGAGCTGCTCGAACCGGGTGCGCTCACCGTCGTCGAATCCGCCGCCCACCTGGAACTGCCGGTCAGCGCCACCATCTTCCTGGTCACGGACCTCGCGGCCGCCGGACATCTGCACACCCGACCACCCATCCCCAGCGCCGGGGAGATCGACCGGTCGCTCGTCGAGAGGCTGCTCGTTGGACTCCGCTCCCTCCACTGACCGGACCGGCATCGGCTACCTGCCGCCTGCCGCCCAGACCCTGATGAAGCTCGTCGTCACGGGTCCCTTCGGCGTGGGCAAAACCACCCTGATCCGCACACTGTCGGAGATCGCCACGCTCCACACCGAAGAGGCGATGACCCAGTCCAGCACCCCGTTCGACGACACCACGGGACTGCCGGACAAAACCACGACCACCGTCGCCATCGACTTCGGCCGGCTCACTGTCCTCGACGACCTGGTGCTCTACATGTTCGGCACGCCGGGCCAGCAGCGGTTCCTCCCGCTCTGGGAGGACATCGCACGCGGCGCGCTCGGCGCACTCGTCCTGGTCGACACCCGCAGGCTCGCCGACTCCTTCTCGGTCATGGACTTGGTCGAGGAGCAGGGACTGCCGTACGCCGTCGCCGTCAACCGCTTCCCCGACGCCCCCGCCCACACCGACGACGTCCTGCGCAAACACCTCGACCTCGCCCCCGGGACCCCGCTGGTGCAGTGCGACGCCCGCGAACGCCGCGGAAGCATCGACGCACTGATCGCGCTCGCCGAGCACGTGCTGACCCGAATGCCCCGGCCCGAGGACCCGTCATGACACCGCCCAGACAGCCGCCGCAGCCCCTCGCACTGTACGGCCCGGACTTCGCCGCCGACCCACAGAGCCACTACCGGCGCCTGCGCGAACACGGCCCCCTGGCCCCTGTCCGGCTCGCCCCCGGCATCGACGCCCTGCTCGTCACCGACTACCAGGCCGCCGTCGACCTGCTGCGCGACACCCACACCTTCACCAAGGACCCACGAGCCTGGCAGGCCACCGTCCCCGATGACTCACCGGTCCTGCCCATGCTCAGCTACCGGCCCACCGCGCTCTTCAGCGACGGCGACGTACACGCCCGCTACCGCGACGCCATCAACGACAGCCTCGCCCTGATCGAGCCGCACATCCTGCGGGCCGAAGTCGCCCGGGTCGCCCAGCGGCTCATCGGCGAATTCGCCGCCGCCGGAAGCAGCGACCTGATCGCCCAGTACGCCCGTCGACTTCCGGTGCACGTCTTCGTCACCTGGTTCGGCGTACCGCCGGGCGACAGCGAACGCATCGTCAACGGCATCGCCGGCATGTTCAACTCCGCCGAGGGCGCCGCCACCGCGTACGCCGACCTCGTCGAGGCCGTCACCGACCTGGTCGCCGACCGGCGCGCCCGGCCGCGCCGTGACCTCATCTCGTACCTCCTCGCCCATCCCGCCAATCTCGACAACGACGAGACAGTGCGTCAGATCACTCTGATCATGAGCGCGGGCCACGATCCGACGACCAATCTGATCGGCAACGCGCTGCTGCACATGCTCACCGACGCGCGCTACGCCGACTCGCTGCACGGCGGCGCGATGACGGCACACGAGGCGATCAACGAGGTCCTCTGGCAGGACCCGCCGCTGGCCAATTTCGCGGCCCATTACCCGCGCCGCGACACGGACTTCCACGGCCTTCGACTGCGCGCCGGACAGCTGCTCCTGGTCTCCTACGCCGCAGCCAACAACCAGTTCGTGACCCGCCTTTCGGACCCCGGGGTCCGCTCCGGAGCCAGCGCCCACCTGGCCTGGTCGGCCGGTCCGCACCGGTGCCCGGCGAAGCAGCCGGCGCTGCTCATCGCCATGACCGCGATCGAGCAGCTCACCAGTCAGCTGTGCGACGCAGAACTCGACGTTCCGGTCAGCGCACTGAGGTGGCGACCGGGGCCGTTCCACCGCGCTCTGGTCCGCCTTCCGGTACGTTTCACCCCCGTCGACATGACCGCGGAAGCCATCCGGCAGGAAGCCGCCGAGGGTGCGTCCGACGAGTCGTCGGCGGTGTCGATCAGCCCGTGAACCGTGTCGGTGGTACGCCGAACGGGTGAGTGGCGAGAGAATTGCCCGATGAACAACGAGCGCAGCCGGCGCAACGCCGACCGAAGCACAGACGGGGTGGTCCGGTGAGCAGGTACGACAGGTACGACGTCACGGACGAGCAGTGGGAGGGGCTTGCCCAGGTCGTACCTCTGCGCAGCCGCGACCAGTGGCCGTCCAGAGTCGATCACCGTACGGTCCCCGACGAGAACGCGGGAGCCGAACAGCGGCGTCTCGTGGTGCTGCGGGTCCAGGTCTTCGCGGACGCGCGGGAGGTGGCGGAGTACCTGGTCGCGCAGATCCCGGTGCTGCTCGATCTGACGAGCGCGGAGACGGATGTGGCCAAGCGCATCCTGGACTTCACCAGCGGGGTGGTCTTCGGTCTGGGTAGCGGAATGCACCGGGTCGACCGGAATGTCTTCCTGCTGTCACCGGCCGACATGGAGGTCGAGGGGGCTACGGCGGCGGTCGTACCCGGTTCGTAGGAAGGCCACCGGGCGGGTGGGGCGGTCACGGAGTCGGGTGCGGTGCCGGCCCGGCAGACGGCCGGGGTCACGGTGGTAGACCTGGAGCGTGACAGAACTCGATGTACGTGCCCTGCAGCAACGGCTCGCCGCGTTCGCGGCTGCACGGGACTGGGAGCAGTACCACACCCCGAAGAATCTGGCGGCGGCTCTGAGCGTCGAGGCGTCCGAACTGGTCGAAATCTTCCAGTGGCTGACGCCGGAGCAGTCGGCGCGGGTGATGGAGGCACCCGGGACGGCGCACCGAGTGGCGGACGAGGTCGCGGATGTTCTCGCGTATCTGCTGCAGTTCTGCGAGGTGTTGGGGATCGACCCGCTGGCGGCGCTGTCGGAGAAGATCGACCAGAACGAGACCCGATTCCCGGTACCGGAACGTCCGGACACCCCTGAATCCCGGGATCGTCACTCTTCGGAGTGATCAACTTATTCACAGTCGACTTCGTGTCCACAGATTTCCGAATTCCCCTGGCTTTTCGGTACCGACACCCTCACTGTGGGTAGTGGATGAGTTGAGCGGCTTTTCGTACCGACGGGGGTAGCGCATGGAAGCGGAGCGGCTTGTAGGAGTCAGTCGGCGTGCTCTGGCACAGAGCCGCTGCACGCCGGACATCATCGCCGAGGCATGGCAGGCCCAGGCGCTCGCTCAGGCGATCGGCAGCCGACTGGCGGCGGACGGGCCCAAGGAGTTACGGGGAGAGGCGCGCGGGCTCAGTGAGATCGGCGGAAGGAGCGGCGGGACGCTGGATCACCCGGCGGCGCGGGCCTCGGTGGCGCGGGCCGCCCAGCTGTCCGAGCTCGCCGAACCGAGGGCGACGCTGACGGGGCTGGGAACACTGCTCGGGGAGGTGGGGATAGCCCTGGTCGGGGTGGCCTGCGAGACCGATGAGCAGGGGCTCTACTGGCAGTGCATGGAGGCGATCGACGCGGCGGACGAGTCCATGGACCGGGTGCACGGAATGCTCCGGCGCCTCGACGAGCAGGACCGGGAGCGGCAGCAGGATCTGGAGTGCGGCCGGGAGCGGGACGGCCCCTACGGTGTGATCCGCGGACCGGCGGGCTCGGCGGCGGGCCAGCCGTGACGTGACCTCGCAGGAAGGAAGCCGGAGCTGGACCCGCTCCAAATTCCCTCACCGGGTACCTCCGAGGATGCCCCGGCCTTCAGGCCGGGGGGAATCGGCCTCCTGCGGAGCAGGGCAGGCAAAGAGCAAAAACGGCGCAACGCCACGGGTGGGCACGGCACATGCCGCGCCCACCCGTGAGCCCGACAGCCAGGTCGGCGCCGCTACCGGATCTATTCGCAGCGCACCGGGCTTCAGCCCGGTGGTGAAGCGAATCTGAGAACTGCTCTGACCTCAGCTGTGTGCACGGATCTGCACTGTTCACCTCAGCCCAGGTCAGAGCGGCCGGTTCTGCTGCTCGATGTACTGCTTCACGGTGCTGAGCGGCGCACCGCCGACCGATCCGGCGGGAGAGGATGTCAAGAGAGCTGCGGCATCACGTCGGTCGCGATCAATTCCAAGTGGTCCAGGTCGTCAAGGTCCAGCATCTGCAGGTAAATCCGCTGCGAGCCGACCGCCCGGAAGGCGGAGATACGCTCAACGACCTCCGCGGGCGACCCGGCGAGACCGTGGGCCTTCAGCTCGTCGACGTTGCGGCCGATGGCCTCCGCCCTCCGCTTCACGTCCGCGTCGGTCCTGCCGACGCAGGCGACGAGGGCGTTGGAGTACACGAGGTCGTCCGCCTTGCGCCCGTGTTCCTCAGCCGCCGCACGCACGCGCCCGAACTGCCGCTTCGAGTCGGCAAGGCTTGCAAACGGGATGTTGAACTCGTCGGCGTACTGAGCGGCGAGAGCGGGTGTCCTCTTAGCACCGTGACCACCGATCAAGACCGGCACCTTGGCCTGGACCGGCTTGGGCAGCGCGGGGGAGTCCGCGAGCTGGTAGTAGTTCCCGTCGAAGTCGAATCGCTCTCCTACGGGGGTGTTCCAGAGCCCGGTGATGACAGCGAGTTGCTCCTCGAGGCGCCCGAACTTTTCCTTGGGAAACGGGATGCCATAGGCCGCGTGCTCTTCCGCGTACCAGCCGGAGCCGAGCCCCAGTTCCACCCGCCCGCCGGACATCTGGTCGACCTGTGCTACCTGGATCGCGAGGACACCGGGGAAGCGGAAGGTTCCGGCGGTCATCAGGGTCCCGAGGCGGATCCGCGACGTCTCGCGCGCGAGACCGGCAAGCGTGATCCAGGCGTCGGTAGGACCGGGGAGCCCGTCCACGGCTCCCATGTGCAGATAGTGGTCCGAGCGGAAGAAAGCTCCGTAGTTGAGTTCTTCGGCTGCCTTGGCGACGCGGAGCAGCGTCTCGTAGGTCGCCCCTTGCTGTGGTTCTGTGAAGACACGGAGATCCATGCATCCATCATGCAGTGTGTACTCACGGACTCGCCTTGAACCGCTCCCACCGCTCGCATCGCTCGCATAGTGGAGTGCGGATCACGGCAGCCTGGGCCGGTGCTCTGCGATTCCCCTCGTTGCCCGGAGGAGGACCGCTACCGTGGGCCCCATGCCACACGCCTCCGCTCTCCTCGTCATCGACATGCAGAACACCCTGGTGGCCATCGCGCACCGGGCCGCCGAGACCGTCGCCACGATCGCCGGGCTCCGCGAGCGTGCCCATGCCGCGGGCGTGCCGATCGTGACGATTCAGCACCGGGGCGAAGGACTGGAGGCCGGCACCGAGGGCTGGCAGATCGTGCCCGGACTCGCGCCTGCCGTCGACGAGGAGGTCGTCCACAAGACCAGTGCGGACAGCTTCCTGGACACCGGTCTCGACAAGACCCTCAAGGCGCTGGGCGTCACCGAGGTGGTCGTCACCGGGTTCGCGACCGAGATCTGCGTGGACACCACGGCGCGGCAGGCGCTGAGCCACCGGTACGACGTGGTGCTGGTCGCCGACGGGCACACCACGTCCGTCCGGCCCGAAGCCGGCGAGTACGCGTCGCCGGACCGGTCGATCGCGCACCACAACGAGATCTACCGGCACATCGACTTCCCCGGCCGGAGCATCCGCGTGCTGCCCGCGTCCGAAGTGGACTTCGCCGCCGGTCAATAGAGGGAGAGGAGCAGCCGTGCAACCCGACCGTCCGCTGGCCGCAGCGCTCGCCGAAGGGACCGTCCTGCTCGACGGTGGTCTCTCCAATCAGCTGGAGGCGCAGGGCTGCGATCTGTCCGACGCGCTGTGGTCGGCCCGGCTGCTGGTCGATGAGCCGGGGCAGATCGAGGCCGCGCACAAGGCCTATGTGCGGGCGGGCGCGCAGGTGCTCATCACCTCCGGCTACCAGGCGACGTTCGAGGGGCTCGCGCGGCGGGGGATCGGCCGGGCACGGGCGACGGAGATCTTCGCCTTGAGCGTGGAGCTGGCCCGGCGGGCCGGTGCGGCAACGGGCCGGGAGGTCTGGGTCGCCGGCTCCGTCGGTCCGTACGGGGCGATGCTCGCGGACGGCAGCGAGTACCGCGGGCGGTACGGCCTCTCGATCCGGGAGTTGGAATGCTTCCACCGGCCTCGGATCGAGGCGCTGGCCGCCGCCGTCCCCGATGTGCTGGCGCTGGAGACGGTGCCGGACACCGACGAGGCGGAGGCGCTGCTGCGGGTGGTCGAGGAGTACGGGCTGCCGGTCTGGCTCTCGTACAGCGTGGCGGGGGACCGGACCCGGGCGGGGCAGCCGCTGGAGACGGCGTTCGGGCTCGCCGCCGGGCACGACCGGGTGGTGGCCGTGGGGGTGAACTGCTGCGATCCGGCGGACGCGGACCGGGCGGTGCGGACGGCGGCGGAGGTGGCCGGGAAACCGGTCGTGGTCTATCCGAACAGCGGTGAGCGGTGGGATGCCGGCGGACGGGAGTGGGCTGGTGCCCCCACCTTCGATCCGGGGAGAGTACGGGCGTGGCAAGACGCCGGCGCCCGGCTGGTGGGCGGCTGCTGCCGGGTCGGCCCGGAGATCATCGCGGAGCTGGCCGGGCTGCTTGGCGCAGCGACGGCAGGCGAAGGGTAAGGAGGGGCAACAGTGCCGTAGACACATGAAAATACCTGGTGGGGCGCGAGTGAAGCGGACCATACTCGGACGTGTGTTCCTGACAATCAGCACGACCGGCGACCCGGAACGTCCCGCGACCGATCTCGGCTTTCTGCTGCACAAGCATCCCGAGAAGGCGCAGACGTTCTCCACCTCCCATGGCACCGCGCATGTCTTCTATCCCGAGGCATCCGCCGAGCGCTGCACAGCGGCGCTCCTGCTGGAGGTGGATCCCGTGGCGCTGGTGCGACGCGGCAAGGGCCGGGGCGGCGCCCCCGATGCGGCGCTCGCGCAGTACGTCAACGACCGTCCGTACGCGGCGTCCTCGCTGCTCTCCGTCGCGATGAGCGCGGTCTTCAAGACCGCGCTGAACGGTGTGTGCCGCGCACTGCCCGAACGTGCACAGGCGCCGCTACCGCTGAGGATCGAGGTGCCCGCACTGCCGGCGCGCGGCGGCGCGGAACTGGTGCGCAAGCTCTTCGGGCCGCTGTGCTGGAAGAGCGTGGACGCCGTGGCCGTACCTCTGGACGAGCAGTTCCCGGAGTGGGGGGACTCGCGGTACGTGCGGCTGGTGCTGGAAGGCGAGTTGCGGCTGGCGGACGCGTTGCGGCAGCTGTATGTCCTGCTGCCGGTGCTCGACGACGCCAAGCACTACTGGGTCGCACCGGACGAGGTGGACAAGCTGCTGCGGGCCGGCGAGGGCTGGCTGGCCGGCCACCCTGAACAGAAGCTGATCACCAGCCGCTATCTGTCCCGGCGCTGGGGGCTGACCCGGCAGGCGATGCAGCGGCTCGAACTGGTGCGGCTCGCCGAGTCGGACGACCTGGACGTCGAGAGCATCGACAACGCGGTGGACGAGACGACCGACACCGAGGAGAAGCCGGTGCCGCTCGCTGAGCAGCGGCGCACCGCGATCCTCGACGCGCTGCGCACCGCCGGGGCGAGCCGGATTCTCGACCTGGGCTGCGGTCAGGGCCAGTTGGTGCAGGCACTGCTCAAGGACGTGGGCTTCACGGAGATCGTCGGCGTCGATGTCTCGATGCGCGCCCTCACCATCGCCTCACGACGGCTGAAGCTGGACCGGATGGGGGAGCGGCAGGCCGCACGGGTCATGCTTCAGCAGGGCTCGCTCACCTACACCGACAAGCGGCTCAAGGGGTATGACGCGGCCGTGCTCAGCGAGGTCATCGAGCACCTCGACCTGCCAAGGCTGCCCGCGCTGGAGTACGCCGTGTTCGGTTCGGCCCGCCCGCGGACCGTGCTCGTGACGACGCCGAACGTCGAGTACAACGTCCGCTGGGAGACCCTTCCGGCCGGGCATGTGCGCCACGGCGACCACCGGTTCGAGTGGACCAGGGCCGAGTTCCGCGACTGGGCCCGGGCGGTGGCACAGCGGCATGGATACAGGGTCGATTTCGTCCCCGTGGGGCCCGACGACCCCGAGGTGGGGCCGCCCACGCAGATGGCCGTGTTCACGATGACCGCGGCCGATGAGGGCAGGAACGAGAACAAGAACGAGTCCTGGCACGAGACCGTCAACGAGACCGAGAAGGAGGCGAACGTCGCATGACAAGTACTTCGCGTACGTTGCCAGTGACCGACCTCTCCCTCGTGGTGCTCATCGGAGCCAGCGGTTCCGGCAAGTCCACCTTCGCCCGTAAGCACTTCAAGCCCACGGAGATCGTCTCCTCGGACTTCTGCCGCGGCCTGGTCGCCGACGACGAGAACGACCAGGGCGCCAGCCGTGACGCCTTCGACGTCCTGCACTACATCGTGGGCAAGCGGCTCGCTGCCGGGCGGCTGACCGTCGTGGACGCCACCAGCGTCCAGTCCGAGAGCCGCAAGCAGCTGGTCCAGCTGGCCAGGAGCCACGACGTGCTGCCCATCGCGATCATTCTCGACCTGCCCGAAGAGGTCTGCGTCGCGCGCAATGCGGCCCGCCCCGACCGCGCCGACATGCCGCGCCACGTCATCCAGCGCCACCGCCGCGAACTGCGCCGCTCGCTGCGCGGCCTGGAGCGCGAAGGCTTCCGCAAGGTGCACATTCTGCACACCGAAGAGGAGGCGGAGCACGCCGAAGTGGTGCTGGAGCGCCGCTACAACGACCTCCGCCACCTCACCGGCCCCTTCGACATCATCGGCGACATCCACGGCTGCGGTTCCGAGCTGGAGGCCCTGCTCGGCAAGCTCGGCTACGTCGACGGCGCACACCCCGAGGGGCGTACGGCGGTCTTCGTCGGCGACCTCGTGGACCGCGGCCCCGACAGCCCTGGGGTACTGCGCCGCGTCATGTCCATGGTGTCGGCGGGCAACGCCCTGTGCGTGCCGGGCAATCACGAGAACAAGCTCAGCCGCTACCTCAAGGGCCGCAAGGTCCAGCACACCCATGGACTCGCAGAGACCATCGAGCAGTTGGACCGGGAGGACGAGAAGGACCCCGCCTTCCGCGAACAGGTGCGGGAGTTCATCGACGGGCTCGTCAGCCACTACGTGCTCGACGAGGGCAAGCTCGTCGTCTGTCACGCCGGACTGCCCGAGAAGTACCACGGGCGCACCTCCGGACGGGTCCGTTCGCACGCGCTGTACGGGGACACCACCGGTGAGACCGACGAGTTCGGCCTGCCCGTGCGCTACCCGTGGGCGGAGGAGTACCGTGGCCGTGCCGCCGTGGTCTACGGCCACACCCCGGTGCCCAACACCTCCTGGGTCAACAACACCATCTGCCTGGACACCGGTGCGGTCTTCGGCGGGAAGATGACCGCGCTGCGCTGGCCGGAGCGCGAACTCGTCGACGTACCGGCCGAGAAGGTCTGGTACCAGCCGGCCAAGCCGCTGGGCACCGAGGCGCCCGGGGGCAGGGAAGGCAGGCCGCTGGACCTCGCCGATGTGCACGGCCGCCGGATCGTGGAGACCCGGCACATGGGCCGTATCTCGGTCCGCGAGGAGAACGCCGCGGCGGCGCTCGAAGTCATGAGCCGGTTCGCCGTCGACCCGCGGCTGCTCGGCTACCTCCCGCCGACCATGGCGCCCACCGCCACCTCGCACGAGGACGGCTACCTGGAGCACCCGGCCGAGGCCTTCGCTCAGTACCGGGCGGACGGTGTCACCGAGGTCGTATGCGAGGAGAAGCACATGGGCTCGCGTGCGGTGGCGCTGGTCTGCCGGGACGCGAACACCGCCCGTGAGCGGTTCGGCGCGGGGGGAACCTCGCACGCCTCCGGCGGTGAAGGAGGTCCGACCGGGGCGCTCTACACCCGCACCGGAAGGCCGTTCCTCGACGACGTCGCACTCACCGAGGTGATCCTCGGCAGGCTGCGCACCGCCGTCACCGCCGCCGGACTCTGGGAGGAGTGGGACACCGACTGGGTGCTGCTCGACGCCGAGCTGATGCCGTGGTCTCTCAAGGCGGCCGGGCTGCTGCGCTCGCAGTACGCCGCGGTCGGTGCCGCATCCGGGGCGGTCTTCCCGGAGGCCAACGCGGCCCTCGCGGCAGCGGTGGCCCGTGGGGTGGACGTGGGCGCGCTCGCGGACCGCCAGCGGGAACGGGCCGAGGACGCGACCGCGTTCACCGAGGCGTACCGCCGGTACTGCTGGAGCACCCAGGGCCTGGACGGGGTGCGGCTCGCGCCGTTCCAGATCCTCGCCGTGCAGGGCCGCTCGCTGGCCTCCGTACCGCACGACGAGCAGCTGGCCTGGCTCGACCGGCTGGTCGACCACGATCCGACCGGGCTGCTCCAGGTCACCCGCAGGCTCGTCGTCGACACCGGTGACGAGGCGTCGGTGCGCTCCGGCATCGACTGGTGGCTGGAGATGACCGGCCGTGGCGGCGAAGGCATGGTCGTCAAACCGCTCGCCGCGTTCGTACGGGACGGCAGGGGCAGGCTGGTCCAGCCGGGCATCAAGGTGCGTGGCCGGGAGTACCTCCGGATCATCTACGGCCCCGAGTACACCCGCCCGGAGAATCTGGAGCGGCTGCGCGGCCGGTTCCTCGGCCACAAGCGGTCGTTGGCGCTCCGGGAGTACGCGCTGGGGCTCGAAGCGCTGGACCGGCTGGCCGACGGGGAGCCGCTGTGGCGGGTCCACGAGGCGGTGTTCGCGGTGCTGGCCCTGGAATCGGAGCCGGTCGACCCGCGGCTGTAGACAGGGGTGCCAGCGGGTTTTCCGATGGGATCCACGGAAATCCGCTGGCGATTCGCCGGGTGAACGGCGCTCCGCACGGTGAGGATGGAGACATGGGATTCCATGTCGACTCCGAGGCCGGGCGGCTGCGCCGCGTCATCCTGCACCGCCCCGATCTTGAACTGAAGCGGCTCACCCCCAGCAACAAGAACACACTCCTGTTCGACGACGTGCTCTGGGTGCGCCGCGCCCGCCAGGAGCACGACGGCTTCGCGGACGTGCTGCGCGACCGCGGAGTGGAGGTGCATCTCTTCGGCGATCTGCTCCGTGAGTCGCTGGAGATCCCGGTGGCCAGGCGGCTCGTCCTGGACCGGGTCTTCGAGGAGAAGGAGTACGGCCCGCTCGCCACCGAGCATCTGCGGGCCGCCTTCGAGGAGTTGCCCAGCGCCGAACTGGCCGAGGCGCTGGTCGGCGGGATGACCAAGCGGGAGTTCCTGGAGTGGCACAGTGAGCCGACCTCCGTCCGCTTCCATGTCATGGACCTGGATGACTTTCTGCTCGGCCCGCTGCCGAACCATCTCTTCACCCGGGACACCTCGGCCTGGATATACGACGGGGTGTCGATCAACGCGATGCGCTGGCCGGCCCGGCAGCGCGAGACCGTCCACTTCGAGGCGATCTACCGCCATCACCCGCTCTTCACCGGCCCGGACGCAGGCGTCTTCCATCACTGGTCTCAGGGGCAGCACGACTACCCCTCCACCATTGAGGGCGGCGACGTACTGGTCATCGGTCGCGGCGCCGTGCTCATCGGGATGAGCGAGCGCACCACCCCGCAGGCGGTGGAGATGCTGGCCCGCGGACTGTTCGATGCCGGCTCGGCGCATACGATCGTGGCGCTCGACATGCCCAAGCGCCGGGCGTTCATGCATCTCGACACGGTCATGACGATGATCGACGGCGACACCTTCACCAAGTACGCGGGCCTGGGGATGCTCCGCTCGTACACCATCGAGCCCGGTGAAGGGCCGAGGGACCTGAAGGTCACCGACCATCCGCCCGAGCACATGCACGACGCGATCGCGCACGCCTTGGGCCTGGACTCGATCCGGGTCCTCACGGCCACCCAGGATGTGCACGCGGCCGAGCGCGAGCAGTGGGACGACGGCTGCAATGTGCTGGCCGTCGAGCCGGGCGTCGTCGTCGCGTACGAGCGCAACGCCACCACCAACACCTATCTGCGAAAGGAGGGCATCGAGGTCATAGAGATCCGTGGCAGCGAACTGGGCCGGGGCAGGGGAGGCCCCCGCTGCATGAGCTGCCCCGTGGTGCGTGATCCGGTGTAGTGGTGGACTGCCTGGCGAGAGGCTTCGTATAGCGATGCATGGTGTCGTATAGACTTCCAGAGTCACTGTATGTGCGATCCCTACCCCGACCCAGGAGCAGTCCCATGGCCATAGACCTCGCAGGCCGCCACTTCCTCAAGGAGCTGGACTTCACGGCCGAGGAGTTCCGCGGCCTGATCGACCTCGCGGCCGAGCTCAAGGCCGCCAAGAAGTCGGGGACCGAAGTGCAGCGGCTGCGCGGCAAGAACATCGCGCTGATCTTCGAGAAGACTTCGACCCGCACCCGCTGTGCCTTCGAGGTGGCGGCCGCCGATCAGGGTGCGTCCACGACGTATCTCGACCCCTCCGGCTCGCAGCTGGGGCACAAGGAATCGGTGAAGGACACGGCCCGCGTCCTCGGCCGGATGTTCGACGGCATCGAGTACCGCGGTGACAGCCAGGCAGTCGTCGAGGAGCTGGCCGCGTACGGCGGCGTTCCGGTATTCAACGGACTCACCGACGACTGGCACCCGACCCAGATGCTTGCCGACGTCCTCACCATGGCCGAGCACAGCGAGAAGCCGCTGGAGCAGATCGTCTTCGCCTACCTCGGCGACGCCCGCTTCAATATGGGCAACTCCTACCTGGTCACCGGCGCCCTGCTGGGCATGGACGTGCGGATCGTCGCGCCGAAGTCGTACTGGCCGGCCGAGGAGATCGTCACCGAGGCCCGCAGGCTGGCCGAGACCAGCGGTGCGACCGTCACTCTGACCGAAGACATCGCCGAGGGCGTCAAGGGCACGGACTTCGTCGCCACCGATGTCTGGGTCTCCATGGGTGAGCCCAAGGAGGTCTGGGGCGAGCGCATCCAGGCCCTCGCGCCGTATGCCGTGACCATGGACGTCCTGCGCGCCACCGGCAACGCCGACGTGAAGTTCCTGCACTGCCTCCCGGCCTTCCATGACCTCGGCACCGAGGTCGGGCGCGAGATCGAGGCCGCCCACGGGCTGACGGAGCTGGAGGTCACCGACGAGGTCTTCGAGTCCACGCACTCGGTCGTCTTCGACGAGGCCGAGAACCGGTTGCACACCATCAAGGCCGTGCTGGTGGCAACCCTGGCGGCCGCAAGCTGACTGCTGCATGGTCATGCACCCGATTGGGTGAACATGCGCGACGACGGCTAATATGTCGTCTCTTGGTGGGGTTCGAGCGTGCGAGCTCGAACCCCGTTTTCTTGTATCACCAGCGCCCGGAGCTCCCCCGCAAGCCCCGGACGCGCATCCCCCCACGTGCTCCACCAGAGAAGAGACCGCCCCCGTGAGTCCGCTGCGCCCATCGAGCTCCCTGCGCCCCTCCGGGCCACGCATCAAGAGCCCTCACCAGCTGATCGTCGAGTCCGGCGCCGACCTGGAGGGGCACGGCCTCAAGCGCACCATGGGGCTCTTCCAGCTGGTGTGCTTCGGTGTCGGTGCCGTCGTCGGCACCGGTATCTTCGTCGGCCTCTCCGACAGTGTCGCCAAAGCGGGCCCCGCGGTCGTGCTGTCCTTCGTGCTCGCCGCGATCACCTGTGTCTTCACCGCGTTCTCCTTCGCCGAGCTGGGCAGCGCGATCCCGGTGTCCGGCAGCTCGTACTCCTTCGCCTACGCGACCCTCGGGGAACGCGTCGCGTTCCTCGTCGGTTGGTGTCTGCTGCTGGAGTACGGAGTCTCGGTCTCCGCGGTCGCCGTCGGCTGGAGCCAGTACGTCAATGAGCTGCTGAACAGCCTGTTCGGCTGGCAGCTGCCCGCGGCCCTCTCGGCGGGGCCCGGCGACGGCGGAGTGATCAATCTGCCTGCGGTCCTGGTGGTCATGATGGCCGCCATCCTGCTGGTGCGCGGCGTCCGGGAAAGCGCGGGGGCCACCACCGCGACGGCGATCCTCAAGATCGCCATTCTGATCATGTTCTGCGCCATCGCTTTCACCGCCTTCGAGCACGGGAACCTCACGCCGTTCGTCGCCCACGGGGTGAGCGGGGTCACCGCCGGTGCGTCGCTGGCCTTCTTCTCCTACATCGGCTTCGACGCCATCACCACTGCGGGCGAAGAGGTCAAGAACCCGCGGCGGAACATTCCGATCGCGATCATGGTCTGCATCGGCCTGGTCACCCTGCTCTACTGCGCCGTCGCGCTCGCCGCCATCGGCGCCCTCGGCCCCCAGGCCGTCGCCGACAAGCCGGCCGCCCTCTCGATCGTCGTCGACCAAGTCACCGGCTCGAACGTCGGCGGTGGAATCATCGCCTTCGGAGCGATTGCCGCCATCGCATCCGTCGTGCTCGCGGCGATGTACGGGCAGACCCGCATTCTGATGTCGATGTCCCGCGACGGTCTGATCCCGCGGGTCTTCGAGCGGGTCTCGCCGCGGACGGCGACGCCGGTCGCCAACACCTGGATCGTGGCTGTCCTCTTCGCGATCCCGGCAGCCTTCTCGTCGCTCGACGTGGTGGTGAACCTGACGACCATCGGCACGCTGGCCATCATGGTCGTGGTGAACATCGCGGTGATCGTGCTGCGCCGCCGCAACCCTGAGGTGACGGGCTCGTTCCGGGTGCCGCTCTATCCGCTGAGCCCGCTCCTGGGCGTCGCGTTCTGCCTCTATCTGATGTACGGGACGGGCTGGGCGACCTGGGTGCAGTTCGCCGTCTTCCTGATGGTCGGCGCGGCGGTGTACGCCTTCTACGGACGCAGCCGCTCCCGGCTGGCCGCTGTCGACGCCGGTCGATGAGTGGGCGGTCGGCCGGCGCCGAGGCGTCCGCCCGATCAGAGGTCGCCCGGCAGCCTCTGAGGCGTACGGGACGGCAGGGTGAACCACACCGCCTTGCCGTGTTCCGTCGTGCGGTGACCACAGGACGAGCTGAGCGTACGGATCAGCAGCAGACCCCGGCCGTGTTCCTGCCAGGGGTCCGGCTCGCTGCCGGGCTTCGGATGGGAGAGATCGCCCGGCGAAACCGGATCGCGGTCGTGCACCTCCACTTGGCAGCCGCTCGGCAGGAGCTCCACCACCAGCTCGATGGGCTCATCGCTGCGGGTGTGCTCCACGGCGTTGGCGACCAGTTCGGCGGTGAGGAGTTCGGCGGTGTCGGAATCGGCCGCGGCATCGATGTCCGCCAGTGCCGTACGGATCAGAGCGCGGGCCACTGGTACGGCCACCGTCGAATGCGGCAGGGTAATCCGCCAGGAGGCGGGGAGGGGGACATCGGAGAGCACAGCATGGTTCCGTTCCGGTGAGATCGCGAAGATTCTGGAGCTCAATAATTCCGAATTTCAACCTTATGAAGTGAAACGATGCGGACGAGGCGGTTCTGTCCGACATGGAGGGGACGTTCGGCACTACGCTCTCACGCTCCGCTTATTGCGCGCTCGTGACGGGAGTCACGTATGAGTGATAAGTTCGGTTGCAGGTAGCGGCCCGACGGCTGAAGGGGACCCCTCCATGAGCCCGTTTCCCAGCTCCGCCCCCCGTACGGATGACTGGCGTCATCTGCGGCTGACGACGAATGACGGAGTTGCCACCGTCACCCTCGCCCGGCCCGAGAAACTCAACGCGCTCACCTTCGGCGCCTACGCCGACCTGCGCGACCTGCTCGCCGAACTGTCCCGTGAACGCACCGTGCGGGCTCTGGTGCTCGCGGGGGAGGGCCGCGGTTTCTGCTCCGGCGGAGATGTCGACGACATCATCGGCGCGACACTCGCCATGGACACCGCCCAGCTCCTCGATTTCAACCGCATGACCGGGCAGGTGGTGCGGGCCCTACGTGAAACCCCCTTCCCCGTCATCGCCGCCGTACACGGCGTGGCCGCAGGTGCTGGTGCGGTTCTTGCGCTGGCCGCCGACTTCCGGATCGCCGACCCGTCCGCCCGCTTCGCCTTTCTGTTCACCAAGGTGGGACTCTCCGGCGGTGACATGGGCGCCGCCTATCTGCTGCCGCGCGTCGTCGGCCTCGGCCATGCCACCCGGCTGCTGATGCTCGGCGAACAGGTTCGCGCACCGGAGGCGCAACGGATCGGACTGATCAGCGAGCTGACCGAAGAAGGCCAGGCCGATGCGCGCGCGGCTGCGCTCGCCCGCCGCCTCGCCGATGGACCCGCCCTCGCCCTCGCCCAGACCAAGGCGCTACTCACCGCCGAACTCGACATGCCGCTCGCCGCCGCGGTCGAGATGGACGCCGCGACCCAGGCCCTGCTGATGCACGGCGACGACTACGCCGAATTCCACGCCGCGTTCGCCGAGAAGCGGCCGCCGAAGTGGCAAGGCCGGTAGCGCGATGCCGCCCGACACGAGCGCGACCGGAACCGGGCCGTCCGCTGTGACGGCGGCCGGTGCGATCCGGACCGCCGCGACGGCACCCGGCGCGCAGCGGACCAGCGTGAAGCGGATCGCGGTCATCGGTGGCGGACCCGGCGGGCTCTACGCCGCGGCCCTGCTCAAGCGTCTCGATCCGGAACGCGACATCACCGTCTGGGAGCGCAACGCCCCCGACGACACCTTCGGCTTCGGCGTCGTCCTCTCCGACGAGACCCTCGGCGGCATCGAGCACGCCGACCCCGTCGTCCACCGGGCACTCCAGGACGAATTCGTACGGTGGGACGGCATCGACATCGTCCACCGCGGCGTGACCCAGACCTCCGGCGGCCACGGCTTCGCGGCGCTGGGCCGGCGCAGGCTCCTGGAGATCCTGCACGAACGCTGCGACTTGCTCGGCGTACGGCTCCGCTTCCGCACCGAGGCCCCGCCGGCCGCCGAGCTGGCTGCCGCGTACGACCTGGTGATCGCCGCCGACGGTGTGCACAGCCTCACCCGCGCCGCTCACGCCGACATCTTCGGCCCCCGCCTCACCACCCACCGCTGCCGCTACATCTGGCTCGCCGCCGACTTCGCCTTCGACGCCTTCCGCTTCGAGATCGCCGAGACGGAGTACGGGGTGATGCAGCTCCACGGCTACCCCTTCTCGACCGACGCCTCCACCGTCATCGTCGAGATGCGCGAGGAGGTGTGGCGGGCCGCGGGATTCGACACCTGCGACGTCGAGCAGTCGGCGGTACGCTGCGCCAAGATCTTCGTCGAGGCGCTCGGCGGCCGACCGCTGCGCTCCAACAACTCCGCCTGGCTCACCTTCCGTACGGTCGTCAACGCCCGCTGGTCGCACGGCAACACGGTCCTCATCGGTGACGCCGCCCACACCGCGCACTTCTCCATCGGCTCCGGCACCAAACTCGCCGTCGAGGACGCCCTCGCGCTCGCCGCCTGCATCGAGGAACAGCCCGATCTGCCCGGTGCGCTGTCCGCGTACGAGGCCGAGCGCCGGCCGGTCGTCGAGTCGACCCAACGGGCCGCCGCGGCCAGCCTGCGCTGGTTCGAGGAGCTCGGCACCTATGTCGACCAGCCGCCCCGCCAGTTCGCCTTCAACCTCCTCACCCGCAGCCGCCGCGTCACCCACGACAATCTGCGGCTGCGCGACGCCTCCTTCACCGCCGCCGTCGAGGAGGAGTTCGGCTGTGCCCCCGGCACCCCGCCGATGTTCACCCCGCTGCGACTGCGCGGTCTCGAACTCCGCAACCGCGTCGTCGTCTCACCCATGGACATGTACTCGGCCGCCGACGGCGTCCCCGGCGACTTCCACCTCGTCCACCTGGGCGCACGCGCGCTCGGTGGTGCGGGGCTTGTCATGACGGAGATGGTGTGCGTCAGCGCCGAGGGCCGCATCACTCCCGGCTGCACCGGCCTCTACACCCCCGAACAGGCCGCCGCCTGGACCCGGATCACCGACTTCGTCCATGCGAGCGCACCCGGTACGGCCATCGGCGTCCAGCTCGGCCACTCCGGGCGCAAGGGCTCCACCAAACTGATGTGGGAAGGCATCGACCAGCCCCTCGACCACGGCAACTGGCCGCTGACCGCCGCCTCCCCGATCCCGTACGTGGGCGGCGTCAACCAGGTCCCGCACGCCCTGGACCGGGCCGGACTCGACGCCGTACGCGAACAGTTCGTATCGGCGGCCCGGCGCGCCGACCTCTGCGGCTTCGACCTTCTCGAACTCCACTGCGCCCATGGTTACTTGCTGTCCGGCTTCCTCTCGCCGCTCACCAACCACCGCACCGATTGTTACGGCGGATCACTGCCGGGCCGGCTCCGCTTCCCACTCGAAGTCTTCGACGCGATCCGCGCCGACTGGCCCGACGACCGGCCCATGACCGTCCGGATCTCTGCCACGGACTGGGCCGAAGGCGGCACGACGGCCGAGGACGCCGTCGAGATCGCCCGCGCCTTCGTCGCACACGGGGCCGACGCCATCGACGTGTCGACCGGTCAGGTCGTCCCCGACGAGCGCCCGGAGTACGGCCGCTCGTACCAGACCCCGTACGCCGACCGGATCCGTAACACGCTGTGCGTGCCCGTCATCGCGGTCGGTGCGATCTCCTCCTGGGACGACGTCAACTCACTGCTTCTCGCGGGCCGGGCCGACCTCTGTGCCCTGGCGCGTCCCCATCTCTACGACCCGCACTGGACGCTGCACGCCGCGGCCGACCAGGGCTACGGCGGACCGGGCGCGCCCTGGCCGCTTCCGTACCGCGCGGGCAGCCGCACCCCGCCGACGGGCCGCACGGACGCACCGAAGCCGCGGCTCACTCTGGGGTGAGCGTGCGCGTGGAGCGAAGCACCCGCATATTCCGGTTCAGTCCTCCCGCAGCCGGAAACGCTGCAGTTTCCCCGTGGCGGTGCGGGGGAGTGCGGGCACGAACTCGATGACGCGCGGGCACTTGTGCGGAGCCAGTTCGCTCTTCATGTACGTGCGCAGCTCCTCGGCCGACGGCTCCGCGCCGTCGCGCAGCACCACGTAGGCCACCACGATCTGGCCGCGCAGCTCGTCGGCCCGGCCCACCACCGCGGCCTCGGCCACCGCGGGATGGTGCAGCAGGGCGTCCTCGACCTCGGGGCCGGCAATGTTGTAGCCGGAGGAAATGATCATGTCGTCGGCGCGGGCGACGTAACGGAAGTAGCCGTCCGGCTCACGCACATAGGTGTCGCCGGTGAGATTCCAGCCGTGCGCCACATAGTCCCGCTGGCGCTCGTCGGCGAGATAGCGGCAGCCGACCGGACCGCGTACGGCGAGGAGTCCGGGCTCCCCGTCCGGCACCTGTCTGCCCTCGCGGTCCAGCACCCGGGCCTGCCAGCCGGGCACGGGGACTCCGGTGGTGCCGGGGCGGATCGCGTCGTCGGCGGCGGAGATGAAGATGTGCAGCAGCTCGGTGGCGCCGATGCCGTTGATAATGCGCACGCCCGTCCGCTCGTACCAGGACCGCCAGGTGGCGACCGGAAGGTTCTCGCCGGCCGAGACACAGCGCCGCAGCGCGGTCAGATCGTGCTTGTCGATGTGGTCGAGCATCACGCGGTAGGCAGTCGGCGCGGTGAACAGCACCGAGACGCGGTGGGCGGCGAGTGCGGGCAGCAGCTGCGCCGGGCCGGACTGTTCGAGCAGCAGGGCACTGGCACCGGCCCGCAGCGGGAAGACCACCAGACCGCCGAGCCCGAAGGTGAAGCCGAGCGGCGGACTGCCCGCGAACACGTCGTCGGACGTCGGGCGCAGGACATGGCGCGAGAACGTGTCGGCGATGGCGAGCACATCCCGGTGGAAGTGCATACAGCCCTTGGGTCGCCCGGTGGTGCCCGAGGTGAACGCGATCAGCGCGACATCGTCCGCCGCCGTGTCCACGGGGCGGTACGGCCCCGTCCTGGCCTCGGCCAGGTGCAGCAGATCGTCCGGGGCATCACCTCCGTACGCCGTGATCCGCAGCCCCGGCACCTGCGCCTTCGCCAGGTCGTCGACCGTTCGGATGTCGCACAGCGCGTGGCTCACCCGGGCGATCGAGCAGATGGTGGCGAGTTCGGCTGGCCGCTGCTGGGCCAGCACCGTGACGGCGATCGCGCCCGCCTTCTGCACCGCGAGCCAGCACGCGGCCAGATGGGGTGTGGTGGGGCCGCGCAGCAGGACGCGGTTGCCGGGGACGACACCCAGGCCGGAAGTGAGGACATGAGCGATCCGGTCCACCTGGTCCCGCAGCTCCCCGTAGCTCCAGACTCCGCCGTCGGGAGTACGGAAGGCGGGGCGGCCGGGGCCGAAGCGGTCGGCCGTACGGTCCAGCAGTTCGGCCGCGCAGTTGAGGCGGGCCGGATAGCGCAGTTCGGGAAGGTCGAAGAGCAGTTCTGGCCACTGGTCCGGAGGTGGCAGGTGCTCCCTGGCGAAGGTGTCGAGGTGCGCTGAGGTCTTCGGGTCCATGACGGATCGCCCCCTTGTCGCCTCTGGAGCGTATCGTTTGGGTGACGGTAGTCAACGGTCCGCGATAAGACGAGAAGACGAAAGGCGCCCGCGTGGGCACCTCGGACACCGACAAGAGAGGCGCCGGTATGACGGCATTCTCGCTCGATCCGGCACAAACCGCCTGGTGTGAAGAGCTGACGGCCCTTGCCGAGCAGCAACTGCGTCCCCTCGCCGAAAAGGGCGACCCGGGCCACGTCAACCGGCCCCTGATCGCCGCACTCGGTGAGGCCGGCCTCCTGGACCGGCTGCTGAACTCCGGCGCACTCGACCTCTGCCTGCTCCGCGAGTCCCTGGCCCGCGGCTGCACCGAGGCCGAGACCGCACTGGCCCTCCAAGGACTCGGCACCCACCCCGTGGTCCGGGCGGGAACCCCGGCCCACCGCGAACGCTGGCTCCCCGAGGTGCGCGCGGGCCGCGCCGTCGCCGCCTTCGCACTCAGCGAACCGGGCGCGGGCTCCGACGCCGCGGCCCTCGCCCTGAACGCCGAACGCGCCCCCGACGGCTGGCGGCTGACCGGCGAGAAGTGCTGGATCTCCAACGCGCCCGAAGCCGACTTCTACACCGTCTTCGCCCGCACGACCCAGGGCGCCGGATCACGTGGCGTCACCGCGTTCCTGGTCCCCGCCGACCGCCCCGGACTGACCGGCACCGCCCTCGACATGCTCTCGCCGCACCCCATCGGCGCCCTGGTCTTCGACGGCGTCCCGGTCACCCCCGACGATGTGCTCGGCGAACCGGACCGCGGTTTCCGGGTCGCCATGAACACCCTCAACCTGTTCCGCCCCAGCGTCGGCGCGTTCGCCGTCGGCATGGCCCGCGCCGCCCTCGACGCCACGGTGACGCACACCGCCCGGCGCACCGCGTTCGGCGGCCCGCTGAAGGAACTTCAGGCCGTCTCCCACCAGGTCGCCGAGATGGCCACCCGTACCGAGGCCGCCCGGCTCCTGGTGTACGCGGCCGCCGCTGCGTACGACAGGAGCGAGCCGGGCGTGCCACGCCGTGCGGCGATGGCGAAGCTGTACGCCACCGAGACCGCGCAGTACGTCGTCGACACCGCCGTCCAGCTGCACGGCGCCCGCGCCCTGCGCCGCGGCCACCTCCTCGAACACCTCTACCGGGAGGTCCGCGCCCCACGGATCTACGAGGGCGCCAGCGAGGTCCAGCGCACGATCATCGCCAAGGAGCTGTACGCGAACCGGGAGGCTTCCGCATGAGTCCGGTCCACCGGATCAACCCTGCTGAACTGTCACCGCCCGCGGGGTTCTCGCACGCCGTCACGGCCACCGGCGGCCGACTGGTCTTCCTGGCCGGGCAGACCGCCCTCGACCAGGACGGCAAGGTCATCGGGACCCTCCTGCCCGAGCAGTTCGCGACGGCGCTCACCAATCTGCTCACCGCCCTGCGCGCGGCAGGCGGCTCCCCCGCGGACCTGGCCAGGGTCACCGTGTACGCCACCGACGTGGCCGACTACCGGGCCCATGCCGGGGAACTCGGCCGGATCTGGCGGCAGTTGGCGGGCCGAGACTATCCGGCGATGGCGGTCATCGGCGTGGCGAGGCTCTGGGACGAGCAGGCCCTGGTCGAGATCGACGGGGTGGCGGTACTGCCGTGAACGCGCCGGACGGGCCGGGCATGCCGAGCCCGTCCGGCAACGGGCGCGGCGCGCTGATCCACCACGGATTACGGGACAGCCCTTAGCCTCCGACCATGCTGCGTATCGTCGACAACCGCACCGGCCACCTCGTGGAGGTCCCCGCCGCACCGCGCCACCTGCTGCGCAGCTGCGTCCACCTGCCGGCCATCGGCACCGGGGTCGGTCCGGTCTACCTGCGTGTGCCGCTGATCGGTGACGTACTGGCGCGCATCGCGGAGCTGAACGGCCTGCAGGTCGTCACGGTCCTCACCACCCCGGACCTGACGCACGATCAGTCCCAGGCGCTCGACCGCGTCATGGCGGTGCTCGGCATCCATCCGCCCGTCGTCGTCGGAACCCGCCATCCGGATGCGGCACTCGGCGGCCCCGCCGACGTACATGTGGTCGCCCAGGGCACCGAAAAGGACGACGTCATGGGCGGGGTCCGGATCGATGTGGGGCAGGTCAGCACGGCGCCGCTGGACGAAGGCGTCCCCGATCCCGGTCACCTTCTTTCCCCGGACCGGCCGGACGTTCTCGTACCGGAAACCGCCGATCCGCTCGCCGTGCGTCTGCTGCTGCTCGGCCGGCCCTACGGCACGCCGGTCACGGTCACCGGTGGAGCGATGGCCGACGCCCGGCGGACACTGCGGGAGTGGCGCCGACAGGTGGCCGACTGGGCGCAGGAGCCGTCCAGGCCGATCCCTGCCGATCTGCTGCGGCAGTCGCATGCGGCGCTCGTCGAGGATCTCGACGTCGCCGCCGTACTGAATCTGCTGGCCGATATGGCGAAGCGGTCCGATGTACCGCCCGGCGCCAAGTTCGAGACCTTCGCCCATTTGGACCGCGTACTCGGCCTGGACCTCGTGCGCGACGTCGGCCAACCGCACCGTCCGGAACGGCCGACGGCCCTGTGATTCAAGTGGGGAGCGCATCGCGAAGAGGACGCCGGCCGTCGTCGGGCGAGGTGCAGGTGTCTGCGACGACGTCCTCAGACGCGTCAGCATCTGAAGACGTCTCCGCGTGTTTCTCCGGGTCGTTGGAACGCTATGCAGTTGAGCGGGCAGGCTCCGCCTTGGCTGCGGCGCTCATTCCGGGCTGCTTCGCGCGCATGGTGAACAGGAGCAGGCCCGCTGTGGCGAACACAACACCAGTGGCTACGTAAAGCCCCCGTGGTGTCCAGCCGGAGTGGAGCAGCCAACCCGCCACGGAGGGGGCGACGATGGCGCCCACGCGACCGATACTGATGGCCGCTCCCACGCCGGTGGCGCGGAGCTGCGTCGAGTAGACGCCCGGTGTGAGGGCGTAGAGGCCGGCGATGCATCCGTTCACAGCGACGCCGATGATCGCACCGAGGGAAAAGGCCAGGACGAGCACGTCGGTGGAGGCTGCGAACGCTGTGACCAGTGCTCCTGCCAGAAGGAGGTAGGTCCGCAGCACGCTGATCAGGGCGAAGCGCGCGGCCAGTGCACCCAGGAGTGCCGTTCCGAAGATGCCGCCCAGGTTGAGCAGTGTGCCGCCGGTCAAGCCCTGGTTCGAGGACATGCCGGCTTCCACCAGCAGCGTTGGCGTCCAGCTGGTGACGAAGTAGAAGGCCGCCATCACCAGGAAGAAGGCTGCCCAGAGCGTCAGGGTGGGGCGACGCAGCTCCCCTGCGAGCAGTGGACGGAACCCGGCCGGACGGGAGCGCTCGGCCTGGGACGGGTCGGGAAGCGCGGTGAGCTCGGGATGTCCCATCCGGCGCGCGAGCGCGTTGACCCTGCCCAGGGCGTTCTTGGGTCTCCTCGTGATGAGGAAGTCAAGGGACTCGGGGAGGAACCAGAAGGTGAGCGGTACGACCACCAGAGTGGCTATTCCGCCGGCCAGGAATACCGACCGCCACCCGTAGTGGTCGATGAGTGCCACGGATGAGAGGCCGCCGACTGTTGCGCCGACGGCATAGCCGGTGGAGTTGAGGCTCACGGCGAGGCCGCGCCAGCGCTGCGAGGCGAACTCGTCGGCGATGAGGTTGCTGCAGGCGAGAACGGCGCCGATCCCGACACCCGTCACGAGGCGTAGCGTTCCCAGCTGTTGCCAGTTCTGGCTGGCTGAGGAGAGCATCATCCCGACCGCCGCCACGATCAGCCCGGCGAGGATGATGGGCCTTCTCCCGATCCGGTCCGCCCAGGGGGCGACGAGCAGGGCGCCCAGAGCCATACCGGCCAGACCGCTGCTGAGGAGAAGTCCCAGCGTGCCGGAATCCAGGTGCCACTCGCCGGAGATCGTCTTCCCAGTGAAGGACATGACCAGCACGTCGAATCCGTCGAGGGTGTTGAGAAGTACACAGATCACGATTGCGCGCCACTGGAAGCGGCTCATGCGACCCGTGTCCAGGGCCTCTTGCAAAGAGCCGCTCATCGGACGACTCGCTGAGCGGCGACGCGACTGAAAGACATGTACATGGCGGCACTCCACTGTCGACTGCGGTATGGCTGACGGAGCCCGAAGAGGGATAAATGGCCTGTGGTGACTTCGGCTGTCGGCGCAGACATGTTCCGAGCACCGGCCTCCGGTGGCCAGGGCCTTTTCCGTATGCCGGGAAAGCAATCGTGGCGGGCGCGTGCACCTCAGGAAACAGGCGTGTGAAGTACCCGCGAGATAGCCCGGCTGCTGGCTCGGACGAGATCCGCCAGTGCTCCCACTGGCATGGATCCGTGCCGGACGACGAGGGAGACAGCGGCCGCGACCTCGCCGACGGCGGTCGTGACGGGTGCCGCGACCGAGAGGGTGTCGACAGACAGTTGCCGGTCACTCACCGCGTAGCCGTGCGTCCGCACTTGCGCGAGGACCCTCCTGAGCTGACCGCTGTCGGTCAGGGTGAAGGGGGTGTGGCGCTGAATCGGTCGGGCCAGTGCGGCCTCCTGCACATGAGCCGGGGCGTGGGCGAGCAGGACCAGTCCCACGCCGGTAGCCGTGATGGCGAGCCGCCCGCCCACGCGTGTCAGCGTGGGAACGGCGCTGCTGGAGCCGATGCGCTCCACGAAGACGATCTCCGACTCTTCACGGACAGCGAGTTGCACGTTCTCGCGTGTGAGGGCTGCCAGGTCCTCCAAGTAGGGCAGCGCGCGCTCACGCAGCCCTTGGGTACGGGGCGCCAGGGACCCGACCTCCCACAACCGCAGCCCGACGCGGTAGCGCCCGTGCTCGTCCCGTTCGAGGGCTCCCCAGGCGAGAAGCTCTCCCAGCATGCGGTGCACGGTGGACACCGGCAGGCCGGCCTTGCGGGCCAGCTCGCTCAGGGACAGATGAGGGTGCTGGGCAGTGAAGGAGCCGAGGATCTGCAGGGCGCGGCCGATGACGGGACCCGTGCCGGTGGCCAAGCGGGGCTGCGGCTGTTGCCGCAGGCCGGGCGGGGCTGCTTCAGGAATGCGATAGTGAGGCAAGATGTGACTCCTCATCCGGACCCGGGGCCTGGAGCATCTCGTGCCTGTCGTTGATACGCGGGATGTCCGAGCGCCGAGTCGGCCGTCGCCGAGGCAGCCCTTACCGGGCGTTACGCCTCGTCGTGGAACGACCTGTCGTCCATGGTGGCAATTCTGCGGAGGATTTCCACGGCCAGAGCCCGCTCACTCGCGGGGAGTGAGCTCAAGAGTTGCTCGTTGACCCGTTCCGCCGGAGGGATCAGTGAGTCGAGCAGCTCGGCTCCCTGGTCGGTCAGACTCAGCAGGGTTCGTCTGCGGTCGTCTTCGTCCCGCACCTGACTCACGTAGTGCTGGTCGGTCAGACGGCGAATCATCTGATTGACCGTGGAGCGGTCCAGCGAGGTGAGATGCGCGAGTGTGCGCTGGTCGATGTCCGGTTTCTGGCTCAGAGCGTTCAGGACCGAGAACTGCTGGGAGGTGATCTCCCGGGACACGTGCTGGGACCACAGAGCGGTGTGTACCTGTTCCGCACGCCGGATCAGGTGTCCGATGTAGTTGTGCAGATCCAGTGCGCGCGCCACAGTGCTCCGTTCGTCCGTCGCCGAGGTGGTGCCGGCCAAGGAGACAGCCGACACGCCCAGGAGTCTACGAGTGCGCGGCACCACCTCGCGTGCGGCCGTTCCGTCAGCGATCCCGGCTCCCGGGACGCTGCTCGTAGGGGGTGGCCCGGGAGCCGTCGACGCCCACTTCCAGGCGACCGACCTGCTCGATCTCCAGAACGACCCGGTCGCCGTGGCTGAGCGGCCCCACGCCGGCCGGCGTTCCCGTCGCGATCACGTCACCCGGGTGCAGCGTCATGACGGAGGAGGTGTAGGCGATCAGTTCACGGACGCCGAAGATCAGGTCTGCCGTGTTGGTCCGCTGCCGGGTGGTGCCGCCCACGTCACATCGCAGATCGAGGGCGTCCGGGTCCGGGATCTCGTCCGCGGTCACGACCCAGGGGCCGATGGGGGTGAAAGTGTCGAACGACTTCCGCGTGGAGCGGTCCTCGCCGGAACGGACGGTGATGTCCAGCACGCATGTGTAGCCGAACACGTGGTCCAGCGCGTCGTCGGCGCTGACGTGCGTGGCGGTGCGTCCGATGACGACGCCCAGTTCGCCTTCCTGGTCAGTGCGCTTGTCGGTGTAAGGCAGGAGAATGTCCTGGCCGGGCCCGATGACGGACGAGTTCGCCTTGAGGAAGACGCCGAGGTCGGCGACCGAGGTGGTGTACTCCATCTCGGCCTTGTGGTCGAGGTAGTTGACCGGCGCGCCGACGATCTTGCCGGGGCGTGGCAGAGGGGCTTCCAGGACAGCCTCGGCGAGCGGGACGCGTGCGCGGCCGGCGAGGTCGATTTCTGTCGCGCCGCCGCGGGCGGCGGTCTCGATGTGCTGGTGGAGCGCACCGGCCGCACCGGGAGTGCTGGAGCCGGCGAGTTGTTCGGTCACATCGACGATTTCGTAGCCGTCGACGAGTCCGAGTCGCCCCTTGTTGAACAGGGCCAGACGCATCATGGCCTCCTTCTGAGGTGTCGAATGGGGGATCAGGCGCCGGGGTCGGCGCTTTCCGTGCGGTAGAGGCCGAGGGAGCGCATGACGGGCTCGTCGCTGTACGAGAACAGGACGGCGTCCTGCGAGGAGGAGGCGTTCAGGTGCCGGTAGGACGCCCAGCCGGGCACGGCGAAGGTGTCGTTCTCGGACCACTCCAGCCGCACGCCGTCCACGATCGTGGCCCCCTCACCGCGTACGACGCTGAAGATGGTGGAGGCCGTGTGCCTGCGTCCGGATCCCTGGAAGCCGGGGCGCAGACGCTGGATGCGGCAGCCGATGGTGGGCATCACCGGACCGCCCGTCCACGGATTCGTGTACTCCAGGACGATGCCGTCGACATCGCTTCCTTCGGCGGTATCGGCGATGCTTTTCAGGGCCCGATGCGTCTCCTGCCAGGTGTAGCGGGTGACGGGGGAGTTGGGCCCGTCCTGGGAGAGCCAGACGGGGGTCAGCCGGCCGTGCAGGAACTGTCTGCTGCCTGCGTTGTCGGGCCGGGTGACAGGCTGGAGACGCTGGGGGTACTGCTCGTAGAAGCCGGCTTCCAGAGCATTGACGAGCGGATAGTCGAGAGCGTCGAGCCAGATCATCGGCTCTTCGCCCTCATGGGTGTGGTCGTGCCAGTGCCAGCCCGGAGTGAGCAGCAGATCGCCGGGGGACATGAAGACCCGCTCGCCGTTGACCGTCGTCCATGCGCCGCTTCCCTCCAGGATGAAGCGGAAGGCGTTGGACGTGTGCCGGTGCGCCTGCGCGGTCTCGCCGGGCAGGATGATCTGCAGGCCGGCATAGAGGGTGTTGACGGTGGCCGGGGGGTTGGTCAGGCCGGGGTTGACCAGCATGAGGACCCGCCGTTCGGCCTCCTCCAGCGAGAGGGTCTTGGAGAAGTGCAGCAGGTACGGGCGCAGTTCCTGCCAGCTCCAGCGGTAGGGCACTGCACGGCTGCGCGGCTGGGCGGGGAACAGGTTTCCGTAGAAGCTCCACAGCGGCGCGGCACCCAGCCCCTCCAAAGCCTTGTAGGCGAGTTCGTCGGTCATCGTCTCCTCCTTTGGTCGCGGGCTCACAGGGCAGGAACGCCGGCTGCGGCCGGTGTCCACACCCAGGAGATGTCGTCGAAGTCGTCAGGCGTACGGGACGAGAGGAGGACGTTGCGCAAGGTGGCTCCCATGCCCTCCAGGTGACAGATCTCGCCGAAGCGGCGGGCGTTGGTCTGGATACGCGCTGCCCGCTCGCGGCGCTGGGCGGCGTACGCGGCGAAGGCGTCGGCCGGGTCGGGGAACCGGCCGAGTGCCTGTCCCAGGGCGACGGCGTCTTCCAGTGCCTGGCAGGCTCCCTGGGCCAGGTACTGCAGCATCGGGTGGGCGGCGTCGCCGAGAAGCAGGATCCGGCCGTGCACCCAGTTGTCGATGGGCAGGCGGTCGTACAGGGGCCAGCGCCGATCGCGCGACACCAGCGGCAGAGCGTCGCGTATGGCCTCACAGGTGCCGGCGAAGCGTTCCTCGAGCTCCGCCTCGGTGCCCCAGTCGTCGGAGTCCGCCGTGTAGTGGTCGCTCTCGAAGACGGCGACCTGGTTGTACAGCTCCCCGCGCCGCACGGGGTATTGCACCAGATGCATGCGGGGCCCGGCCCACACCATCACCGCCTCCGAAGCGGCATGCTGCGACATCCGGCCGGTCATCTTCTCGGTCGGCAGAGCCCCGCGGAAGGCCACGTAACGGGAGCAGACCGGTTCCCCATCGCCCACCAGAGCCTGGCGCAGACGTGAATGCAGGCCGTCCGCTGCAACGACCGCGTCCGCGGTCAGGATCGCCGACGATTCGGCGAAGTGCAGGTGCGCCCCGGATGCGTCCTGTTTGATGTGGGTGACGGTGTGCCCTGTGCGAAGTGTGACGGCAGGGTGTTCCTGGCAAGCGGTCAGCAGCGCGGTGTGCAGATCCGTGCGGTGTGTGACCAGGTAGGGATGCTTGAAGCGCTCGGTGTAGGCCGCGCCGCGAAGGTCGAGGGAGGTGATCTGGTCTCCCGTCAGGGCGTCCATCATCACGAGCCGGGGTGGGGCAACCGCGGTGCGCTGGACAGCCGTGAGGACGCCGAGTTCCTCAAGTGCGAGAGAGGCGTTCGGGGCGAGCTGCAGGCCGGCTCCGATCTCGCCGAACTGGACGGCTCGTTCCACGAGCGTCACGTGGTGCCCGGAGCGGGCGACTGCCAGCGCCGCGGCCAGTCCGCCGATGCCGCCGCCGACGACGGCGATGCGAAGAGGATCAGGAGTCACGGGCATATGGCCTCCTAGCGTCGAAGGGGTGGAGGACACCGAGAGAGGAGGCGGCGAGCGCGGGCTCTCTAAATGATCCGTACGTCAATCATTGGTGTACGGATTATCTTGCGGTGGTGTTACTGCGATGTCAATGGGTGTCGATGGAGAGGTCCACATATCGCGATGACGTGCTCCGCGCCGGCGCCGGCGTCGAGACGGCCGCCCGATCGTCTCCTGGGTGTCGCGGACGGTCGCTAAGGGCTGTCCCGTAATCCCTGGCGGGCGCGCGACGACAGCTACGGCACCTCGCCGCGTTGTCGGAACGTCCGCATACATCCAGTATGCGGACGTCCCTCCGCCTTGCGATGCACCGCATCTGACGCCGCGCGCTGATCCACCATGGATTACGGGACAGCCCTTAGGTGCAGGCAGGTGAGCGTGCGTCAAACGCCGTTGTCAGTGCCTCCCCATAGGGTTCAAGCATCACTCGGGGAGCCTCGGAGAAGGAGCAGAAACGTGTCCTCCAACAAGATTCAGCACAAGGTGAATCACGTCGCGCTGGTAGTGGACTGTTCGGGTTCCATGTATCAGCACCAGGGTCAGCTCATCCGCGTCGTGGACGAGTTCGTAGCGGGCCTGAAGGCCGAGTCGGACAGCCTCGGCCATGAGACCCGGATCAGCCTCTACTCCTTCGACCACAAGGTGGAGAACCTGGTCTGGGACATGGACGTGAAGCATCTGCCGTCCATGCGGGGTCTGTACAAAGTCAACAATGGTGCTACGGCCCTCATCGAGGCTTCTCTGAAGTCCCTGGACGACCTGGGCCATATCTGGGAGGAATACGGCGAGCACAGCTTCCTCCAGATCGTGGTGACGGACGGCGAGGAGAACGCCTCCGGCGGCGACAGGCGGCACGATGGCGACATGGCCATCCTCGGCCCCTGGCTCGACAAGATCACGGCGAAGATGGGCGGGCTTCCAGGCCACTGGACGTCCGCGATCCTCGTTCCGAACTCCCTGGCGAAGCGCACCGCCCAGAATTACGGCTTCCCGGCCGGAAACATCGCCATCTGGGACGCGGATTCCCAGGAGGGTGTCGAGGAGGCGATCGGCACCGTGCGCGCTGCCGCCACCAGCTTCCTCCGGGGCCGCGAGCAGGGCGTGCGCGGCACGAAGAACTTGTTCGCCGTCGGCCAGGACATATCGGTCGACGAGGTGCGGGCGAACCTCGAACCGATCCCGGCCGACAAGTATCGGCTCCTGAAGGTCGACAAGGAGGTCGAGATTCGCCCCTTCGTCAATTCGCATCCGGGCGTGACGTACGAACGCGGCTCGTGTTACTACCAGTTGGGTACCCGGGTTCAGGTTCAACCCGATAAGGAAGTCATCGTGGTCGAGAAGGACACCGACCGCGCCTACACCGGCGACGCGGCGCGCAGCATTCTGTTCGGTACGGGTATACAGGGGACCGTCTCCGTGAAGGCGGGGCACAATCCCAAGTTGGAGGTATACGTGCAGAGTCGTTCGGTGAACAGGAAGCTCAAGCCGCAGACACGTCTGCTCATCATGCTCTGAAATTCAAGAAAGGAGTTCAGGCAATGGTCGCCGAAGAGGCCGAGCAGCCGCGTTGTGGCTCCGAAAGCCGAGCCGGCGTCCGGGGCGACGGGCCGCTGCGCGTACTGGCCATGACGCAGGACGCGGGCCTCCCCGAGCGGTCGCTGGAGCGGCCGCGTCCCGGGGATCTGACCTGGGTCCGCGACGCGTCCGGCATCTCCTTCGCGAGCCGCGTCCACACCGTCTGAGGCCCGGGCGATCCCGGTCTCGCACGGCTGACGACATGCCTTCCGCCCACGACAGAAACGAGCCCACCCATGACCGCCCTCCCGAGCGGCACCGGCCAGGCCGAAAAGCCGAAGACGCCGCGCATCCGCCGCGCGACACCCGCCGACGGCGAGGCCGTCACCGCCGTCTTCCTCGCCTCGCGGGCCGCCGCCATGGCGTACCTGCCGCGCCTCCACAACGACGAGGAGACCCGCGCGTGGATCGATGCCGTGGTCCTGCCCGACAGCACCGTCTGGGTGGCCGAACTGGGCGAGGCGGCGGAGATCGTCGGCTTCGCCTCCCTTGACGGCACCGTCCTCGACCACCTCTACCTGCGCCCCGACGTACGGCGCCGGGGCATCGGCACGGCGCTCCTGGAGACCGTGCGGGAGGCCTCGCCCGAGCGGCTGTCCCTGCACGTCTTCCAGCGCAACACGGACGCCCGCACGTTCTACGAGCGCCACGGCTTCACCGCCGGCGATTTCGACGACGGCAGCCGCAACGAGGAGAACGAGCCCGACGTGACCTACCACTGGACCGCCGACTGAGAGGCTGCCAGCCGGGCCGCAGCACGCCGCTGATGGTCCGGCCCACCGACGACGCGGACCTCCCGGAACTGATCGCGGCCGCCTGCTGCGAGTGCTTCGACCTGACCTCCGAACCGTCGCTGCGAGCGAACGTGCTGCACGCCCTGATCGAAGCGGTCGGTGCGCCACATCGCCGCGGTCGCCGACGACATCGGGGTCCGGAACCGGGGGAGCTGCTGCGGCTGCGAACTGCCGCCGCACCCCCTCCTGGCCCGTGTTCTTGTGGGTCAGATGGGGGTGCGACGGCATTCGCCATTCAGATGTCGCGGAAGAGACCAGCCAGTGCGGTGACCTGCCACGATGAGTGGGATTTGGTCGCTGACCTGCGCGAATGGTCTTTTAGTTGTTTCATGCTCGTGCTGGTTGATGAAGCCGGAAGTCCCAGAAAAGTCCCAGAGGACTCCCACGGCTGACGGATGCCCTTTCGGTTCTACTCGACGTAGGGCAGCGCGGCGGGGCCGGGGCTGTGCGCTGGAGGTCGGCCTTGGTCCTCCGCGGCAGTGGGCGGCTCACCTCCGCTCGCGCGGCGAGCACGACTGCTGGCCTACCTGGCCGATGACGACTTCGCCGAGTTCGAGGCCGCGCAGGGTACCGGTGACGAAGTCATCGGCGGTCATGCGGGGGATGGCGCTGGCGTCGAGGCCCTGGGCGGCGTGGAAGTTGGTGGCGAAGGTGCCGGGGCAGACCGCATGGACGCTGACACCGGTGCCCTGGAGTTCGGCGCTGAGGGTCTGGGACATGGCCGCTAGGTGGCGAGGGCGCCGGCGTAGACGGCGCGGCATGACCTCGGGGCCCGCGGGGCCCGCTGAAGGCGGTCATGCTGCCGGGAGGTCGGCCAGGGGCATGTAGTGGGCTACGCGTCGGCGAACCCCGGGTCAACGTCCTGGAGCTGAACGTTGGCCTGAGGTCCTTGCTGGCGGGCCGGTAACAGGGGACGAGACGCCACAGCGCTGTGCGGGCATCCGAGCGCCGGAAGGGCGCAACTGCAGCCGTGGATGTCCGACATCGGCCGTCACAACTGCCGCCCAGCTACCTTCCCGCCTGCCGCTGCGGCTCCGAACCCCTGCATACGCTGCTGCGCCTGAGCTCCACTTGGCCGAGAGGGAATCCACCCGATGGAACCGATAGCTCTTGTCTGCCTGCCCTTCGCAGGGGCGGGCGCCTCATTCTTCAGAGCCTGGGAGAAGCACGTACCGGAGACCTTGCGGATAGTGGCGGTGCAGTTCCCGGGAAGGGAGGACCGCTTCGTCGAGCCGCCCCACACGATCGCAGCCCGAGCCGTGGCGGACGCGTACGACCAGGTCGTGCAGGTCACCGGTGGCGCGGGCCGGGTGGCGGTCTTCGGCCACAGCCTCGGTGCCGTTCTTGCCTACGAACTGGCCCACTCGCTTGGCGAGGCGGAAGGGATCAAGGTTGAGAGGCTGTTCGTCAGCGGGTCGCCCGGTCCCTGGAACGGCAGGGAGACTCGGGCCAGCGACCTGGACGACGAGGCGTTCCTGGCTCAGGTGCGGAGCTTTGCGGGGTACGCGCATCCTGCCCTGGAGAACCCGGACCTGCGGGAGCTGCTGCTGCCCGTGCTGCGCGCGGACGTCGCGATGCACGAGGACTACCGCCCCTCCACGGACAAGTCGCTGCAGGTGCCCATCACGGCTATGCGGGGACGGCACGACGAGCTGGTCAGCGGCGCCGTGATCGCCCGGTGGGCGGATGTCACCGACAGCGAGCTGAACATGGTCGAACTGGACGGTGGCCACATGTACCTGGCCGACGACGTACCGGCTCTCCTCGACGTGATCAATGCACAGGTGCAGGTACTCCCGGGAGCCGACCGTGCGACTGTCCGGTAAGACCGTCCTCGTCACGGGAGCCGCCAGAGGGCTGGGACGTGCTTGCGCCACCGCTTTCGCGCAGGAAGGCGCGGACCTCGTCCTGTTCGACATCGCCCGGAACCTCGACCAGGTGCCCTATCCGCTCGGGTCCGTCAGCCAGCTCGAGCACACAGTCGAACTCTGCCGGGACCTCGGCGTCTCCGTCCTTGCCACAGCGGTCGACGTGCGCGACGCAGATGCGGTCGACGCCGCGGTGGACGCGGCCGTCGCACGGTTCGGCGCAATCGACGTCCTGGTCAACAACGCGGGCATCGCCGCTCCTTCCGGCAAGACCGCGCACGACATCGACGAGGCCGAGTGGAACCTCATGCTCGACGTCGACCTGTCCGGAGCCTGGCGCCTGATCCGGGCCGTCGGCGGCCGCATGGTCGAGCGCGGTTCGGGCAGCATCGTCAACGTCGCCTCCACCGCCGGACTGGTCGGCTACCGCCACTTCGCCGCCTACGTGGCCGCGAAGCACGGCCTTGTCGGCCTGACCAAGGCCGTGGCGTTGGACTACGCGCCGCGAAAGGTGCGCGTGAACGCCCTCTGCCCGGGATCGGTCCGGGATGCGGACCACGTCGAAGGGTGCATGCTGTCCGAGATCGCCCGTGCCCTGGACGTCCCGGTGAACGAACACGAGGACACCTTCGTCCAGTCTCAGCCAATGAACGCGCTCGTCGAACCGGAGGACATCGCGTCGGCGGCCCTGTGGCTGGCCTCGGACGAGTCGCGCCACATCACGGGCAGCGTCGTTACCGTCGATGGTGGCTTCACCGCGCGCTGACGCCGACACGCTCCCGCCAGGCGCCGCCCCTCCCACCACGACCATGTCACTTGGAGTTCACACCGTGCGCCGAACCGAAGCATCCTGGCTCACCCCCGCCGCCGCAGCCGCGTCGGCACGCTGTCACGCCGTCCACGTACGCCTTCCGGAAGACGCGGACGCCGAGCTGATGGGGCGGACGCTGGACGAGGCGGTCGGAGCCTGGTGGAGTGACGACGCCGCGGGCGGTCGTCCCAGGCTGTGGCACGAGCGGATCCCTGTCGCCCGGGCCGCCGGGGGCGATCGGATACGCGCCGAGACGACCCGCGCTCTCCACCCTCGGGACGGGGTGTTCCGTGCCGTCCTGCTCGAGTTCGCCGACGGGCAGGCCGAACTCGTTCTCGTGGCCCATCGCGACCGCCTGGACGCGCAGTCCTTGCACCTCGTCGCCGACGTCCTGACGGGCCGTACGCGGTATGCGGAGATACGTCCGGTCGAGCCGCACGACCGGGGGGAGGCACGCGAGGAGACACTCCGGGAGTGGCGGGCGGCGGAGTCCGCGGCCCAGCTGGACTGGGCGGTCGGGGAGGGCGGCGCGGGCGACCGCACGGGACGTGTCACCGTGGAACTGCGCATCGGGTCGGCCGATCTGGCGGCTCGCCTCGCGGTGGCGGCCGCGGTCGTCATCGCCCGGCTCGAGGGCCTGGACCGGCCTCTGCTCGGTGTTCTGAGGAACTGGTGGGACCGGCCCGCCGGGGCGCTGGGCGCGTTCGACACCGGCACCCTGCTCGCTCTGGACCTCTCCGGTGCCGTCGACGTGGCGGGCCTGCTGGCGCGTGCGAGGGAGGCACTCGCGGGACGCGGCTGCCGGTGCGGAGCAGGCCAGTACGCGGATCTCGGGCTTGGCGCGGGCGGCGGGGTCGCGGTGGGCGTCCTGGACGGAACCGGTGACGAGCTCCCGTACGCCGGCGGACACCGCTACACGGCGTGCCAGACCGCTCCTTTCCCGCTCACCGTCGTCCCCGGGCGCACCGCTTCGGGGGCGCCACAGGTGACCGTCCACCACCGGCTCCGCGAAGTGGACAAAGAGTCGGCCGAGCGGTTCGCTAGGTATATCGCCTTCGTTCATGAGCAGCTGAGCAGCACGGCGGGGCAGCTCGCGCCGGGGGGCCTCGGGCTGCTCGATGCGGACGAGACCCGTCGTACGGTGGAACTCGGCGTCCCCGAGCAGCCGTTGGACTGGATGCCGCAACGGATCGATGCGGTCTTCGCGGCCAGGGCCGCTGAACGGCCCGATGCCGTGGCGGTCGGCTTCGAGGGGCAGACACTGACGTACGCCGAACTGGAGGAGCGGGCCGCGCGCTGCGCCGCCGCTCTGCGGGACGGCGGGGTCGGTGCCGGGGAGAGGGTGGGGGTCTGCCTCGAGCGGTCCCTCGATCTCGTGGTCGCCATGCTCGCCGTGCTGAAGGCGGACTGCGTCTATGTGCCGATGGACCCGGCCTATCCGGCCGAACGGCTCGCGTACACCGCGCAGGACGCGGGACTGCGAGCCGTGGTGACCACCCTCGACAGCTTTCCCGGGACCGCCGGTATGTGGTGTGTGCGCCCGGAGGAGCTGGAAGCGTGGCGGGACCACCTGGGCAGGGCACCCGAAAAGGTGAAGCCCGAGCGGTCCCCCGAGGAGGCGGCCTACGTCATCTACACCTCGGGCTCCACCGGCCGCCCCAAGGGCGTGGTCGTACCGCACCGCAACGTCGTGGCCCTCCTCGCCGCCACGAAGGACGACTTCGGTCTCGGCCCGGACGACACCTGGACCCTCTTCCACTCCTGTGCTTTCGACTTCTCCGTTTGGGAGGTATGGGGGGCACTGCTGACAGGAGCCCGTCTCGTCGTGGTGCCGTTCTGGGTGTCCCGGTCACCCGAGGAGTTCCACGCCCTGCTGCTGACCGAGCGGGTCACCGTACTGAACCAGACCCCGTCGGCGTTCGCCCAGATGATGGACGCCGACCGCCGCAGCGAAGGACGCCTGGCCGTCCGGCTGGTCGTGTTCGGCGGGGAGGCACTCGACGTACGGCCGCTGCGTGCCTGGTTCGACCGCTACCCGGAGCACCGCTGCCGGATGGTGAACATGTTCGGAATCACGGAGACCACCGTCCATGTGACGTCCCAGACCGTCACGCGCCGCGAGGCGCTGTCCGGATCGCGCTCGGTGGGTGCCGCTCTGCCCGGCTGGTACCTGTACGTTCTCGACGAGCAGCAGCGCCCGGTCGCGTGCGGTGCTCCCGGCGAGATCTACGTCGGCGGGGAGGGGCTCGCCCTGGAGTACCTGGGACGTCCCGATCTGACGGGAGAGCGGTTCGTGCCGGACCCCTTCAACGGAGGGCGCATGTACCGGAGCGGCGACCGCGGCCGGATCCTGCCGGACGGCAGGCTCGAGCATCTGGGGCGCCTCGACTCGCAGGTGAAGGTGCGGGGCTTCCGGATCGAGCTGGACGAGATCCGCGCCGTCCTGTTGGAGGCACCGGACGTCACGGCGGCCGTAGTGGTCGTCGCGGGGGCCGAGACCGGGGACGCCGCTCAGGCCCGCGTCACCGCGTACGTGGTGCTGGGGGGTGATGCGGACGAAACGGAGCCGGTGCGCCTGCATGCGCAGGGCGTACTGCCCTCCTACATGGTGCCGGCGTCGGTGGTCGCCGTACCGGCCCTGCCCCTGACCGCGAACGGCAAGCTGGACAGGCGCAAGTTGGCGGAACACGCTGCCGTTCCCGCGCCGTCCACGCCCGCGGCCACGCCAGGATCGCCGGGCGGTGAGCCCGGTGAGCCCGCCGACCTCGCGGCGTTCCTCGCCGAGGTCTGGGAGACGCTTCTCGGAGTACCGGTCGGACCGGACGACAACTTCTTCCTGCTCGGCGGGAACTCACTGCTTGCAGTGCGCTTGGCAGCGGTCATGCGTGAGCGGGGGATGCCCCCTCTGCCTCTGCGGGAGCTGTACCTCCACCCGACAGTGACACGGCTGGCAGAGGTGCTCGGGAGTGGCCGTGCATGATGCCGGCTCCGTCCAGCAGTCCCAGGGAGGGAGCTGCGGCCTCGTCGCCCGCCGGGTGCAGGAGTGAGGAGGTCGCCAGCAGGTAGCCCAGTTGGGCCCGGCTGCTGCTGGCGAGCTGCTGGGACACCTTGCGGACGTGCTCGGCCACACTGCGCCGGCTCATGCCCAGGCGCCGGGCGATGCAGTCGTCCGTCTCACCGGACACGATCGCCCGCAGGATGGCGCGCTGGATGTCCGAGGTGATCTCGGGCGACCGCACTGGAGCTGCCCGCGGAACGACGGGGACTGCCCGGTCCCAGGCGTTCTCGAAGAACTGGGCCAAAAAGCGGACGAGCCCCGGATGCGTGATCCTGAGGGCGGCGATCGAACGTTCCTCGGACACCGGTATGAAGGCGACCTTCCGATCGCAGATGATCATGCGCTCGAAGACCTCGGTCAAGGTGCGGACCTGGGCACCCGCTTCGGCGACCTCCTCGATGTACGACATCGTCGCCGGGTGCGAGCGGACGGTGTGCTGGTAGATGGTGCGCTGCCGGACGCTGCGGGACAGAAGGCGCACGTCCCGCTCCCTGGCCTCGGCGAGGAGATGCGGCTCGCGCCCACCGCCGGGCTGGGCCGTCATCAGTTCCTCGCTGCACGCCGCCACGGCTGCTTCCAGGGCCGAGCTGATCAGGCTGCCTCCGGTGAGCAGGGTGACCGCCTCCTGCCGGTCCCCGCGCGCACCCGCGTACGCCTCCGACAGGGCGGCGAAGGCGGCCTGAGCGGACAGCAGCTCCACGCGTCGGCGCGCCAGATCCTCCTCCAGCGGCCCGAGAGTCGCGTACGCCGCAACCTCAGGCGGGACAATCTCCAGTAAATCGGGTAAATCTACGCATTCACGTACGAGAGATAGCTTCCACAGACAATCTGGCACGTCTGTGCGAGGCAGTGGTCCGACTGTAAGTCTGGTGCCGTACAGGTCACGTGCGGGTGCACAGGGTGAACTTGGTTGCGTGGTGTCGCATATGCACCGGATCGACCGAGGTTGTTGAGGGCTCACAAGTGTGCAGGTTACATTTGCACGCTCCGGTGGCTCTATGAAGGCGACTAAGTCGTCGACGAGTATGACGACAGGAGGCCACACGCCGTCCGATCATCTTGCTCCTGAGGGGACCCACTCATGAGTTACCTGATCCGTGCCACGATCGCATCCGCCGTCCTGGGGCTCGTCGCTCTCTGCGGCCAGGCCCAGTCGGCCGGGACGGAAGCCGGTACGCACACGCATCTCCGCGCCGACTCGGCCTGGGGCCGCTCCGCCGCCGCAGACGACCACCAGTGACCGCGTCGCACACGGTGCGGCACGGCGACGATCTGCTCGCGTGCGTCGAGGCCGGTACCTCGCCCTACCGCGCGGTGGAGGAGGCGACGGTCCGGCTGCGGGCGGCCGGGTTCCGGGAACTCGGCGAGGACGCCCACTGGGCGGACGCAACAGGCGGCTGCTTCGTGGCCGACGGGGGCATGCTCATTGCCTGGTACGCCCCGCCCGGTGCGGCCGGTTCGACCCCGATCCGGCTCGTGGCCGCGAACACCGACGCGCCGAACCTGCGGATCGGACCGACGCCGGACGCGGGGGCCCGGGGGTGGCAGCGCATCGCCGTGGACGCCTACGGCCACGTCCGCCTCGGCAGCTGGCTCGACCGCGACCTCGCGGTGTCCGGCCGGCTCGTCCTGCACGACGGCTCCACCCGGCTGGTCTGCCTCCACTCGCCCCTGCGGCGCATCCCGCAGCCATGGCTGGCGGCCGACGGCGTTCCTGGTCGTGACGGCCGGGGGCCGGCTGCTCTGCGGGGGCTGGGCGGGAAGGACCCGGGCCGTCTCCTGGGCCGGCTCGCGGCCGAGGCGGACATCCACGCCGACGACCTGCTCGGCTGGGACCTGATGCTCCACGACGTGCAGCCGCCGGCCCTCCTGGGCGATGCGGGGGAATTCCTCGCATCCGCGCGCCTGAACAACCTAGTCTCCGTGCACTCGGGGCTCACTACCCTGCTGGGCGCCGCGGAGCGCACGCCCTCCGCGGTCGCCGCCTTCGTGGCCTTCGACCGCATGGCGGTGCGCTCGGAGCCAGCGGGCGGGCTGCAGGGCGCCCGGCTCGCACGGGTGCTCCGCCGCTCCGTTGAGGCGTGGGGCGGCTGCCGAGGCGACTGGGAACGGGCTGTCGCGGGAACGCTGGCGGTCGCCGCCTCGATGACGGACGCGCTGCACCCGGACGCCCGGAGCCGTGTCGCCCGCTTCCCAACGGCGGGCCGGTGGTGGGGGACTGCGCCGAGACCGCCGACCGTCCCCAGGCCGCCGAGTTTGTGCACTGCTGCCGGCGAGCCGGCGTGCCCTGGCAGTCGTGCGGCCACGGGAACGACCTGCCCGCGAACTCGCCCGTGGCGCACCTGCTCGCCTCCCGCCTCGGCATCCCCGTCATCTCCGTGGGCCTGCCCGGCCTGTCGCTCGATTCGGTACGCGAACTGTGCGGTTCCCACGACCCCAGACTCCGCGCGCTTACCGAATTCCTCCTGGCCGACCCCGTGCACTGACCCCCTGCTCGACCCATCAGAAAGAACTCCCATGGAAGGGGACGTACTTGACGGTGACGACCAACGACATGAGCCTCGGCGGCCTGCTCCAGCACCACCGCGGTCGTGCCCGGCTGACACAGACTGAACTCGCGGGGCTCTCCACCGTGAGCGTGCGCGCCATCCGTAACCTCGAGCTCGGGCTCGCGAAGAACCCGCGCAAGGAGACGATCCGGCTGCTCGCCGACGCACTCAGACTCGGCGGAGGCCGCAGGGCGGCGCTCTTCGTCGCGGCCGGACTCCAGGTCGACGACGCCAGTTTCGAGGTCCTGTCCGGGCCGGCGCCGCGCCCGCACGGCCGGGGCGCCGACCTGGAGCGCGCCGTCGGGCTGCTGCGTCGGCCCGTCGGGAGGGTCGTCACCGTCGCCGGTCTCGGCGGCACCGGCAAGACCCGTCTCGCCCTGGCGGCAGCCCACGTCCTGCACGCCGAAGCCGGTGTGCCCGCCTTGTGGATGAGGGTGCCCCGGATGTCGGCACTCGACACGGGTATCCAGGCCACCGGACTCCAGACCGTCCCAGCCGTCTGGATGGAGGGACTGCTCGCCCGCACCGGCGGGGCGACTGCGGAAGCCGCCCGCCTGGTGGAGGACCGGGACGTCCTGCTGGTGATCGATGGGAACGACATCGCACCGGGCGGCGACCACGTCTCCCGCGCAACCATGAACTCCCTCCTAGCGGAGTGCCCGCGGCTGCGCATCCTGGAGACCGCGCACAATGCACGGGACCGCGAGCAGAACTGGACCGTCCAGCTGGGCCCGCTGCCCACCCAGGACTTCGCCGCGCTCGACGGACCGCACCCGGCGCCGCCCTCGCCCGCGCTCGCCGTCCTCCTCGACCGGATCGCCGCACTGCGCCCGGGCTACCGGCCGGACCCCGCTGACACCGCCGCGCTGCGGGAGATCTGCTCCCTGCTCGACGGGCTGCCCCGCGCTCTCGAGTCGGTCGCCTCCTGGCTCGTGCTGTGCCCGCCCGACGAACTCGTGTCGATGGCCCGCACTGAGCCCCTGCTCCTGGCCGCACCACCCTGCGACACCGCCGCGGGCAGCTGGATCGAGCGGGCGGTCGCGCAGGCGGTCGCCGAACTGACGCCGGAACAGAGCGCCTTGCTGGTCCAGCTGGCCGAGCGGGGCGGTCACTGGACGGTGAAGGAGATGGCGCAGCGGCTCGGACTGAGCCGTGCGTCCGCCGCAGTGGCGGTGCAGGCCATGCTGCACCAAGGGCTCATCCGCTGCGAACGCACGGAGAGGCGGATCGCGTTCAGCGTCCTCAACCTCGTACGAGCGGCGTGTCCCTCAGTGCTGCCCCGCACCTTCCGTCCCCGGCACCTCTCGTGCCCGCCTCACACCTCTCCACTCCCCACCTTCACAGCTACAGGAGGAAGCTCCCCATGAGGGCGCAGACCATCATCGGAGTACTCGCCGATTCGGTACGTCTGCGGGTGTTCTCCGCGATCGTTCTCGGCGCGACCACGTTGCCTGATGCGGCCCGGGCGGCCGGTACGACACCCAAGGAGACCGCCACCGCGGTGCGCAAGCTCGTCGCAGGCGGGCTGGTGACCGACGAAGACGGCCGACTTCGGTCGGACGAAGCTTACTTGAGGGCTGCGGCACGTCCGGCGGACAGCGTCCAGCCGTCGGCGGGCGGTGGGCCCGAGGCGTCACTGCTGCGCACCTTCGTCGTGGACGGCCGCCTGCGGAGCCTGCCCGCGCAGCTGGAACGTCGGCGGGCGGTGCTGAGCCACCTGGCCCGGGGGGCCTTCCAGGCCGGTCTCACCTACGACGAACCCGCTGTCAACGACCTGCTGCGCGCCTGGTGCGAGGGCTCCGGGACCGACCACGTCGCCGTCCGCCGGTACCTGATCGAACTGCAGATCCTGGACCGCGACACCAGCCGGTACTGGCTGCGCGTCGACACCGCGCCGCGCGACTGACCCCGCCCCCACGAAGCTGCCCGCAGGAGGACCAGGAATGCCCCAGCACGTCTGGCTCACCGTCATACGCCCCGCGAACGGCCCGGCCGTCGGCCGGACAGTTGTTCTCGCGCACTCGGGGGCGGGCCCGAACGCCCTTCTCCCGACCGTGCGGTGGCTCCCTCGCGACATCGAGGTCGTCGGTGTCACCCTGCCCGGCAGGGAGCGCAGGTTCGGCGAGGACGCCAGTCAGATCCTGGACGACCCCGAGGCCGCGGTGGCGGCCGTGGCCGGAGAACTGCGCAGCCTGGCCCCCGTACCGTCCGTCCTCTTCGGGCACAGCATGGGTGCCGCCTTCGCCGTGGCGCTGGCACTGGCAGCCCCGGACCTGTGCCAGGCCCTCGTCCTCAGTGCCCATCCCGACGGCGGTTCGCGTACCGCACTCGCGGGGCAGTGGAGCCAGCAGGACCTGATGGACATCCTCGAACGGGGCGGCGGCACGCCCGCCGAAGTCCTGCAGGACGAGTACGTCCAGGCACACCTGCTCACCGTGCTGCGCAGCGATCTCACCCTCGGGCACCGCCTGGCCACCCGGCACGCCCACCGGACCCTGCCGGTCCCGCTCATCGTGCTGGGCGGCCACGACGACGCGCTTACCGAGACCGCCGAACTCACCCGCTGGAGTCGGCGCGCCGGTGCGGGCCTGCGCAACCGGGTCTTTCCCGGAGGCCACTTCTACCTGCTGGACGAGGCCAACCAGAAGGATGTGGCGGACGAGATCGCCGGTGCTTTCCGCGTAGCGGCAACAGGCTGACAACTGCCCCCGCACTGCCGGTGGGAATGCCGAAAGGCGCGAGGAAAGCGCGGTTAGGGTTCGAGAGATGGGTTGCTCGTCCGACCCGTGATGTGCGGAGGGGCATTGATACCACGACGAATCTACGATGTCTCATCGGGAGACCGTTTCATGGAACTCCCTGGATTCGCGACAGAATTCTCCATATATGTCAAGATCGAGGGTCTCAACCCGGCTGGATCCATCAAATTGAAAACGGCTCGGGAAATGATCCTCGACGCCGAGGCGCGAGGACGCATCACGCCGGGATGCGAACTCATCGAATCCACCTCGGGAAACCTGGGTGTGGCCCTCGCCTCCATCTGCGCCGCCCGGGGCTACCGCATCACCCTGGTCACCGACCCCAACGTGAACGCGCGCACCCTGCGCTTCATCCGGGCGCTCGGCGCCGACGTCGTGATCGTGGACGAGCGAGACCGGGCGGGCGGCTACCTCGCCACCCGCATCGAGTACATCCGTCGTCGCGCCGCGGCCGACTCCCGCCTCGTGTGGCTGAACCAGTACGCCAACCCGGTCAACGCCACGGCCCACAGCACGCACACGGTCGGCGAGATCCTCGCGGGCTTCGGCGCACCGGACTGGCTGTTCGTGGGCACCGGGACGTCGGGGACGCTGATGGGCTGCGTGCGGGGGTTGCGTGAGGCGGGGGCTTCGACGAACGTCGTCGCGGTCGACGCCGTGGGCTCGGTGACGTTCGGCGGAGGCCCCGGACGGCGCTGGATCCCCGGGATCGGCGCCAGCCGCGTCCCCGAGATCTTCACGGACGACGGCTCGTTCCACAAGGTCCTCGTCGACGAGCGGGACGCCGTCCGCACCTGCCGCCGGGTCGCCCGTGAACACGGGCTCCTACTGGGCGGCTCCTCCGGCAGCACGCTGGCGGCCGTCACCGCGCTCAGCGACCGGATCGCCCCCGGCAGCCGGGTCCTGGCCATCTCCCCGGACATGGGGGAGGGCTACCTCGACACCATCTACAACGACGACTGGGTCGTCGAGCGATTTGGGGCCGAAACCCTCTCCGCCGGCACGGAGCGAAGAGAAGCCGAATACCTGCCGGGCTGACCACCACGAGACTCAGAGGAACGAACGTGCCTGAATTCTCCGTGCTTAGCGGAAGCGATGTCATGGCGATACTGGTGGGCCGGGAGAAGGACGTCATCGCCTGCGTCCGCGATGCCTATCTCACCCATGAAGCAGGCGACAGCGTGAATCCGGACAGCTATTTCCTGCGGTTTCCAGAAAAGCCGGACTCCCGGATCATCGCGCTTCCTGCCCATCTCGGGGGAGCCAGCGATGTCGCCGGAATCAAGTGGATAGCGAGCTTTCCGCGCAACGTGGAGTCGGGACTACCGCGCGCCTCGGCGGTACTGGTCCTCAACGACTACACGACTGGCTACCCGTTCGCCCTGCTGGAAGCGGCCGGCATCAGCGCCGCGCGCACGGCCGCGTCCGCCGCGCTCGCCGCCACGACCCTGGGCCCTGCCGCCCCCACCAGCATCGGAGTGCTGGGCGGCGGAGTCATCGCCCGGACCATCTGCCGATACCTGCACCATGCGGGCACAGCGCTCACAGACGTACGCTGCCACGATATCGACGCGCCCTCGGCGCAGGCCCTGGCCGGCCACCTCGCGACCGAGTACGGGGCCGCCTCCCGCACGGCGACCGCCGACGAGGCCCTCGACTGTGACCTGGTCGTGCTCGCCACCACCGCGCTGCGCCCCCACATCCCCGCCGGCCGCGCCCTGCGGCCCGGGCAGCTGGTCCTCAACGTCTCGCTACGCGACCTGGCCCCGGAACTGCTGCTCACGACGAACAACGTGCTCGACGACGTCGAGCACTGCATGAAGGCGGACACCTCACCGCATCTGGCCGAACAGCTCACAGGCAACCGGGACTTCGTCACCGGAACCCTCGCCCAGGTGCTCACGGGACAGGTGCGGACCGACCCGCAGCTGGCCACCGTCTTCTCGCCTTTCGGCCTGGGCGTTCTCGACCTGGCCGTCGGCCACTTCGTCCACGCGCAGGCCGCCGCCGAAGGGCGACTGCTGACGATCCCGGACTTCTTCGGCGAGACCCGCCGCTGGTAGGCCACCAAGCCGCCTCCTTCTGTCCATCCACATCGAACGGGGAACCGCAATCATGAACGCCGCAGACCAACACCCGTCCCGGTCCGAGACCGAGGCCAAGGTCGCCGCAGTGATGGCCAAAGTGCTGGACCTCGACTCCGTGGCCACCGAGGACAACTTCTTCGACCGAGGCGGACATTCGATGCGCGCGATGCGGCTGTGGAGCGAACTGCGCACCGTCTTCGGGGTGGACCTCGAACTGCGGAAGATCTTCGAGAGCCCCACGGCTGCCGGCCTCGCCGCGGCCGTGGAGGACGCCGCACGAACGGCCCCCGCGCGTCCCGCGCTGGTGCGCCGCTCCTGACGGCCCTCCCGGACGCCGCGCTATCGCTTTGAAACTTCCTTGGAGGGTGAGCATGTTCCCGTTGTCCTACGCCCAGCAGCGGATGTGGTTCTTCGACCGGCTCGAAGGATCGTCCCCGACCTACAACGTTCCGTTGGTGGTGCGTGTGGGTGGGGTGTTGGAGGCGTCGGTGGTGGAGTCGGCGTGGGTGGATGTGGTGGAGCGGCACCAGGTG
>NZ_JBEOYU010000018.1:0-118614 GCF_040297265.1 Streptomyces sp. NPDC001832
TACGAGGACGACCCTCCGCCTTGCGATCGCACGCACCAGACGCCGCGGGGCCCGCCCTTCGGGCGGACGACGGGACTTTCGAAACACGCCCTAGACCCGGCTGGCGGCTACCGGCCGAGGTACGTCGGCTTCTCCTTGTTCAGGAACGCCTGCACCGCGATCGTGTGGTCCTCGGACGCGCCCGCCTTCGTCTGGAGTTCGTTCTCCTTCTCCAATGTCTCGCTCAGCGTGTGACCGGCGCCGTGGGCCAGGGAATCCTTGAGCGCGGCGTACGCCATCGTGGGGCCGGACGCCAGGGTGCGGGCCACGGCGGCGGCCTCTGCGGCCAGGTCGGCGGCGGGCACCAGTTTGTTCACGATGCCCAGCTCATGGGCGTCCTGCGCGGAGATCGAGCGTGGGAAGAGCAGCAGGTCGGCGGCGCGGCTCTGCCCGATAAGGCGGGGCAGCGTCCAGGAGATGCCTGAGTCGGCAGTGAGGGCGATTGCGGCGAAGGAGGTGTTGAACGAGGCGGTGTCGGCGACCACCCGGTAGTCGCAGGCGAGCGCGAACCCGAAACCGGCACCGGCGGCGACACCGTTCACCCCGGCGACGACCGGCTTGGGCATCTCGGTGATGGCCCGCACGATCGGGTTGTAGTGCTCCTGCACGGTGCTCAGCGCGTTACCGCTGCCTGACTCACGGGCCTCGTCGAGCTTGCCGACGTGCTCCTTCAGATCCTGGCCGACGCAGAACGCGCGCCCGGTCGCGGTGAGCAGAACGGCCCGTACGGCGGTGTCGGCGGCCGCGGACTCCAGCGCGTCACGGAGCGCCACCTTGGCCGCGGTGTTCATGGCGTTCATCGCGTCGGGACGGTTGATCGTGATCACCGCGAGTCCGTCGCTCACTTCGTAGAGCACGCTGTCCGCCATCTGGTCGGCCATTTCGCTGTCCCCTCTGCACCTTGGGCAATGCCTGTCCAGGCAAGCATGGCCGACGCGGCGGGAGCGAACATGTGACCTGCGTCTAACAATTGCGGTCCGATGGAGGGGTGAAGGGGACGGAGTATCGCAGCTGGATCGCCGAATTGGGTGGTTTTGAGAGAGCGCGTTGCGCAAGAGATGCCGACCGATGTTGGTCATTGGGGTCTGTGATGCGGGATAATGGCCTGGAAGCAATGTGTTCGATGCCGGTGACACAGCGCCTGTCATGGGGCCGCCGGTTGCGATGAGCTGGTTTCAGGAAGGGGAACGAGCATGGCGGCCATGAAGCCGCGGACGGGCGACGGCCCGCTCGAGGTGACAAAGGAGGGGCGGGGCATCGTCATGCGCGTTCCGCTCGAAGGCGGCGGTCGGCTTGTCGTGGAGCTGACTGCGGACGAGGCCGATGCACTCGGCGATGCCCTCAAGAAGGTCGTCGGCTGAGCAGAGGCGCCCACACTTCATCACTGCCCCGGCACGGTGTCCTGTGCCGGGGCAGTGATGCGTTCGGACTCAACGGAACCAAGCCGTCCGGCGATTGAGGACACACCCGGCTGCCCCGGGTGCGGGGCAAGGGCCCCTGCCACCCGGCACCCTCTCAGCCCCGCCGCACCGCGCACAGCAATCCGTCGCCCACCGGCAGTACCGTCGCCATCAGCTCCTGGCTCTCCCACACCGCACGCAGCAGCTCCCGCAGCCGCAGCACCTCCGCGGGCTGCGCCGCCGAGTCGACCGTACGACCGTCCGCGAAGACGCCCTCGAAGCAGACCAGGCCACCAGGTCGCAGCAGGCGCAACGATTCAGCGAGGCAGTCCAGGCTCTCCAGCCGGTCGCCGTCGCAGAACACCAGGTCGTATCCGCCGTCCGCGAGCCGGGGCAGTACGTCCAGGGCGCGGCCGGGAATGAAGCGGGCCCGATTGGCGGCGAACCCCGCGGCCCGGAACGCCTCACGGGCGAACTGCTGGCGCTCCGGCTCCGGGTCGACCGTGGTCAGCACCCCGTCGGGCCGCATGCCGTGCAGCAGATGGAGTCCGGACACGCCGGTCCCGGTGCCGATCTCGGCCACCGCTTTGGCGTCCGTCGTGGCAGCGAGCAAGCGCAGCGCGGCGCCGGTACCTGGCGACACCGAGCGGAGCCCTGCCTCCCGAGCCCGGTCCCTGGCCCAGAGCAATGCTTCGTCCTCGGCGACAAAGGCGTCGGCGAACGCCAAGCTCGTCTGCCGGTTGGCGGTAATGACCCTCTCCTGTCCCCGTAGTTGGCGCAACGGTGACTGTATCCGCTGCACCCGGGAACCCGCAGATGGGACCGGGCGTTAGGCAGAGGCAGGGGAAAGCCCGTGGGAACGGCCGACAGATCGGGTCCGGGAGCCACGGGCCGGCGGTTCCGGGGATGATCCCCGGCCCGAGCAGGAAAAAGGCTTATCCGGAGCTAACGGGCGAGGTCGCTATGGTAGGGGCTCCACTGGACACCACCAGAGCCGATAGGGGAGGTGCGGCTGCGCCTGTGGATCGGAGAGGAGTGCTGCGGCGCTTCCTCAGGTCGGCGGGTGAGCCGAAATCCGTGACCAACATTGCTGACCGTTCTTCCAACCACTCCGCACCGACCGCGACCTTCGTCGCAGATGCGCACTCCCAGGCGTGGATGCCGCCCTCTTGGGAAGAGATCGTCAGCACGCACAGTGGCCGTGTCTATCGACTTGCCTACCGACTGACGGGCAACCAGCACGATGCGGAAGACCTCACGCAGGAGGTCTTCGTGCGCGTGTTCCGGTCACTGTCGACCTATACGCCGGGCACCTTCGAAGGCTGGCTGCACCGCATCACGACCAACCTGTTCCTGGACATGGTCCGTCGCAAGCAGCGGATCCGCTTCGACTCCCTCGGCGACGACGCCGCCGAGCGGCTGCCGAGCCGTGAGCCGTCCCCGCAGCAGGTCTTCAACGACACTCATTTCGACGCGGACGTACAGCAGGCGCTGGACACCCTCGCGCCCGAATTCCGTGCCGCCGTCGTGCTCTGTGACATCGAGGGCCTCTCGTACGAGGAGATCGCCGCGACGCTGGGCGTGAAGCTCGGCACCGTGCGCAGCCGTATCCACCGCGGTCGCTCGCATCTGCGCAAGGCGCTGCGGCACCGTTCGCCCGAGGCCCGTGCCGAGCAGCGCTCCCTGGCGGGCGCGATCCTGGCAGGGGAGGGCGGAACGGCGTGAGTGGCACAGTTCCGACCCCCGCGGAACAACACCTGGGGGACCGGCTTGCCGCACTTGTCGACGGCGAGCTGAAACACGACACCCGCGAGCGGGTGCTCGCCCACCTCGCGACCTGCGCCAAGTGCAAGGCCGAGGCTTCCGCCCAGCGGCGCCTGAAGAGCGTCTTCGCGCAGTCGGTCCCGCCTTCGCCGTCCGAGGCGTTCCTCGCCCGGCTGCAGGGTCTTCCCGGGGGACCGGGGGGTGACGACGACAACCGGGGGAAACCATTTGGCGGCTCCGGGCGCTTCGCCGACGGGCTCTTCCCCGTGATCCAGGCGCCCGGCAGTCGCGCGGACTCGCCGGAGAATTCGCCACTTGGGAGTTTTGGCTTCCTGCCGGCCCCGCACGGCTCGACCGCCGTACTGCCGGGTGGCTCCTCCCGCTCGGCCTTCCGGATCCATGAGGTCGGCCGTGAGGGAGACCGGTCGCCGTGGCGCGGCCGGAGGTTCGCCTTCGCAGCCGCCAGCGCCGTATCGCTGGCGGCCATCGCCTTGGGCGGTGCCCTGCCGACGGGCGCGGGTGCCAGTTCCCCGGCCCGGGCCGCAGGCGCCGGAAACGCGGTGAACCCACCCGATACCTCGTCCCGTAGCGAGAGTGGCAGCTCGGCGAGCCGCCGCGGTGGCGGCAGCCAGGGCACCCTTGCCGCGACGGAGGCGGGCGACCGCTCGACCGCGGCCGCTGCCCCACCGGCCCCCATGCCGGAAGTCACACCGGCGGTGTCCTCCACCGCTCCCGCGCTGCTCTCCACGGGAAGTCTCGCGGGGAGCACCGTCGCCGTTCCGGTTCTGACCAATGTGTCCGCGCCACCGCTGATACCACCAACCGGCACCACCCCGCTCTTCGCCCAGGTGTTCGGACGACTCGCCTCGCAGCCCTCCGCGCCGTCCTGGGCGCCCCCCTCGGCCCCGGCCCTCCCCACCCCCGCCGGGCCCGGTCTGCCACTTTCCTCCCAGCGGTGACCGGAGTCTGCGCAGACATTCGCAAACCTGGTTGAATTCCGGGAGGAATTCCGGGAGGGACGCCCCTGTCGGGGCGTGCAGAGGCCAGTTGCGGGGAGAGCATGGAAGACGCGAAGTCCACCGGGCCGAAGGCGAAGTGGTGGAGCCGGCCCACGCCGCAAGGCACCACGCGCACAGCGCCGGACGAGCCGTCCTCCGTCGAGGACGCGGTGCCCACGGCCGATGTGACTGACGTGGCGGACGTGACGGAAGCGCACGCAGCCGACGCGCTGCCCCAGCCGTCGGCCCCCGAGCGGGTGACATCCCCGCCCGTACCCGAGCCCGTGGCCTCCGCACCGGCCACGCATCCCGTGGCGCCACTGCACGAGCCCGATCAGTACAGCACCCCGCCGTACGGTGGGCCCGGCCCCTGGGCGCCCGCACCACCCGTACAGCGACCGGCCCCGACTCCGGCACACAGCACTGCCGTACCCCCGCAGTACGCGGGGACGAACGGCGCCGGCATCTCCATCGCGCCCGCCCCCGGTTTCACGCCCCCGCCTCATGCGCCTCAGCAGCCCCAGTCGACGCAGTGGCTCCAGTACGACCCCTGGGGTGCGCCCCGGCAGCCGCTGACCAGCTCGGGCCCGCCGCTCGGGGCCGTCGGCCGCAAAAAGAACCGCAGCGGCTCCCTCCTCGTCGGTGGGGTGTTGCTCGCGCTGGTGGCGGGCGGCATCGGCGGCGGCATCGGCGCCTACGTCGAGCGCAACGGCGGCCTCACCCAGGTCGAGCTTCCGCAGACCGGCCCAAGCAGCGTCGGCCGCGCCCCCGACAGTGTTGCGGGCATCGCCGCCAGCGCCCTGCCCAGCGTGGTCACTCTCCATGTCAGCGGCAGCACTGAATCCGGCACCGGTACCGGATTCGTTCTCGACGACTCCGGCCACATCCTCACCAACAACCATGTCGTCGCCCCGGCCGGGTCCGCCGGCGAGATCACTGTGACGTTCAGCGGCGGCGAAACCGCGCGCGCCAAGGTCGTCGGCAAGGACAGCGGCTACGACCTGGCCGTGGTCAAGGTCACCGGAGTCTCCGGCCTCAAGCCGCTGCCACTGGGCAACTCCGACAATGTGCAGGTCGGCGACCCCGTGGTGGCCATCGGTGCCCCCTTCGACCTGTCCAACACCGTGACCTCCGGCATCATCAGCGCCAAGGGCCGGCCGATCACCGCGGGCGGCGAGAAGGGCGACGGCAGCGACATCAGCTACGTCGACGCGCTGCAGACAGACGCACCGATCAACCCGGGCAACTCCGGCGGTCCGCTCGTCGACTCCGATGCCCATGTCATAGGCATCAACAGCGCCATCCGTGCCGCCGACAACGGTTCGACGACCGAGGGCGGCCAGGCCGGTTCCATCGGCCTGGGATTCGCCATTCCGATCAATCAGGGCAAGCGGGTTGCCGAGGAGCTGATCAACACCGGGAAGGCCACCCACCCGGTGATCGGCGTCACTTTGGACATGAAGTACACGGGGGACGGCGCCAAGGTCGGCGCGAAGGGTGAGGCCGGCAAGCCTGCGGTGATACCCGACGGGCCCGGGGCCAGGGCCGGGATCAAGCCGGGCGACGTCATCACCGAGGTGGACGGCGAGCGGGTGCACAGCGGCGAGGAGCTGATCGTGAAGATCCGCGCCCACCGGCCCGGCGACCGACTTGACCTCGGCCTGACCCGCGGTGGTAAAGACCTGTCCATCTCTTTGACTCTTGGTTCGGCAACCGGCACGTGACAGCCACGGCACGCTACCGCGCGGACACTTCCGACCGGTACCGTGGGCGGGTCCGGACCACAACCGACCTGGTCTCGGAGAACACGAGGAGCAACAGGGTGTTCAATGACATAGGCGCACTCGAGCTGGTGACGCTCGCGATCCTGGGCGTGCTGATCTTCGGCCCGGACAAGCTGCCCAAGGTTATCCAGGACGCCTCGCGCTTCTTCCGTAAGATCCGTGAATTCTCGGATAATGCCAAGGAGGACATCCGTACGGAGCTCGGCCCGGGGTTCAAGGATTTCGAGTTCGAGGACCTCAACCCCAAGACGTTTGTCCGCAAGCAGCTCATGGACGGCAATGACGATCTGGGGCTGAAGGAGATCCGCGAGAGCTTCGACCTGCGTAAGGATCTGGCCGATGTCACCGACGCGGTGAACGGCCGGGAGAGCGTGGCCGTCGAGTCCGCGGACTCCCTGAGCGGCGTGTCGAGCGGTTCGGCGATCACCGCGGCCAACGGCTCCGCCGGTGCTCCGGACCTGCTCAAGAAGCGTGAACAGCCCGCGAAGGACGACCGCCCGCCGTTCGACGCAGACGCCACCTGACAGCAGTCAATCCCGGCTCGTCCGGACGGTATGGCTATTCTCCATCTGTCCGGTTGTGAGGACGCCCGTGGGGGCTGGCCGCTCCGGACGCAAGGGATCGAGGAGGCGGCCGGGCAGATGGAGACGACGAGTCGGGTGGGCGCGGAAGGTGCGCCGAGCAATGTCACCGTGGAGGGGGTAGCGGCGGCCCGGCGTACTGTCGACGGTTATCTGGCAGCTCCGTTTCCCTGGTACGGACTGGACGAGGCCTTCACCGGGCCGCGTTGGCTGATGCAAGTGGGCACCGCGGCGGACGGCACGGTGCAGCACGGTTCCATCGGGCACGGTGACGAGCCGTCGGTACGGGCCGACTCGAGTGCCGAGAAGCAACGATTCGCCGTCGTCGTGACGGTGGCCAGCAGCCCGGTGCGGGGCAGCGGCGACGGCACGGGGGTTCTGGACGCGACCACGGTCTCCTCCGCGGCCTGGCTGGCCGGGTCCGGTCTGCTCGCCTGTACGTGGCCCCCGCAGATGGATCACACACGCCGTGACCACTGGCTGGACCAGCAGACGGAGACGGCGTTCGAACTCGCCGACGATCTGGACGGTCCCTCGTGGTCGGTGCTGTCGCTGCCGGTGGACGGTGTCCCGATGCCGTTCCACTACCGCGAGTCCGAGTTCGGCTGGGTGCTGGCGGGGTCGGCGCAGGGCAGGGTGCACATCGGGGCGTACGGGCGGGGTATGAGCGCGTACGGGCTGGGCTTCTCGGTGGTCGGCGACATCGCGGCGTACGCGTAGCGCGGGCGGTTGCGGTGACCGGTCGTGGCCGGTTGTCGCTTCGTCCTCAGTTGCCGGACGGCCTTACGGCCTGGTGCACGATAGAGAGTGGATCAGGCCGTTAAAATCAGGCCCGTCCGGCGACGCCTTCGTCCCCGCTCAGAACTTGTTGCGCGGGGTGATTCCCAGTGACATGCCCGACAGGCCGCGCTGACGGCCTCCCAGCTTGTCCGCGATGGTGCGAAGTGCCTTGCCGGCCAGGGAGTCGGGGTCGGACAGGACGACCGGCTTGCCCTCGTCGCCGCCCTCGCGCAGCCGTACGTCGATCGGGATGGAGCCGAGCACCGGCACCTCCGCGCCGACCGTCCTCGTCAGACCCTCGGCGACCTTCTGGCCACCACCGGTACCGAACACATCGACCATCTCGTCGCAGTGCGGGCACGGCAGGCCCGACATGTTCTCGACGACACCGACGATCTTCTGGTGGGTCTGCACGGCGATCGCACCGGCCCGCTCGGCGACCTCGGCCGCCGCCTGCTGCGGGGTCGTGACGACCAGGATCTCGGCGTTCGGCACGAGCTGTGCCACCGAGATCGCGATGTCACCGGTGCCCGGCGGCAGGTCGAGCAGCAGGACGTCCAGGTCGCCCCAGTACACATCGGCGAGGAACTGCTGGAGTGCTCGGTGCAGCATCGGCCCGCGCCACACCACAGGGGCGTTGCCCGGGGTGAACATGCCGATGGAGATGACCTTCACGCCGTGCGCCGACGGCGGCATGATCATGTTCTCGACCTGGGTCGGCTTGCCGTCCGCGCCGAGCATCCGCGGCACGCTGTGCCCATAGATGTCCGCGTCCACGACACCGACCTTGAGACCGTCGGCCGCCATCGCTGCTGCCAGGTTCACCGTGACCGACGACTTGCCGACGCCGCCCTTGCCGGAGGCCACCGCGTAGACGCGGGTCAGCGAGCCGGGCTTGGCGAACGGCACCTCGCGCTCCGCCGTGCCGCCGCGAAGCGAGGACGCGAGTTCCTTGCGCTGTTCGTCGCTCATCACTTCGAGCGTGACGTCGACCCGCGAGACGCCCTCGACGCGGGCGACCGCGTCGGTCACGTTCTTGGTGATCGTCTCGCGCATCGGGCAGCCGGAGACCGTGAGATAGACCGTGACAGCGACTGCACCGTCAGCATCGATCTCGACCGACTTCACCATGCCGAGTTCGGTGATCGGACGGTGGATCTCCGGGTCGTTCACTGTCGCCAGTGCCTCAAGCACCGCGTCTTCCGTAGCCATACTGTCGATAGTACGGGTGCGCGCGGCGCTTGTTGCAGGGGTGGTGGCGCCCGCTGCTACGTGTGAGCAGCCCGGTCAGCGTTCTTCTTCGCTCTCGGCCGGGAACGGGGTCTGCCGGTCGTCCAGGTCCCTCACGAGGTCTTCCAGTTCGGAGCGGATCCAGTCGCGGGTGGCGACCTCGCCGAGCCCCATCCGCAGTGACGCGATCTCCCGGGTGAGGTACTCGGTGTCCGCGATGGAGCGCTCGTTCTGCTTGCGGTCCTGCTCGTAGGTGACCCGGTCGCGGTCGGCCTGCCGGTTCTGCGCGAGCAGGATCAGCGGGGCCGCGTACGAGGCCTGGAGCGACAGCATCAGCGTCAGGAAGATGAACGGGTACCCGTCGAACCGCAACGCCACGGGCCCGAAAGCGTTCCAGACCACCCAGGCGAAGATGAACAGTGTCATCCAGGCGATGAATCGCCAGGTGCCCAGGAACCGGGCGATCCGCTCGGAGAGCCGGCCGAACGACTCGGGGTCGTATTCGGGCAGCAGCCGCCGCCGCGGAGCCTTCGGCTGGTCCAGCCGGTAACGGGGCGGGCGCGCGATATCCGAGGCACCCGCCGCTCCTTTTGCGCGGTCCTCAGCGGCCACCGCCGACCTCCTCCTCACCGTGGAGGTCGGTCTCCCGCCAGTCCTCGGGCAGCAGGTGGTCGAGCACGTCGTCGACGGTCACCGCGCCGAGCAACGATCCGCCCTCGTCCACGATCGGTGCCGAGACCAGGTTGTACGCGGCCAGATAGCTCGTCACGGCCGGCAGCGGCGTGTCCGGCGTGAGAGGGACGAGATCGCTGTCGACGATCGAGCTGACCAGGGCGTACGGCGGATCCCGCAGCAGCCGCTGGAAGTGCACGGTGCCCAGGTACTTGCCGGTCGGTGTCTCGTCCGGTGAGCGGCACACGTACACCTGGGCGGCGAGCGCGGGGGACAGATCCGCCTGCCGGACCCGCGCGAGCGCGTCGGCGACGGTCGCGTCCGGCCGCAGAATGATCGGCTCGGTGGTCATCAGACCGCCGGCGGTCCGTTCCTCGTACGACATGAGGCGCCGCACATCCGCCGCGTCGTCCGGACGCATCAGGGTCAGCAGCCGCTCCTTGTCCTCGTCGGGGAGTTCGGACAGCAGGTCGGCCGCGTCGTCCGGGTCCATGGCCTCCAGGACGTCGGCGGCGCGCTCCTCCTGGAGCTTGCCGATGATCTCCACCTGGTCGTCCTCGGGAAGCTCCTCCAGGACATCGGCGAGCCGGTCGTCGTCGAGCGCGTCGGCGACCTCGGCCCGCCGCTTCGGCGACAGATGGTGCAGCGCGTTGGCCACGTCGGTCGGGCGCAGCTGCTCGAACGTGGCGACCAGGGACTCGGCGCCCTGTCCTTCCTCCTCCAGCGAGAATCCGCTGACCGCCGACCAGCCGACCGTCAGGGTCTCGCCCCCCCGCCTCCCGCCACCGCCCCTCCAACTAAGCGCGATGCGCCCTTTTGAATTCCGCAGCACCCCGCCCTTTCCCTTGCGTACGAAGTACTTGTCGATCTCCCAGTCGCGGCGGGCCGGGAGCTGCTGAATGGAGACATCGAGGACGGTGACCTCCTCGCCGGTCTCCACGAGGTGGACCCGTCGGTCCAGGAACTCGCCGAGCACAAGTCGTTCGGTGGGCCGCTGTTCGAAGCGCCGCATGTTGACCACACCGGTGGTGATGACCTGACCGGACTCGATTCCCGTCACCCGGGTCATCGGGAGGAAGATCCGGCGACGGCTGAGTACCTCGACGACCAGGCCGAGCAGCCGAGGCGGCCGACCGCCGATCCGCAGCATCGCGACCAAGTCGCGGACGCGGCCCACCTGATCGCCGGTGGGGTCGAAGACCGGGACGCCGGCGAGGTGTGAGACGAAGATCCGGGGGGCGCCTGCCGCCATGGTGCGCCTCCTTCTTCCGTGTCGACTTCTCTGCCCGGTCCGTTTGTCAGCTAATTAACCGTTATGACGGGATCAGGCTAGCCCGTACCGCTCCGGGCCGCCCCGGTGAATCCGTCCGTACGGCTCTCTGCCGGAAGGTGTGAACGGCACAGGTACGCTGCCGTCTGCCACCCCCGCGATGCAGATGAGAGGCAGTGCGCCCGTGACCTCTTCCGTTCCGCCCGTCCGGGCCCGACGCCGCCGGACCGCCCTCGCCGTGGGGCTCTGTGTGGGGCTGACCGCTGCCCTCGCGGCGTGCGGGGGCGAGGATCCGGACAAGGGGACCAACGGCGTCGGCAAGCTCACCGCCACGGAGATCGAGAAGAAGGCGCAGACCGCGGCGGACTCCGCCGATGCGGTGCGCCTCGCCGGGAAACTGGTCAGCAAGGGCGGCACGTACACGCTCAATATGCAGCTCAAGGAGAACGGCGGCATCGGCTCCGTCGCCTCGAAGGACAGCACCTTCGAGCTGCTGCGGATCGGTGACGAGCTCTATCTGAAGGCGGACTCGGGCTTCTGGAGCCACGACGAGGAGTCCGGCGCCGAGAGCGAAGCGGGCGGGGCTGCGGCGGACAAGCTGCAGAACAAGTACGTGAAGGTGCCCGAGGACGACCCCACCTACAAACAGCTGCGCGGATTCACGGACAAGGATTTGCTGCTCGACGGGTTGCTCACCCTGCACGGCACTCTCAACAAGGGCGACCGGAAGAAGGTCGGTCCGACCCGGACCGTTCAGATCGCGGGCGGCAAGGGCGCGGGCGGCACGCTCGATGTCTCGTTGGAGGGCACCCCGTATCCGTTGCGATTCGCGCGCGGCGGTGGCGGGGGGACCGTGACGTTGTCGGACTGGGGCAAGGACTTCGAGCTGGAGGTCCCGGCGAAGACCGACACGGTTGACTACGGGCAGCAGCTGCCCAAGACGTCCTCCTGAGAGGCTGTCGGGTGGCCTCCGATCGGACGCGTGCGTGCCGGTGCGTGGCGGACCGCACGGTACGCGTCTTCGGAGGGGGCCTGATCGGCGCCCGCAGAGGGCTCTGCCCGGCGGATCAGGGGCGGACGAGGCCCTGCCCAGGTCAGCTCTTGCGTCCCCGCTTCAGCAGTCGCGGAAGTCCGGCCGGCACCGGCCGCCGTGTGGTCGCGGAAGTCGGCAGGGGCGCGGCGGCCAGCGAGCCGTCCGGCAGCTCCGTACGGAATTCGCCGGGTGTCAGCCGCAGCACCCGGCACTCGCGCGCCCACCGCTCCGTCATCTGTTCGGCGTCCGGTGCGTTCAGCCGCTTGCCCTTGAGCTCGGCGACGGTCGCCTCCCACTCCTCGGAGTGCGGGGCGAGCTCCGTCACGGCGGCCGTCCAGGCGATCAGCCGGCCGCCCTTGTCCTTGCTGCGCACGGTCACCTCGGCGGCGGACCCGTCGCCGAGGCCGGCCGGGAGCGGCTGCTCGCCGGGGCCGTCGCCGACCAGACACACCGCACCCTCGTGCCATACGTGCCACAGCGCCCGCGCGTGCCCGGTGCCCCGCACCCAGATGAGCCCCGACTTCTTGGTGGCCTCCTCGACGAGAGCCCGGCCCAGCGGCACGTCAGCGGCAGCAGCAGTCATACCCGAACTCTATTAGACCGACCATTTACCGGTCGGTCTCAGAGCCAGCCGTTGCGCTTGAGTGTGCGGTGGATGGAGAAGCAGACCACTCCGATGACACCCAGCACCATCGGGTAGCCGTACCGCCAGCCCAGCTCGGGCATGTGCTTGAAGTTCATGCCGTAGACGCCGCAGATCATCGTCGGTACGGCGACGATGGCCGCCCAGGATGTGATCTTGCGCATGTCCTCGTTCTGCGCGACGGTCGCCTGCGCCAGGCTGGCCTGGAGGATCGAGTTCAGCAGTTCGTCGAAGCCGGTGACCTCTTCGTGCACCCGCGCCAGGTGGTCGGCGACGTCACGGAAGTACTTCTGGATGTCCGGGTCGATCAGCCGCATCGGCCGCTCGCTGAGCAGCTGCATCGGCCGCAGCAGCGGCGACACGGCCCGCTTGAACTCCAGGACCTCACGCTTGAGCTGATAGATCCGGCCCGCGTCCGAGCCCCGCGGGCTGCCCTTCGCGGGGGTGGAGAAGACCTCGATCTCCACCTCGTCGATGTCGTCCTGGACGGCGCCCGCCACCGCGATGTACCCGTCGACGACATGGTCGGCGATGGAGTGCAGGACGGCGGAGGGCCCTTTGGCGAGCAGCTCGGGGTCGTCCTGCAGCCGGTGCCGCAGCGCGCGCAGCGAGCCGTGGCCGCCGTGCCGGACGGTGATGACGAAGTCCCTGCCGGTGAAGCACATCACCTCGCCGGTCTCGACGACCTCGCTGGTCGCGGTGAGCTCGGCGTGCTCGACGTAGTGGATGGTCTTGAAGACGGTGAAGAGCGTGTCGTCGTACCGCTCCAGCTTGGGCCGCTGGTGGGCGTGGACGGCGTCCTCGACGGCGAGCGGATGGAGGCCGAACTCCCGGGCGATACCTGCGAATTCTTCCTCGGTCGGCTCGTGCAGGCCGATCCAGGCGAAGCCGCCCTCTTCGCGCACCTGGAGCATCGCCTCGTGCGGCGTGCGGCAGGTGCCGCTCTCCACGCGCCGTCCGTCGCGGTAGACCGCGCAGTCGACGACCGCGCTGGAGGCGGACGGGTCACGGGTGGTGTCGTAACTGTTGTGCAGGGCGTTGCTCTTGCGCAGGGACGGGCGCACAGCGGCGCGCAGGTCGCGGATCATCGACATGGCTGGCTCCTTCACGGAGGGCCGTCGTCGGGCACGTGGAACAGCCCGGAATGGGGACGTGTGCTCACGTCCGCAAAGCGGGCGGCACCGCAGCGGCGCGATGACGGCGTTCGCTACAGACAGGCAAAAAAGGGGGGCTCTTCCGTCGTGCGCAATGCCATGGGCCTTGACCGAGAAGCCTTCAGATCACCGAAGAGAGGTGAGGAGCGGAAGAGCGGTTGGTACTGCACGATCGACTTCGATCCATTGCAGCCCCACCTCCTCCAGCCGGTCCCCCGTGGGGGATGACGTGTCGTCGGGACCGAGAGCGACGCTTCTGCGTGCTGCCCCGACCAGCGGCCAAGACTATCAGCCGACTGAGGGCCAATCCTTTACTTTGCCCATTCCATACGCGTCCTATGCTCGCAGGATGGGAGAAATTCTTGCTCTGGTCGAGGCCCGGCTGCTGACGGCCCTCGGTGAACCGGATGCGCGCGCTGCGGTGACGTTCCTCGGAACGGACCGCATCGAGGTGCTCCGCTTCGTCGACGGCGACGTGGTGCGCTACGCCACGCTCGGCATGTCCGCACAGCCGATGGCCGACCCGACCGCGGCTCTCGCGGACCCGGTGAAGGGCCCGCGCGCCGAGCTGGTCCTCTCCGTGCGTGCCGGACTCGCCGACACCGACAAGGTGCTGCGCCCGCTGGCCGTGATGGCCGCCACACCGCAGGTCGAGGGTTTGATCGTGGCGCCCGGCGCCTCGCTGGACGTCGGTGAGCCGCTGTGGCCCGGGGCGCCGTTCCGTTCCGTACTGGTCGCCGAGCCGGGCGGGCTCGTGGAGGACCTGGAGCTGAATGAGCCTGCGCCGCACAGCGGCTCCGTGCGGGGCGGTGGCCGGGAGCCCGGCGGGACGATGGAGCCGGTGCGGTTCCTGCCCCTGCTGCCGATGACACACAACGAGGCCGCGTGGAAGCGGGTCCGCGGCGCGCAGGCGCTCCAGGAACGCTGGCTGACGCACGGTACGGATCTACGTGATCCGCTGCGTGGGTCCGTGACGCTGGACTGAGAGGTACGCCGTACCAGGCACACGGGAAGCCCCGCCGCGCAGCCAGGAGGAGGAGCCGCGGGCGGGGCGGAACCGGGTTTGCGTCGTGGATGTCAGTCGTCGACGAAGACCGCGACGCCGTCCTCGGTGGCGTGCTTGGGCTCCAGCTCCTGAGCCTCATGGGTCAGCGCCGTACGCCGGATCCAGATGACGAGCGCACCGACGACGGCCGCGACCGCGGCGACCACGAACGGGATGTGGATGTTGCTCCACTCCTCGATCTTCGGTGCGAGGTACGGGGCGGCGGCTGCGGCGAACCAGCGGACGAAGTTGTAACCCGCGCTCGCCACCGGGCGCGGCGCGTCCGACACACCGAGCGCCAGCTCCGTGTAGACGGTGTTGTTCATGCCGATGAAGGCGCCGGAGACGATCGTGCAGACGATGGCGGTGGTGTGGTTGCCGTATCCCAGGATCAGGAGGTCGACGGCGAGCAGCACCAGCGAGGCGCCGAGTACGTTCAGCGATCCGAAGCGCTTCTGCAGCCGCGGGGCGACGAGCACCGAGAAGACCGCGAGCAGCAGACCCCAGGCGAAGAAGACCGCGCCCGACTTGTACGGCGTCATGTTCAGCACGAACGGCGTGAACGCCAGGATCGTGAAGAACGCGTAGTTGTAGAAGAACGCCGAGGCGGCGACGGAGGCCAGGCCGCCGTGGCCGAGCGCCTTGACCGGGTCGAGCAGCGAGGTCTTTTTGGCGGGCTTGGGCTGTTCCTTCAGGAACGCCGTGATGCAGATGAAGCCGATCGCCATCAGCGCGGCCGTGCCGAAGAACGGGTAACGCCAGCTGGCGTTACCGAGCAGGGCGCCGAGCAATGGTCCGCAGGCCATGCCGAGGCCGAGCGCCGACTCGTAGAGAAGGATTGCCGCCGCGCTGCCGCCGGCCGCCGCACCGACGATCACGGCGAGCGAGGTCGATACGAAGAGTGCGTTGCCCAGCCCCCAGCCGGCCCGGAAGCCGACGAGTTCGGCCACGGACGACGAGGTGCCGGAGAGTGCGGCGAAGACAACGACGAGCGCGAGGCCGGTCAGCAGCGTCTTGCGGCCACCGATCCGGCTGGACACGAAGCCGGTGATCAGCATCGCCACGGCGGTGATCAGGAAGTACGAGGTGAAGAGCAGCGACACCTGGCTCGGCGTCGCCTCCAGGCCCTTGGCTATGGACGGGAGAATCGGGTCCACCAGGCCGATTCCCATGAATGCGACAACAGAGGCGCCCGCCGTGGCCCAGACGGCCTTCGGCTGGCGCAGGATGCTACCCGCTCCCTGATCGAACGGATCCGCTCCCGGCATAGGTGTTCTCACTCTCCACTAGGTCGTTGCATCATGCAGAGAATAAGTTAGAGAGGTTAATGAGTGCAAGTTACATCTAATTCTCCTGGTGGGGAGCGCTGCGGACGTGATCACCTTGACGCGGCGACGGTCCTGGAGGACCGTTGGTCGCTATGAGGGGCGAACCCAGTTGCCCGAAGTGCGGAGGCCGGGTCAGGGCGCCCGGTCTCTTCACTGATACCTGGCAGTGCGCGGTGCATGGCAGCGTGCAGCCGCTGCAGCCGGTCGTCCCGCCCAGTGTCGAGGCGCTGAGTGTGGTGGTACAGCGCGCTCAGGTCCCGGTGTGGATGCCCTGGCCGCTGCCGGTGGGCTGGCTGTTCACCGGTGTGGCGAGCGCTGGTGACGACCGCAGCGGCGGTCGTGCCACCGTTGTCGCCTGTTCCGGCCCCGGCCCCGTCGGAGGCATCGGTGAGCTGCTGCTCGTCACCGAGGAGCTCGGTGTCGGACTCGGAGCGCGCTTCGCCGGGATCGACGGCCTCGACCCCGGCCCCTATCTGGACGTCGACGGTCCGCCGGACGTCAAGATGCTCGCCGCCGGACGCCCCACCCCGCTGTGGCACGTCAAGGGCGCTCCCGAGGACCGGGCGGTCTTCGCGGGTGAGGCGCGCGGGCTCTGGCTCTGGGCGATCGTCTGGCCCGAGCAGTCGGGGCTCCTGATGTACGACGAGCTGGTGCTCGCCGATCTGCGCGAGGCGGGGGGTGAGATGGACCTCGTACCGTGCGGGGCGCTCACACCGCGCCTGCTCAACTAGCCAGTGCCGCGACCTGCAAGGGCGTGTTTCGAAAGCAGCGTCGTCCGCCCGCAGGACCTTCGGGCCCGGCAGGGCACCGCTCGAATGTCGGTTATCCCTCGAATGCCGGTTATCCTTGGACGTCCCCTTGTCCGCCCCGAGCACTGGAGTACGAGTCGTGCGCATCGACCTGCACACCCACTCCACCGCGTCGGACGGTACGGACACCCCCGCCGAGCTGGTGCGCAACGCGGCCGCCGCGGGCCTCGATGTCGTCGCCCTCACCGACCACGACACCGTGCGCGGTCACGCCGAGGCGGTTGCCGCCCTTCCCCAGGGGCTCACCCTCGTCACCGGCGCCGAGCTCTCCTGCCGGATCGACGGTGTGAGCCTGCACATGCTGGCGTACCTCTTCGACCCGGACGAGCCCCAGCTGGCACGGGAACGCGAGCTGGTGCGGGACGACCGGGTGCCGCGCGCCCGGACCATGGTGGGCAAGCTCCAGGCGCTCGGCGTGCCGATCGAGTGGGAGCAGGTCACGAGGATCGCCGGGGACGGATCGGTCGGCAGGCCGCACATAGCCACCGCGCTCGTCGAGCTCGGCGTCGTCGAAACCGTCTCCGACGCCTTCACGCCCCACTGGCTCGCCAACGGCGGACGCGCATACGTCGAGAAGCACGAACTCGACCCCTTCGACGCGATCCGGCTGGTCAAGGCCGCCGGTGGCGTCACCGTCTTCGCCCACCCGCTCGCCGTCAAGCGAGGCGCGGTGGTGCCCGAGTCGTCGATTGCGCGGCTCGCCGCCGCAGGCCTCGACGGCATCGAGGTCGCCCACCCGGAGCACGACGAGCCGACCAGGGCCAGGCTGCGCGGGCTCGCCCGGGAGCTGGGGCTGCTGACGACCGGGTCCAGCGACTACCACGGGAGCCGCAAGACCGTCGGACTCGGCGAGTACACCACCGACCCCGAGATCTACGGTGAGATCATCCGGCGCGCCACGGGAGCCTTCCCGGTGCCGGGCACCGGCGGACCCCGCCCCACGTAGCGACGACGCGTCGTCGCCGGGGTGTGAAGCCCCTCGCCGCGCTGTCAGGCAGCCGGACGCGTACCGCCCGCTCGTCCCCCCTTCTGCTTTCCACCTTTGCGCACCCGGCCACCAGGCCGCCGTCATGGCTTCGTGATGCGCTTTTTCAGGCCGTTTCTCGCTCTCTTCTCGCAAGGCTCACTGTGTTCGACGTCGCTGTCTTCGGATCCCTTTTTCTTACGCTTTTTGTGATTATGGATCCCCCCGGGATCACCCCGATCTTTCTCGCCCTCACCGCGGGCCGCCCCGCCAAGGTGCAGCGCAGGATGGCGCTGCAGGCGGTGGCCGTCGCCTTCGGTGTGATTGCCCTCTTCGGTGTGCTCGGCCAGCAGATCCTCGACTATCTGCATGTCTCCGTACCGGCCCTGATGATCGCGGGCGGACTTCTGCTGCTGCTGATCGCGCTCGATCTGCTGACCGGCAAGACCGACGAGCCGACGCAGACCAAGGACGTCAACGTGGCGCTCGTGCCACTGGGCATGCCGCTGCTCGCCGGACCCGGTGCGATCGTGTCGGTGATCCTCGCGGTGCAGGACGCCGACAGTGTGGGAAGCCAGATCGCGGTCTGGTCGGCGATCATAGCCATGCACATCGTGCTCTGGCTGACCATGCGCTACTCGTTGCTGATCATCCGCGTCATCAAGGACGGGGGTGTCGTGCTGGTGACCAGGCTCGCCGGAATGATGCTCTCCGCCATCGCCGTACAGCAGATCATCAACGGGGTCACCGAGGTCATCCAGAGCTCCTGACGGCCTCGTGGACACCACGGCGCCCCCGTACGGGCCTTCCGTACGGGGGCGCTTCGTCTGGACCTCGTGCGTTACGAAGCCGAGCTTTCGGCTGGGCGGATATAGATGCGCTGGCCTATGGCTGCGGCCTGCTGCACGATCCGGTTGACGGAGGCGGCGTCCACGACGGTGCTGTCCACGGCGGTACCGTCGACATCGTCGAGTCGCATGATCTCGAAGCGCACAAGGCTTCCCTTCGTCTGATCCTCCTACTGGAGAACTACTGGGAGGACGGGTGACCCGTCCGCAAGGATGAGAGCGCCCGACACCGCTGTCCCGCGCTCCACGAGGTATAACGACTTGCCTACTGCAAACATTCCCTACGCTAAGGAAATTTTTTGGATGTCTAAGTACCAGCAGGTCACGGAGCAGGATCCGGCGACGAGGTCCACGACGAGGCCCGAATGAAAGAGGCAGAGATCCGCGAGCGTCTGGACCGCACCAACGAGCTGCTCCAGCGCGTGCTTGCCGAGGTGTCGAAGACCCCCTCGACCCACGCGATCTTCGTGGACGCGGGCTATGTGTACGCCGCGGCCGGACTGCTCGTCACCGGCACCGAGGACCGCCGCTCCTTCGACCTCGACGCGGAAGGGCTGATCGAGGCCTTCATCGACAAGGCCCGCACGATCTTCGCGGACAGCAGACTGTTGCGCGTGTACTGGTACGACGGAGCCAGGCGACGTATCCACACCGTCGAGCAGCAGTCCATCGCCGAACTCCCCGACGTCAAGGTCAGACTCGGCAACCTCAACGCCAACAACCAGCAGAAGGGCGTCGACTCACTCATCCGCAGCGACCTCGAATCGCTCGCCCGGCACCGCGCCATCAGCGACGCGGCACTGGTCGGCGGCGACGAGGACCTGGTGTCCGCGGTCGAGGCTGCGCAGGGGTACGGGGCCCGGGTCCACCTGTGGGGCATCGAGGCGGGGGAGGGGCGCAACCAGGCCGAACCGCTGCTCTGGGAGGTCGACAGCCAGCGCACCTTCGACCTGGACTTCTGCCGCCCGTACGTCACCAGACGCCCCGTCACCACGTACGAGGACGACACCCCCGCGCCCCCGCGCGAAGACGTCCGCTTCGTCGGTGCGCAGATCGCCGCGGCCTGGCTGGCCGCGCGGGGCCGCGAGTCCCTCGCCGATCTGCTGCCCGGACACCCGTACCTGCCCGGCTCCGTCGACCAGGACCTGCTGGTCGAGGCCGAACGCCTGCTGCAGCACTCGCTGCGCGGCCACGCACATCTACGGCGGGCGCTGCGTGACGGTTTCTGGCAGCACCTGCAGGCGCAGTACTGAGTTCGACTGCCGTCGCTACAGGCTGTCCCAGAAGGAGACGAGCGCGGCCGCCGTCTGCTCCGGGCGGTCCGTGTTGGGGGAGTGCTCGGCGCCCGCGATCCGGGTGCGGCGCGCGCCCAGCCGCTGCGCCATCTCGTCGAGCAGCGGCACCGGCCAGGTGTCGTCGCGCTCGCCGGAGAGCACATGGAGGGGCAGAGGTACGGCGGCGAGTTCGGCCACCCGGTCCGGCTCGGTCGCCAGCTGCCGGCCGGTGGCGATCAGCTGGGCGGGCCGGTGGCGCAGCCAGCGCCGGCGCAGAGCCTCGCCGTCCGTCGCCGCCTCCTCGGGCGGGTCGAAGGCGCGCATCGCCTCCCACACCTCGGCCATGCTCAGCGTCGCGAGCGCGTCGCTGAGCATCTTCACCTTGAGCTGCTGGGCCTCGGCGACCTGGGCGGGTCCGGAGGACATGAGGGTCAGTGAACGGAACGGCGAGGCGTCGAGCAGCACGGCGGCGCGGGCGATCTGCCCGCCGAGCGAGTGCCCGACCAGATGCACGGCGTGCTCGCCGCCGACGCCGCAAGTGGCGGCCTGCGCAAGCACATCACAGGCCAACTCGCCCTGTGCGTACGTCTCCTGGCGGTCCGTTCCCTCGGTCTCGTACTGCCCGCGACCGTCCACGGCGACGGTCCGGTACCCGGCGGCACAGAGTGGTTCGAGGAGCGCGATGAAGTCTTCTTTGCTGCCCGTGTAACCGGGCAGCAGGAGGGCGGTGCCGCGCGGCGGGGTGCGTGGCGAGGCGTCCAGTACGGCGAAGTCTCCACGCGCGGTGCGGAGCTGGCGGGCGCGGGCGCAGGCGGGCGGGGTGAAGGTGGGTGGCCGACTCATGGGACGAGGTTACGACCTCGGGGGAAATAGTGAGCGGCGTCGCGGTGTCCTGGAACGCCGGACGGGCTTGAGGGCGCCCTCAAGCCCGTCCGGCAAAATCAAGCCCCTCAGGGGCTGTCGAGCGGTGTCCGGGGCGGAACCGGACCAATCAGCCCTCGGTCTTGGCGGCGGCCGAACGCGGTGCCCGCCGCCTCCGCGGCTTCGCCTCGCCCACGGCGAGGGGAGCCTGGGCCGCAGTCTCCGTCTTCGGCTTGGCGGCCGCACGGGTGCGGCGACGCGGCCTGGTCTCCGGGCTGGGCTCGGAGATCGGCGCGATCTGGAAGTCGACCTCGTCCTCGGCGGGCTTGATGACGCGGGCGCGGCGACGCGGCTTGGTCACCGTCTTCGCCTCGGGCACCGGCTCGGAGATCGGCGCGATCTGGAAGTCGACCTCGTCCGCGACCGGCTTCACGACGGCGGCCCGGGTGCGGCGGCGGCGCGGCTTGGTCTCGGTCGCGGGCCCGGCCTCGGCCTCGGTCTTCGTCGCGACGGCGACGGCCGGAGCCTCCACCGTGGTCACAGCGGTCTCGGCTGCGACGTCCGGGGCACCGGCGCGGGTACGGCGACGGCGGCGCGGCGTACGCGCCTGCGACGGGGCGTCGGCCGCCTCGGTGCAAGGGGCCGGCACCGTGGCTGTGGTGGCGGCGGTCTCCTCGACCAAGGCGCCGCCCCGCGTACGACGTCGCTGACGCGGCGTACGCGGCGCACGCTCCTCACGGACGGCGGGCGCCGACGCGGCGGAGGACTTGCGGCCGCGGCCGCCCGTCTCGCCGAGGTCCTCGATCTCCTCGGCCCGCAGACCCGCACGGGTCCGCTCGGTACGCGGCAGAACACCCTTGGTGCCGGCCGGGATGTCGAGCTCCTCGAAGAGGTGCGGCGAGGTGGAGTACGTCTCGACCGGGTCGTTGAACTCCAGGTCGAGCGCCTTGTTGATCAGCTGCCAGCGCGGGATGTCGTCCCAGTCGACCAGCGTGATCGCGATGCCCTTGGCACCGGCCCGGCCGGTCCGGCCGATGCGGTGGAGGTAAGTCTTCTCGTCCTCCGGCGACTGATAGTTGATGACGTGGGTCACACCCTCGACATCGATGCCGCGGGCCGCCACGTCGGTGCAGACGAGTACGTCCACCTTGCCGTTGCGGAACGCGCGCAGCGCCTGCTCACGCGCGCCCTGGCCGAGGTCGCCGTGGACCGCGCCGGACGCGAAACCGCGCTTCTCCAACTGCTCGGCGATGTCGGCGGCCGTGCGCTTCGTACGGCAGAAGATCATCGCGAGTCCGCGGCCGTTGGCCTGCAGGATGCGGGAGACCATCTCCGGCTTGTCCATCGAGTGGGCCCGGAAGACATGCTGCGAGATGTTCGCGACGGTCGCGCCCTCACCGTCGGGCGAGGTGGCGCGGATGTGCGTCGGCTGCGACATGTAGCGCCGCGCGAGACCGATGACGGCGCCCGGCATGGTTGCCGAGAACAGCATCGTCTGCCGCTTCGGCGGAAGCATGGTGATGATCTTCTCGACGTCGGGCAGGAAGCCCAGGTCGAGCATCTCGTCGGCCTCGTCGAGCACGAGCGCGCGGACGTGCGAGAGGTCGAGCTTGCGCTGTCCGGCGAGGTCGAGCAGCCGGCCCGGGGTGCCGACGATCACATCGACGCCCTGCTTCAGGGCCTCGACCTGCGGCTCGTACGCACGGCCGCCGTAGATCGCGAGAACGCGGACGTTACGCACCTTGCCGGCGGTCAGCAGGTCGTTGGTGACCTGCTGACAGAGCTCGCGGGTGGGGACGACGACCAGCGCCTGCGGCGCATCGGTCAGCTGCTCGGGCTTGGCCCGGCCGGCCTCCACGTCCGCGGGGACGGTGACACGCTCCAGCAGGGGCAGACCGAAACCGAGGGTCTTGCCGGTGCCGGTCTTGGCCTGGCCGATGACATCGGAGCCGGAGAGCGCGACAGGGAGCGTCATCTCCTGGATGGGGAACGGGGACTCAATGCCGACAGCCTCAAGGGCCTCGGCCGTCTCGGGAAGAATCCCGAGTTCTCGGAACGTAGTCAGGGTGCTGCCTCTTCTGTGAGACGCGGTCCGAGGCGAACGCTGGGGGTCGTACCGTGCCGGGGCTGGTCATCCGGCCATGGATGCCGGGGTGGCGCGGGACCACTGCCGTCGCTCGAGCGCTCGTGCCGCTGAGGGGCCCCTCATCTGCGGTCGTACGTGGTGTACGTCCCGCGTGGAGGGCTGTCGGGTCGGAGCCGATCGGGCCACCGACCGGGCATCCTGTTCAATTTCGCGCCCCTGATACATCCAAAATACTCAGTAGGCGCAATACCACTGTACCCCGGATTCGCGCATCCGTGCTGGGTGCATCGCAAACGACCCCGCCCGGCAGCGCTGGACGGGGGACATTCCTGATGCCGAGCGCGGGCTATTCTGCGCTTCGTGACTCCTCCCCGAGGGGCTTCTCACTCAACTGCGAAGCAGTCTCATGACGGCAAGCCCTGCCCGACGCATCACGCGTGGGCAGGAAAGTATCAGCCGCATGCGATGCTCCGCTGACATATCGGAAAGGTTGCGCCGTGACAGAGAGCGAGCACACGGGTATCGCCGCCCAGGACTGGGTCACCGCATCCGTGGAGCCGCAGTACCGAGCAGCGGTGGTGGACCTGCTGGGAGCACTCGCGTACGGGGAGCTGGCGGCCTTCGAGCGGCTCGCCGAGGACGCCAAACTCGCGCCGACGCTGGCCGACAAGGCCGAGCTGGCCAAGATGGCCTCCGCCGAATTCCATCACTTCGAGCGGCTGACGGACCGGCTGACCGCGATCGAAGTGGAGCCGACGGGCGCGATGGAGCCGTTCGCCAAGGCGCTCGACGACTTCCACCGTCAGACCGCGCCGTCGGACTGGCTGGAGGGCCTGGTCAAGGCCTACGTCGGCGATTCGATCGCCAGTGACTTCTACCGTGAGGTCGCCGTCCGGCTCGACTCGGACACCCGCTCCCTCGTCCTCGCCGTGCTCGACGACACGGGGCACGGCAATTTCGCCGTCGAGAAGGTGCGCGCCGCGATCGAGGCCGACCCGCGTGTCGGCGGGCGGCTCGCGCTGTGGGCGCGCCGGCTGATGGGCGAGGCGCTCTCGCAGGCCCAGCGGGTGGTGGCCGACCGCGACGCACTGTCGACGATGCTCGTCGGGGGTGTGGCTGACGGGTTCGACCTGGCGGAGGTCGGGCGGATGTTCTCGCGGATCACCGAGGCGCACACCAAGCGGATGGCTGCGCTCGGACTGGCCGCGTAGTCGGTTCCACGGCCGTCCGGCGCCCGTTCCCACGGGTGCCGGACGGCTTCAGGCCGCCGCTGATCGGCTCAGGCGGTGGTTACTGGGGCGGACCAGCAGCGAGATCGTCACAGCCCCGACCGGCACCGCGCCGATCAGCGTGGCCACTGCGTGGCCCGGGCCCAGCACCGAGTGCATGAGAAACGCCCCGAACAGGGCTCCCAGAGTGCCGGTGGCGAAGACGGTGCGGCGGGACGGGAGCCGCTGCGGCAGCGAGCGGAGCGCCAACCAGGCGAGGGCCAGTCCGAGCACGGCGGAGCCGAGGAATTCCAAGATCACAGAAGATCACCTCGCGAGTTGCGGGGCGGTAAATGGGTCGTTAGCGCTCCTACCCGAGGGCCGCGCAACGCAACCCTCCCCGGCAGGCCGTTCCCCGCACCGGACCTGAATCTCCGTGCCGGCGCGGTCCGGAACGGAAAGCGGCCCGGTGGGGAATTCCCCGCCGGGCCGCTTTCCGTCGCTGCGTCGAGCGTGTTGCCTACAGCGCGCCGAACCCCACGCGGCGCGTGCTGGGCTCGCCGATCTCCACGTACGCGATCCGGTCGGCCGGCACCAGGACCTTGCGGCCCTTCTCGTCCGTGAGGCTGAGCAGCTGCGCCTTACCGGTGAGAGCCTCGGCGACCGTGCTCTCGACCTCTTCGGCGGAAAGCCCGCTCTCCAGAACGATCTCCCGGGGCGCGTGCTGCACCCCGATCTTGACCTCCACGGCTATGTCCCTCCGACGGTCAGTCCCTGCGCGGTGAACCGCGCCGTACGCAGCACACATTAGCCCGCTGGGGCGAGCCGCCAGCGGTCGGTGGGCAACGCCCACAGCGAACACGGGCGCCGACCGCACCCGGCGGCTTGCGTCAGTGCTGATCGATGCTGTGCAGCGGGAAGCCCGCGATGCCCCGCCAGGCCAGCGAAGTGAGCAGCTGCACCGCCGTGTCCCGCGGAATGGCGGACTGGCTGGAGAGCCAGTAGCGGGCGACCACCTGGGAGACACCGCCCAGACCGACCGCGAGCAGCATGGACTCGTCCTTGGACAGCCCCGTGTCACCGGCGATGACGTCGGAGATGGCCTCCGCGCACTGCAGCGAGACCCGGTCGACGCGCTCGCGCACCGCGGGCTCATTGGTCAGGTCCGACTCGAAGACCAGCCGGAAGGCGCCGCCCTCGTCCTCGACGTACGCGAAGTACGCGTCCATCGTCGCGGCGACGCGCAGCTTGTTGTCGGTCGTCGACGCCAGCGCCCCGCGGACCGCCTGGAGCAGCGATTCGCAGTGCTGGTCGAGCAGGGCCAGATAGAGCTCCAGCTTGCCCGGGAAGTGCTGATAGAGCACCGGCTTGCTGACTCCGGCCCGCTCCGCGATGTCGTCCATCGCGGCGGAGTGGTAACCCTGCGCCACGAATACTTCCTGCGCGGCGCCCAGCAACTGATTGCGTCGGGCGCGGCGAGGCAGTCGAGTGCCCCGCGGGCGCGCCGCCTCGGTCTGCTCGATGGCTGTCACGCCGCCTCCCAAATTTGTGATCGGACACAGCCTTTCTGTGCACGCTGCGCCGTACCGCCATCGTACTTTTGGGTAACCCGGGTGCGCGCGGCGCGGACGCAGAATTTCACGGACCGGACAGCTGCGGTAGCCACAGATTCATCGACCGGTGGGGCAAAGCGGGGCGTACTAGCGGTAATCGTCCTCGTCCTGTGTGACAACACGAGCCTGCTCCACCGCATCCGCCTCATTGGCGCTGTTCCGGTCGATGTCCATGAGCGGTTCGTCGCGGCTCTGCTGGAGATCGGTCCGCTGCTCGGCGGCGTCCGCCCGAGGCGTCTCCTGGTCCGGCTCGTCCGGCTGGATGTCCTCGAAGGTCTCGGGGTCGCTGGGGTCGACCGTCATGGTGACTCCCTTCCTCTCCTCGCTACGAGCCTAGGAGCTGCCCCTTGAAGCCGCTATGCGGTTTGTGACCGCGAACACATGAACCGCGGTGTGATCGTCTCGTAACATTGCCGCATGTCTTCGACCGAGCTGCCGGGATTCCGTGCCGCCACCGCGGTGGCCCCCACGGTGAGCACCGTCAGGGTCGCGGAGGGGGAGGAGGTACGCTCCGTCGCGCTGCCCGGACTGACGCTGACCATCCGGTCCCGGCCGCCGGAGCGGGCCGGGCTGCCGCCCGCGCTCTATGTGCATGGGCTCGGCGGCTCCTCGCAGAACTGGTCGGCACTGATGCCGCTGCTCCAGGACGTGGTGGACGGTGATGCGGTCGATCTGCCCGGTTTCGGCGACTCGCCGCCGCCGGACGACGGCAACTACTCGGTCACCGGGCATGCCCGCGCCGTGATCCGGCTCCTCGACGCGGAGGAGCGCGGGCCCGTCCATCTGTTCGGCAATTCGCTGGGCGGCGCCGTGGCCACCCGGGTTGCCGCGGTCCGTCCCGACCTGGTGCGCACCCTCACTCTCATCTCGCCCGCGCTCCCCGAGATCCGGGTGCAGTGGCCCGCCGTACCGACCGGACTGCTCGCCGTTCCTGGTGTCGCAACCCTGTTCGCCCGGATGACCAGGGACTTGACCGCGGAAGAGCGCACGCGCGGCGTCATGACGCTCTGTTACGGCGATCCGGCGCGCGTCTCCGAATCGGGCTTCCAGGCAGCGGTGGCCGAAATGGAGCACCGGCTGGAGCTGCCGTACTTCTGGGACGCGATGGCGCGCTCGGCACGTGGCATCGTCGATGCGTACACGCTGGGCGGGCAGCACGGGTTGTGGCGCCAGGCCGAGCGGGTGCTCGCACCGACCCAGCTCGTGTATGGCGGACGGGACCAGCTGGTCTCGTACCGGATGGCACGCAGGGCGTCCGTGGCTTTCCGCGATTCGCGGCTGCTGACACTGCCCGACGCGGGGCACGTGGCGATGATGGAGTACCCGGAGGCGGTCGCCCAGGCGTTCCGGGAACTGCTCGACGAATGCGGTGGGAGCTGATCCGGGGCGTGGGACGACATAGTCGAAAGGGCCCCGAATCCGCGGGCCCCGATGTCGCGAGCGCGGGCGGCGATCGCGAGGTCGCACGTCCGGGGCCCGGCAGCGGGCGGCGCCGGAGGCCGGCCGACACGTCGGCCGGTGCGGACGGGCACACCCCGTTCCGGCAGACCGGCCACGTTCGCGGCGGCCACCCCGAGCAGCGTGAACCGGGCGGCGGCTGGGGGACCGGGGCGCAGCAGACAGCGCCTCGGTACCAGCAGCAGGCCGGTACTCAGCCGCTGGTACCGGGACCGCGGCGCGATTTCGTCGAGGCGTTCGACACGCCACCCGCTCTGCCCGCACCCCGGGGGCCTTCCGCCCCACCGGCCCGGCCCGCCGATCCGTACAGCTCGGTCGGCGAGGGGGAGAAGCAGCCGCCCGGGGACGCCGACGCGCCGACGCCTGCCAAGGACGGCAAGGGCACCAGGGGCCGCACCTTCACCGGTATCGCGGCTGCCGCGGTGACCACCGTGCTCGCGGTGGTCGTGTCCGGGCAGGTCGCCCACGACGCCGGCGGCGGGAACAGCGCCGCGCAGCCCGCGGGCGTCGACCGGAACGACACCGACGGCGCCTCTCGCTCCGACGGCCGGCCGGCGAAGGGGGAGCAGGCCAAGCCCCTTTCGTACACGGAGAAGATGGCCAAGGCATATCCGATCTCCCCGGAACTCCAGGGTTCCGGGAAGTTCGAGGCGGTTCCGGGGACGGCGAAGGCCCCTGGCACGGGTCACAAGTACCGCTACCGGGTCGATGTCGAGAAGGGCCTCGGGCTCGACGCCTCGCTCTTTGCCCGGGCCGTCCAGGAGACGCTCAACGACGACCGCAGCTGGGCACACGGCGGCGACATGACGTTCGAGCGGATCTCCTCCGGCGAACCCGATTTCGTGGTCACCCTGGCCAGTCCCGGGACCACCGCGGACTGGTGCCGGAAGTCGGGCCTGGACACGACCGTGGACAACGTCTCGTGCGACTCCGCGGCGACCGAACGCGTGATGATCAACGCCTACCGCTGGGCGCAGGGGTCGTCGACGTTCGGCCCGGACGAACTCTTCGCCTACCGCCAGATGCTGATCAACCATGAGGTCGGTCACCGGCTGGGGCACGGCCACGAGAGTTGTCGCACGCCGGGAGCCCCCGCTCCGGTGATGCAGCAGCAGACCAAGTCCCTGGAGAGCGACGGGATCAAGTGCCGGCCCAATCCCTGGGTTTATCCGGTCAGTTGAATCGAAAAGGCTCGTCCGCAGCCTCAGAGGCCACCCGACAGCCTCTCAGGCCCCCTGTGTGACCGTTCGCCTCCATAGCGCGACAGAACGCCGACGGGGCGGGAAAGTTACGACCGTTCACCCCTTTCGGTGGTGCGACGGACAACCGTCCGTCGCGCCACCGGCGTATCCGCTTACGGTCGTCCCGCTGTGAGCCGCCGTTCCAACGGCGGCCGCCCACAAGGGAGATCGGGGGTGTACTCGTGCGGATCGGACTCCTCACCGACGGTGGTTATCCGTATGCGACTGGTGAGTCCAGACTCTGGTGCGACCGTCTGGTGCGCGGACTCACGCAGCACGAGTTCGATCTCTTCGCGCTCAGTCGCTCCGCCGACCAGGAAGCGCGGGGCCGGGTTCAGCTCCCGACGCAGGTCAACCGGGTGCGGACGGCATTGCTGTGGACGGCCGACGAGGGCGTCCTGGGCACCCACGCGGCCAAGGGGCTGCTCGCCCGGATGGCGACGGGCGGGGGCCGGCGCTTGTACGGACGGCGCGAACGACAGCGCTTCACGGCATATTTCACGGCTCTCGCGACGTCCGTCTGTACGGCGGGTGCGACGAGAGCCGAGGACGACGCCGCGGGCGCGAGCGGGGAAGACGCGGGTTCCGGCGAACGCAGCGGAGACGGGCGTACGGGCCGTACGGCAGCCAGCATCGCGGACGCGCAGTTCACGGACGGCCTCTACGGACTGGCCGAACTGGCCCGCGAACACGGGGGGCTTCCCGCGGCGCTCCGCTCCGAAACCGCCGTACGCGTACTCGAAGCCGCCTGCCGTGCCCCGGGCGGCGTCCGCACCGTCCAGACCGCCACCATCCCCGACTTCCTCGCCCTCGCCCGGGAGCTCGACCGGGTGCTGCGTCCGCTCTCCCTCGCCTGGTACGACGAGGAGAGCCTCGGCGCGGTCGACCTCTGCCACGCCACATCCGGTGGTGCCGTGGCACTGCCGGGACTGCTGGCCAAACGCTTTTTCGGGGTTCCGTTGCTGGTCACCGAGCACGGTGTGCAGTTGCGGGCGCACTACCTCGCCGCGACCCACACCTCCCTCAGTGCACCGGTACGCGCCCTGCTCGCCAACTTCCACGGACGGCTCGCCACCGAGGTGTACCGGCAGGCCGAGATCGTTACCTCTGGCAACACCCACGCCCGCCGCTGGCAGGAACGGTGCGGCGCCGTACGCGAGAAGCTGCGCACGGTCCACCCCGGCATGGAGTCCGGCCGGTTCATGGCCCTGGGGGAGAGCGGCGACAGCGGTCCCGGCGACACGCTGGTCTGGGTCGGCCGGATCGAGCCCGCCAAGGACCTGATCGCGCTGCTGCACGCCTTCGCGGAGGTGCGGAAGGCCGAACCGGGCGCCCGGCTGCGGATCATAGGCGCTCCGGCCCAGGGCCCGGAAAGCGCCACCTATCTCGCGCACTGCCAGGCGCTTGCCGCCCAGCTGTTCCCCGACGAGGCCACGGACGCACACTCCGTCGGCGACAGCCCGGTCTCCTTCGAGGACATCGGAGGAGCCGAAGTGCCGGATCTGTCGGAGGCCTATGCGGCGGGTGGGGTTGTCGTCCTCTCCAGCGTTGTCGAAGGCTTCCCCGTCAGCCTCGTCGAGGCGATGTTCTGCGGACGGGCCACGGTGTCGACGGACGTCGGCGCGGTGGTCGAAGTCATCGGCGGTACCGGGCTCGTGGTGCCCCCGCGTAATCCCAGGGCGCTCGCCGACGCCTGCCTCGCGCTGCTGCGCGACCCCGAACGTCGCGCACGGCTCGGAGCGGCGGCGCGCGCCCGCGCACTCGAACTCTTCACGGTTGAACAGAATCTCGCGGCATTTCGCGGCATCTACCTGGAGCTGATCTCGCACTCCCCGGTCCGCAGGGAGGCTGACGCGGTGAACGCCGACGGCGAACCGCGACCGTTCGCCACTCCGCCGGAGGCGCACGTCCAGGGCTCGTGGACGGCCTCGGGCCCTGCCCCGGCGGGCGCGGCCGACCGCACACCCAACTGGGTCGCCGACCCTCTGACCGTCTGTGCGGTAGCGCGGGGAGAAGGTGGCGGCGATGTGTGAACAGCAGCAGGGGACGGCCGGGCCGGGTCGCAGCGGCGGCCCGGGACGGTCCGACGAAGTCGGCGACGAGCATGGAGGAATCATCATGGGCGGCCCGACCGAGGTGTCCGACGCACCCGCCACACCGACCGCCGGCGAAAGCCTTACGGCTCCGGACACCGAGCCCGCCCCCGCTCCGAGAGCCATCGAGAAGGCTGTAGCAGAGCAGGCCGTGACGGAGAAGGCAGCCAGGGAGGGGGGCGCGGCTCCCCGCGCCCCCGAGATCGCGCGCGCCGCTCCGGCGCGCAAGCTCAACGCCTCGCGCCGAGGTCCCGCCGACCCCGTGAAGCCGCTGATGCACCGCCACCGCGAGCTGTGCCAGCGGGCCGTCGATCCGCTGGAGATCGCCGCAGGACTCGAAGCCCATGGCATCAGCGACCGTGCCGCAGCCCGCTACCGGCACCGCGATGTCTTCTCGCTCGCCGAGGAACTCTTCGCCCGGGTTCCCGCCGCGGAGGGGGAACCCGCACCAGGACTCCGCGCGCCCGAGCGCGACACCGAGACACGCGCCGCATGGTCGCTCCGCGCACTGGTGCCGGGCGCCGCCTGTATCGCGACCGCCGGCGCACTGAGGCTCACCGAGGGGGTGCTCGGAGATCAGGGACGGCTTGTGACCGCCCTCACCGGAGCGCTCGTCGCCGTCGTCGGACTCGCCCTCAGCCTGCGCAGCGGCCCCCTGCACGCCGAAGGCCGGTCCTCGGGCATCGCCCATGTGTACGGCTGCTGGCTCCTCGGCTATGTCCTGTACGGCGACGCGCTGCTCGACCAGGTACTCAGCGGCGGCCCCGAAGGCCCCTGGACACTCACCCCCGCACCGCTGCTGGGGCTGGCCCTCTCCGTCGCCCCGGCCGCCTGGTGCGCGCACCTCTTTTCCGTACACGCGCACCGCAAACTCATCGGCAGCCGCGCACTGGAGGAGTTCGTCGCAGGCGTACGCCCCCTGCTGCTCGGAGCCGTCGCACTCCATCTGTGCGTCCTCGCCGGGCTGCTCTACGTCGCACATCTGGGATACGGGGGCGGCGGCGCCTTCGTCGGGGCGGCCGCGCTCGGTGTGCTGCTCCTGCTGGCCCGGCTGCTGACCGTGCACGGCTTCCCCGAACCCGCCGCCGCCGGACTCGCCACTGCCTGCGCCCTCGAAGCGCTGGCACCCGCCCTGGTCCTGGCCGGGCGGTTGCCCGGTCTGCACTTCCTCGCCCGCCCCGTCGACGTCCTTGTCGTGACGGCCGGCATCGGAGCCGTACCCGCCGTCGCCTGTGGCGCAGCCGCGCTCGGGCTGCTGATCACCGCCACCGTCACTCTCTCCCGGGCATCCGCCCACACCACGCCCGGCGACCAAACCGGCACCACCGCGTAACCCGCTCCAGCCCCGCATACGAACCACCCGCACACCGCCCGCGGAGCCGGCGCCCCGGGTCGTTCCCCCGTACCGCACCACACTTCCTCACTTCCTCAAGGAGATACCGGACATGACCCCTCAATCCCCAGCACCGGCAGCCCGCCGTCGGCACCAAGGGGGCGCGCGATGAGGGTGCTGCTGCTGGGAGCCAACGGATTCCTCGGCCGGTTCGTGGCGGACCGCCTGCTCGCCGACCCCGCCGTGCACCTCACGGCGCTCGGCCGCGGAGACGACGCCGACGTACGATTCGACCTCGCCGCCGGCAGCCCCGGCGCGCTGACCCGCTTCCTGGACGCCGTCCACCCCGGCGTCGTCGTCAACTGCGCGGGCGCCACCCGCGGCGGGGCCCGCGAGCTGACCCGCCACAACACCGTCGCCGTCGCCACCGTGTGCGAAGCAATGCGGCGCAGCGGCTGTATGGCCCGGCTCGTCCAGGTCGGCTGCTCGTCGGAGTACGGGCCCTCGCAGCCCGGCTCATCCACCGCGGAGGACGCAATTCCGCGCCCCGGCGGTCCGTACGGCGTCAGCAAGCTCGCAGCCACCGAACTCGTCCTCGCCTCCGGCCTCGACGCGGTCGTGCTGCGGGTCTTCTCCCCAGTCGGCCCCGGCACCCCGGCCGGTTCCCCGCTCGGCAGACTCGCCGAGGCGATGCGCCGGGCCATGCAGTCCGGTGATGGCGAGCTGAAGCTGAGCGGCCTCGGCGTGCAGCGCGACTTCGTAGACGTACGCGATGTCGCGCGCGCCGTGCACGCCGCCTCGCTCTCCGCCGCGCAGGGCGTCGTCAACATCGGCACCGGTCGCGCCGTGCGGCTCCGGGAGGCGGCTGCCCTCCTCGCCAGGGTCGCCGGATACGCGGGCGCACTCCATGAACTCGACGCGCCCCCGCCCCGGCTGCCCATCGGCGCCCCGCGCACCTCCACCGAGTCGGTCGTCGAGCACCTCTCGGCGACCCCGTCCCCCTACCCGGACGGCTGCGGAGCCTGGCAGCAGGCCGACGTCCGCACCGCCAGGGACCGGCTCGGCTGGCGCCCCCGGACCAATCTGGAGGAGTCCCTCGCCGACATCTGGATGGAGGCGGCGTGCCGTATCTGACCCCCACCAGTACCGCTCGCCGGACCAGCGGCGCCGAACAGCTCGGCTTCGGCGTCCCCGGCTACGCGCATCCGCTGCTCGCCCCCACCGAGTGGGCCGAGCTCACCCGCCCCGGCACCCCGCTGCACTGGGCGGTCCTCGACATCGACAACGGCCCCGGCGACCGCCCCGACCCGCACTGTCTGGAGGCCGCAGGCCGGCTCCGCAACGCACGGGAGCGGGCCGTGCACGGCGATACCCCGCAGGACTCCGTCCGGGCGGCGGGCGGCCGGGTGCTCGGTCACCTCGATCTGGCTTTCGGCAGCCGCCCCTTCGGCGAGCTGATCGCCGACGCGCAGTCATTTCTCGACTGGTACCGCGTCGATGGCTTCTATCTCGGCCGGTGCCCGGCCGAGCGTGCCGACCTCGCGGCGGTCCGCCGTCTCACCAACACACTCGCCACGCTCCTCGACCACAGCGGCAGCGACCACGCGGAGGAGAGCGGGGAGGAGGGCGGGCTGCTGGTGCTGGGGCTGGGCACCCATCCGTATCCGGGCTATGCCGAGGCCGCCGACCAGCTGGTCACCTTCTCCGGACCATGGGCGGACTACCGCTGGTCGCAGGTGGCGGAGTGGACCGCCGCCTACCCCCCGGACCGATTCGCGCACTTCGTCCACGGCGTTCCGCGAACCCACCTCGAAGAGGCCATGCGCATCGCCCGCTGGCAGGGCGCGGGCACGATCTTCTTCACGGACCGGGACGGCCGGCACGGACAAATGGACCCATTCGCGGCGCTGCCCAGTTACTGGAACGAAATTGTCTCGCGGATCGGACGTGGTATCTCGGAATGAGAAGGGGCGTGGCAGTGTTACGGCAAGAGCAACCGTACGTAGATGAAGTACGTAGAAACCGACCACCTGCATTGTTGAGGTTCCTGTGTCGCTGCCACCCCTGGTCGAGCCAGCTGCTGAGCTCACCGTCGACGAGGTCCGCAGGTACTCCCGCCACCTGATCATCCCGGATGTCGGGATGGGCGGACAGAAGCGGCTGAAGAACGCGAAGGTGCTCTGTGTGGGCGCCGGCGGTCTCGGTTCGCCGGCCCTGATGTATCTGGCCGCCGCCGGTGTCGGCACGCTCGGCGTCGTGGAGTTCGACGAGGTCGACGAATCGAACCTGCAGCGCCAGATCATCCACAGCCAGGCCGACATCGGCCGCTCCAAGGCCGAGTCCGCCAAGGACTCGGTGCTGGGCATCAATCCGTACGTGAATGTGGTCCTTCACGAGGAGCGGCTCGAAGCCGGCAACGTGATGGACATCTTCGCCCAGTACGACCTGATCGTGGACGGAACGGACAACTTCGCCACCCGCTATCTGGTCAACGACGCAGCCGTACTGCTGAACAAGCCGTACATCTGGGGCTCGATCTACCGGTTCGACGGCCAGGCGTCCGTCTTCTGGTCCGAGCATGGCCCCTGCTACCGCTGCCTCTACCCGGAGCCGCCCCCGCCGGGCATGGTCCCCTCCTGCGCCGAGGGCGGCGTGCTCGGGGTGCTCTGCGCCTCGGTCGGCTCCATCCAGGTCACAGAGGCCATCAAGCTGCTCACCGGTATCGGCGACCCGCTGGTCGGCCGGCTGATGATCTACGACGCCCTGGAGATGCAGTACCGCCAGGTCAAGGTCCGCAAGGACCCCGACTGCGCGGTCTGCGGCGAGAACCCGACCGTCACCGAGCTCATCGACTACGAGGCCTTCTGCGGCGTCGTGTCCGAGGAGGCCCAGGAGGCGGCGCTCGGCTCCACGATCACTCCCAAGCAGCTCAAGGAGTGGATCGACGACGACGAGAAGATCGAGATCATCGACGTCCGTGAGCCGAACGAGTTCGAGATCGTCTCGATCCCCGGTGCCCGGCTGATCCCGAAGAACGAGTTCCTGATGGGCAACGCCCTCCAGGACCTCCCGCAGGACAAGCGCATCGTCCTGCACTGCAAGACCGGTGTCCGCAGCGCCGAGGTCCTCGCGGTCCTCAAGTCGGCGGGCTTCGCCGACGCGGTGCACGTGGGCGGCGGCGTGATCGGTTGGGTCAACCAGATCGAGCCCGAGAAGCCGGTGTACTAGGGCCGCGACCGGCAGGGTTTGCCCGGTTGCAGCGAGCAATGAGGTCTCCCCCGCTCGAACGAAGCTGAGAGCTTGGGGAAGTGCCGGGCGTCGCGACGGGGCAAACCTTGCCGGCCGTCCGTGGATGGTGAACTACTTGCAGACTGTCCCGGCCGCCGGAACCTTGCCGTCCAGCAGATAGCCGCCCACGGCGTTCTGCACACAGGCATTGCCGCTGTTGTATGCGCCGTGCCCCTGGCCCTCGTACGTCATCTGCACACCGACGCCCTTGCCCAGCGCGTCGGCCATCGCCTTCGCTCCCGCGTACGGGGTCGCCGGGTCGCCGGTGTTGCCGATGACGAGGATGGGGGCCGCGCCCGGCGCGCTGACGTCCGGCGTCGTCCAGGCGCCCGCCACCGGCCAGCCGGTGCAGGCCATCAGGCCCCAGCCCAAATAGTCACCGAAGACCTGCGAGACGGACTGGAACTCCGGGAGCTTCGCCAAGGTCTGGTCCGCGGTGAACCGCTCCTTGGAGTCGGCGCAGCTGATGGCGGTGTTGGCGGCCATCGAGTTGTTGTAGCGACCGTCGTCGGCACGGCCGTTCAGCGAGTCCGCGAGGGCGAGGAGCAGCGCGCCGCTCCCACCGTCGGCCTCGTCCACTCCCTCCTCCAGCAGCGGCCAGGTCTCCCGGGAGTAGAGGGCCGCTGCGATGCCGGTGGTGGCCAGGGTCTGCGTCAGCTGCCGGGTCCCGAGCCCCGGGATCGGCTTCTTCTCCAACTGGGTGAGAAGGCCGGAGATCCCCTGCTCGACCTCCTTCCCGGTGGTACCGGGGAGCTTGCAGGCTTCGCCGCGGTCCGCGCAGTCCTTGGTGAAGTTGTCCAGCGCGAGCTGGAACCCCTTGGCCTGGCCGAGCGAGACCTGCTCGTAGTCCTGGGTCGGGTTGACCACCGCGTCCAGCGCCGACCTGCCGACGTTCTTCGGGAACAAGTGAGCGTAGACGCCGCCCAGTTGGGTGCCGTACGAGAAGCCGAAGTAGTGCAGTTTCTTGTCTCCGAGCACCTGACGCATCAGATCCATGTCGCGGGCGGCGTTGGTGGTACCGACGTAGGGGAGCACCCTGCCGGAGTTCTTCTTGCAGGCCAACGCGAACGTCTTGGTTTCCTTGACCAAGGCATTCACCTCGGCGCTGGTGTCCGGGGTGCCGTCGCTCTCGTAGCGGGCGTCGATCTGCTGGTCGGTCTCGCACTCCACGCCCGCGCTGCGGCCGACCCCGCGCGGGTCGAAGCTGACCAGGTCGTAGCGGGTGCGGAGCTTGTCGTACGTGGTACCGAAGGCGGGCAGGCCGGCGACACCGGAGGCGCCCGGACCGCCGAAGTTGAAGATGAGGGAGCCGATCCGCTTGTCCGGGTTGCTGGCCCTGGCCCGGATGAGTTCCAGCTCGATCGTCTCGCCGCCCGGCTTTGCGTAGTCGAGCGGGGCCTTCATGAAGGAACACTCCCAAGGGGTGCCGTCCGGCAGGGGCGACGGGGCCTTTCCGCTGCCCTGTGCCTGGGACGGGGCCGGGCAGGGCTTCCACGTCAGCTGCTGGGAGGCGAGGTTGCCGGGGCTGCTCGGTTCGGCGGCATTCGCCGCAACCGGAGAGTTCTGCGGCCCCTCCGGGCCCTCCTTGTTGCCGCTCTTTGAGCAGGCGGTGATGGGAAGGAGCACGGTGACGGCGGCGGCGAGAGCGGCGGCACGCAAGGCGGGGAAGGTCCTCATGGCCCCATCGTGCGGCGGGAACCGGACCGGTGCACAAGGCACCGGTCCAAGCGGGTGGCAGCGGGTCTCTCCGGTCGCCCGATCGGCCTTGCCGACAGGCCGTACTGCGGCTGAGGAACCGTCAGAGCTCGCCCTTGCGGGTCAGATGGTTGAAGCAGAGCCAGCCGGGAAGCACCGGCAGCCACAGCGTCAGCAGGCGGTACAGCAGAACGGCCGGTGCCGCGACCTCCTTCGGCAGGCCGACCGCGATCAGCCCCAGCGTCAGCGCACCTTCGACTGCGCCCATTCCGCCCGGTGTGGGCGCCGCCGACCCCAGCGCGTTACCGGCCAGGAAGACCACCGCGACGCTGGCGTAGCTGAGATGCGGCACATCCGGACCGCTGAACGCCCGGACCGACGCGTCCAGGCACAGCACGAACAGGCCGGTCAGCAGCAACATTCCGCCGATGCCCGTCACCAGCTTCTGCGGCCGCTGCACCACATCGAGCATGCGCGGTACGACTCCGGCGAACAGCGACCGCACCCGCGTCACCACGAACTTCCGCAGGAACGGAACCGCCGTCACCACCAGCACCAGCACCGCGACCGTCAGCAGCCCGGCGATCACGGTCCTGGAAGGGGTGAGCGAGGACGGGGTCCTCTCCGTGCCGGTCAGATAGCCGAACGCCGCCAGCAGCAGAATGTGACAGCCGAGACCGAACAGCTGCGAGGCGCCGACACTCGCCACGGCGAGCCCCGGACGTACCCCGGCCCGCTGCAGGAAGCGGGTGTTCAGCGCCACGCCGCCGACCGCGGCCGGGGCGACGATCTTCACGAAGGACCCGGCGACCTGCGCCAGCACGGTCTTGCCGAACGGCACCCGCTCCGGCACGAAGCCCAGCAGGCTCATCGCCGCTGCGACATAGCTGAGGGCCGAGAAGGCGACCGCGGCCGCCACCCAGCCCCACTCCGCCTGCTCGACGACCACTCCGAAGTCGGCCTGGGTGACCTGCGAAAGGAGGAAGTACGCGGCGATGGCGCCGGCGATGCAGCTGACCAGGGTGCGCGCCTTGATGCGCTCCAGCCGTACCGGTACGACCGGTGCCTGCGGCCGGATCAGCAGTACCTGCTGACGCATCTGGGAGAGCAGATCCTCCTCGCGCGCCTCTTCCAGCGCGTCGCCCATGGCCCGCTTCTCGGCCTGCTTCTCGTTGCGCAGCGACTTGCGGGCGACCTTGCGGTCGGGGCCCGGACCGGCGGCGGAGGTCTCCTGAGCCGCCTCGTGTTCGAGCGCCCTGGCCCGCTTGGCCGCGTCCGACGCTTCGAGCACCGCCTCGCGCTCCCGCTGCGAGCGTTCCCGGGCGAGCCGGCGCAGGGTCGCCCGGGTGGAGCGGCTCAGCGCGAGCGGCTGGAGCAGCGGCAGACAGTCCGCGACGGCATCGGGGCCCAGTACCTCCAGCGCACCGGCGACGGCCCGCTCGGCGCCCACCCGCAGACCGGTGGTGGTCAGCAACTGCGCGACATCCATGCGCAGCACCAGATCACCGGCCGCGATCTCGCCGCCGCGCAGATCGGTGACGAACACTTTGCCGGCACGGTCCACCAGGATGGCGTCACCAGTGAGCCTGCGGTGCGCGATCCGCCGCGACTGGAGCGCCTTCACCTGGCGCCAGGCGCCGCGCACCAGTTCGTCGGTGATCTCCGAGTCCTCCAGGGTGTCCAGGGAACAGCCGCCGATGTGCTCGTACACCAGCATTACCGCGTCGGGACCGAGCTCGGAGGTGGCGATCAGCTTGGGTGCGTTGGCCCCGGCGGCGATCGCCGCGTACGCGAGCAGCGCCTCCTGCTCCAGCGCCTGGCGCAGCGACTGGAAGGAGCGGTTCTGGGTGATGCCGCGCAGGGTGAGCCTGCGCCACACCCGGTAGAAGAAGCCCTGGGCCTGTTGCTCGCGGTCGACGACCGTCACATCGAGCGGTGGCCCGTCCTCCAGGGTGACCCGATAGCGACGCCCCCGGTCGCTCTGGTCGCCGGAGTCGGGAGCCTCCTCGGCGCGCATCGCGGTGACCGGGTGGAAGCCGACACGGCGCAGACCGGCCATCAGGTGCTGACCGGTGGGGCGTACGTTCGGCGAGCCGACCGTGTACAGCGTGCCGTATGCCACGCTCCAGCCGATCAGCACGGTCAGGATGATCGAGAACGGGGTCGTGTAGCCGCTGACCAGCATGGCGAACGCGTCGAGCAGCAGGACCACCCACAGCACGACCCGCCAGCGCGGCCGTCTTGCCATCCCGACAGCCGTCATATAGGCGATCACGGGGGCGAGATAGCCGTGCACGGGATCGGTGAGCGCGTCACCGGGCTGCGGCTGGGTCAGGGCGTCCTGAATGGTGCTGGGGGCGGACTTGGCCACCCAGAGGTCGGTGGCGAGCGAGACGCCGTGCGCCAGTACGGCGGCGAGCACGCCGTCCGCGATCCGTAGTCCGTCGCGTTTGATCAGCCGCTCGATGGCGAAGGCGACCGGAACGAGCAGCACGGCGATGCTGGAGAGCAGACCAGCACTCTTGATCAAAATGTCGGGCGCCTGGCCTGTGCCCTTGTTGATGTCCTGTTCGAGCCCGGTGGTCGTGCCGTGGGCGAACGCGGCGATCGACAACAGGACGCCGATCGCCAGGACGCCGATGAGGAGCCGCAGGAGATCGGATGGGCGGTGCACCCGGGCGGGGAGCAGCGGTTCGTCTCCCGAGACGCGCTCGGCCTGCTCCGCCGCGACGGTGGAGAGCGTCGAGCCGGCCAGGCGCTCGGGGATCTTCCCCTGCTCCGGAGCGGGCTTCTTCTGCTCCGCACCGGGCTCCTCCTGCTCCGGACCGGGGTTCTCGGCGGGTTCGTCCGACGCGTCCGGGTACGACTCGGCGTCAGGGGCGTCCGCCGCCTTCGGTGGCTGCACGCCCTGCTCCTTCGTCGCCTCTGATCGGTCTTCGTGTTCTCGTATCACCGGTCACCACCGCCCGCACGATGGTGGCACGGTCCGGCGACAGAGGAAGGTGTCAAGGTGCACTGCGCGGACACGCGAAGCGCAACATACGCTCCTTTGCTCCCGCGCGCACGCCTTGTGGAAGTGCGCACACGGATCGGGCCAGGCTGTCCGTGGCGTACGGCAGGATGGGCCGGATGAGCCAATACCGGACGAGCGGCGACGGGACGAGCGGCGACCCGACGACCGACGAGTTGCCGGAGTACGCGGAGCGGGTGCTCGATGTCGCCGAGCTGATTCCGCCCGGCCGTGTCATGACGTACGGAGATGTCGCCGAGTGGCTGGGCGATGGCGGCCCGCGCCAGGTCGGCAGGGTCATGGCGATGTACGGGGCCGCGGTGCCGTGGTGGCGCGTGGTGCGTGCCGACGGGGTGCTGCTGCCCGGCCACGAACTGCGGGCGCTGGACCACTACCGCGAGGAGAGCACCCCGCTGCGCGAGGCGTCGCGCAGCGCGGAGGGCCATGTGCCGCGCCTCGACATGAAACGGGCGCGGTGGGACGGCGTCAGCGGCGGTACGGGCGCGGACAGGGACAAGGGAGGAGGTGCTCACATCTGACAGCTTGGGCCATTCGGGGGCGCAACGGGCGGCGACGGGCCCGGCGCGTGATGTGGAACACGAAGCGATACGCGACGGCACCCCTGGCGCGGAACGTGACGAGGCACCCAGCGGACTCGCCCCGGACCGTGCCCCCGCTGGCGTAGCGTCGGCAGTTCGCGGTACGCACCGCACCCTCATCACCAGTACACCCACCAGGACCGGCGAACCACGTGAGCACCTCCTCCTTCACCCGGCACAGTCCGCACCGTCAGGCACGGCAGCGGAGTGCGGGCACGTACCGACTGGTGCGCACCCCGCCGGGCTCCGTGGATACCCCTCTCCTGGACGCGGCGCAACGTGCGGTGGTCGATCACCCCGGCGGCCCGCTCCTGGTGCTCGCCGGACCGGGCACCGGCAAGACGACCACGCTCGTCGAGGCGGTCGCCGCACGTGTCGCACGGGGCGGCGACCCGGCCCGCATCCTGGTCCTCACGTTCAGCCGCAAGGCTGCCGTGGAACTGCGCGACCGGATGGCCGCCCGGCTCGGTGCCGCCCGCGGTCCGCAGGCCACCACGTTCCACTCCTTCTGTTACGCACTGGTCCGCGCCCATCAGGACGCCGATCTCTTCGCCGAACCGATGCGGCTGCTCTCCGGACCGGAACAGGACGTCACCGTCCGCGAGCTGCTCGCCGGTCAGCTCGAACTGGAACAGGACGGCTTCGCGCACATCCGCTGGCCCGACGAGCTGCGGGCCTGTCTGACCACGCGCGGTTTCGCCGACGAGGTACGGGCGGTGCTCGCCCGCAGCCGTGAGCTGGGTCTGGGCCCGGACGCGCTGGCCGACTTCGCCCGCCGCACCGGCCGGCCGGACTGGGGAGCCGCCGCCGAGTTCCTCGCCGAGTACCTGGACGTGCTGGACGCGCAGGGGGTGCTGGACTATGCGGAGCTGGTGCACCGGGCCGTGCTGCTCGCGGAGCGCCCCGAGGTGTCGGCGCTGCTGGCCGGGCAGTACGACGCGGTGTTCGTGGACGAGTACCAGGACACTGACCCGGCACAGGTGCGGCTGCTGCATGCGCTGGCCGGCAACCAGGGGAGTGCCCCGGGCGGCGGGGGCGGCCGGGACCTGATCGCCTTCGGCGACCCGGACCAGTCGATTTATGCGTTCCGGGGTGCCGATGTGAACGGCATCCTCGACTTTCCGGAGATGTTCCGGCGTGCGGACGGCGCCCCGGCCCCCGTCGGGGTCCTGACGACCTCGCGCCGCTCCGGCGGACAGCTGCTGGCCGCCACCCGGCTGCTCACCCGCCGGATGCCGCTGACCCGGCTGCCCTCGGCGAAGGTCCGCGCCCATCGGGAGCTCGACGCGGTCCGCGAGGGCGGCAGCGTGGAGGCGTACACCTACCCGACCGCCTCCGCCGAGCTCGACAACATCGCCGATCTGCTGCGCCGGGCGCATCTGGAGGACGGCGTCCCGTGGAACGAGATGGTGGTGCTCGTACGGGCCGGAGGCCGCACGATTCCCTCGGTGCGCCGGGCCCTGACGTCGGCGGGCGTCCCCCTGGAGGTCGACGGCGACGACCTCCCGCTGCGGCATGAACCGGCGGTGGCCCCGCTGCTTACGGCCCTCCGCGCGGTCGCCACGGCGGCCCTGCGCAGGGGTGCGCCGGGCACAAAGACACAGGCCCCGGCCTCGGAGGGCACGCAGGCCCCGGCCTCGGAGGGCACGGCGGCGGAGGCTCCTGCTCATCCTGGCCAGGAACCCGCCCCCGAAGCACCCTCCTGGCTGGACACCGAGACCGCCCTGACCCTTCTCACCTCGCCCCTCGGCTCCATGGACGCGGCCGACCTGCGCCGGCTCGGCCGGGCCCTGCGCGACGAGGAGCGGGCCGCCGGGAATCGCGTACCGGCGTCCTCCGGCGACCTGCTGGCCCGGGCGCTCGCCGAGCCCGAACGGCTTGTCGCGCACGATCCGGCGTACGCCCGCGGCGCCCAGCGGCTCGCCGCGCTCCTGCGCAAGGCGCGCGAGCTCCTCGAAGGAGGCAGTACCGCGGAAGAGGCCCTGTGGGAGCTGTGGGCCGGTACTCCGTGGCCGGGGCGGCTGGAGCGCGCCGCGCTGCGCGGAGGGGCGAGCGGCCGCAACGCCGACCGCGACCTCGACGCCGTCTGCGCGCTCTTCGAAACCGCGGCCCGCGCCGAGGGACGCACCGGCGGGGCGGGCGCGCTCAACTTCCTGGAGGAGGTCGACGCCCAGGACATCGCCGCCGACACCCTCTCCAGGCGCGCGGTGCGACCCGACGCCGTACGGCTGATGACCGCGCACAGGTCGAAGGGACTTCAGTGGCGCCTCGTCGTCGTCGCAGGTGTGCAGGAGGGGCTCTGGCCGGACCTTCGCCGCCGCGGTTCGCTCCTCGAAGCGGACCGGATCGGCCGTGACGGCCTGGCCGAACCGCTCACCCCCGGCGCCCTCCTCGCCGAGGAACGCCGCCTCTTCTACGTCGCTGCGACCCGCGCCCGCGAGCGTCTTGTCGTCACCGCGGTCAAGGCGCCCGCCGACGACGGTGACCAGCCGTCCCGCTTCCTCGCCGAGCTCGGCGTCGAACCGTGCGACGTCACCGGCCGGCCACGCCGCCCGCTCGCCGTCGCCGCGCTCGTCGCCGAACTCCGCGCCACCACCGTCGACCCCGACGCCTCGGACACTCTGCGGGAGGAAGCCGCCCACCGCCTTGCCCGCCTCGCCGCGCTCACCGACGACGAGGGCCAGCCGCTCGTACCCGCAGCCCACCCCTACCGCTGGTGGGGCCTTTACGAGCCGACCCGCTCCGCCGTCCCGCTCCGTGACCGGGACCAGCCCGTGGCCCTCTCCGGCAGCGCGCTCGACCAGCTCGCCAACACCTGCGCGCTTCAGTGGTTCCTCGGCCGCGAGGTGAAGGCGGACGCCCCGGCGACGGCCGCGCAGGGCTTCGGCAACGTCGTACACGTACTCGCCGACGAGGTGGCTTCCGGACGTACCCCCGCCGATCTGGCCGTCCTGATGGAGCGGCTGGACTCGGTCTGGGACGGCCTCGTCTTCGACGCCCCCTGGAAATCCCAGCAGGAGAAGGAACAGGCCCGCGCTGCCCTCGAACGCTTCCTGCGCTGGCACGTCATGGACCGCGCCGGCCGCACCCCCGCCGCCGCCGAACACGACTTCGACGTGACGCTGGAGGCGGGGGAGTACGAGGTACGCATCCGTGGCTCCATGGACCGCGTCGAACAGGACGCCGAGGGCCGGGCGTACGTCGTCGACTTCAAGACCGGCAAGCAGTCCCCGACCAAGGACGAGGTCGCCCGCCACCCCCAGCTCGCCGTGTACCAGCTGGCCGTCCGGGAAGGGGCGGTCGACGAGCTCTTCGACGGCAGCCGTCCCGTGCCCGGCGGCGCCGAACTCGTACAGCTGCGCCAGCCCGCCCCCAAGAAGGAGGGCGGCGACACCCTTCCCAAGGTGCAGGCCCAACAACCGCTCTCCGGTCAGTGGGTCTCCGACCTGCTGGCCACGGCCGCCGGCCGGGTCCTGGACGAACGATTCACCCCCACGACCGGCCAGCACTGCACGCACTGCACCTTCCGGGCCTCGTGCAGCGCACAGCCGGAGGGCCGTCACATCCTGGAGTGAGAGCCTTCCGGCCGCTCGGGCTTGCGGGCCACCGGCCCGCCCGGACCGTCCGCCGGCCCCGGCACGTTGTCGGTGCGCCCGGTTAGCCTCTGTCAGGTGTCCTCACGCATCACCGATCCCGAGCAGCTGAAGGAGCTCCTCGGGATCCCGTTCACCCCGGAGCAGACGGCCTGCATCACAGCGCCGCCTGCCCCGCAGGTGATCGTGGCCGGAGCAGGGTCGGGAAAGACCACGGTGATGGCGGCGCGCGTGGTGTGGCTGGTGGGGACCGGCCAGGTCGCCCCGGAGCAGGTCCTCGGACTCACCTTCACCAACAAGGCGGCGGGCGAGCTCGCCGAGCGCGTCCGCAAGGCCCTGGTCGCGGCCGGGGTCACCGATCCGGACACCATCGATCCGGACAACCCCCCGGGCGAGCCCAGCATCTCCACATACCACGCGTTCGCCGGCCGGCTCCTCACCGAGCACGGGCTGCGCATCGGCCTCGAACCCACCACCCGCCTCCTCGCCGACGCCACCCGCTACCAGCTGGCCGCCCGGGTACTGCGCGAGGCGCCCGGCCCCTACCCGGCCCTGACGAGGTCGTTCCCCACGCTGGTCAGCGATCTGCTGGCCCTCGATGCCGAGCTGGCCGAGCATCTCGTACGCCCCGAACAGCTCGCGGAGCACGACACCGACCTGCTCCGTACGCTGGAAACGGCCCGGCTCACCAACGCCGAGCTGCGCAAGATCCCCGAGGCGGCCCAGGCCCGTCGCGAGCTGCTGCAGCTGACCCGCCGCTATCGCGAGGCCAAGAAGAGCCGCGACCTCCTCGACTTCGGGGACCAGATCGCCCTCTCCGCCGAGCTGGCCCTCACCCGCCCGGAGGTCGGCGCGATCCTGCGCGACGAATTCCGCGTCGTGCTGCTCGACGAGTACCAGGACACCTCCGTCGCCCAGCGCCTGCTGCTCTCCGCCCTCTTCGGCAGGGGCCCCGAGGCAACGGTTGCGGAGGCGGAGTCCGGCACGACCACCGGGGCAGTGGCCACCGGGCACGCGGTCACCGCCGTCGGCGACCCCTGCCAGGCGATCTACGGCTGGCGCGGTGCCTCCGTGGCCAACCTCGACGACTTCCCACTCCACTTCCCGCACGCCGACGGCACCCCCGCCACCCGCTACTCCCTCAGTGAGAACCGCCGCAGCGGCGGCCGCCTCCTTCACCTCGCCAACGGCCTCGCCGCTCCCCTGCGCGCCATGCACGAAGGCGTCGAGGCACTGCGCCCGGCCCCGGGCGCCGAGCGCGACGGCATCGTCCGCTGCGCCCTGCTCCGTACCCACACCGAAGAGACCGACTGGCTCGCCGACTCGATCGCCCACCTCGTGAGAACCGGAAAGGCGCCCGGCGAGATCGCCGTCCTGTGCCGCACCGCGGGCGACTTCCCGGAGATCCAGGCCGCGCTGGTGGCCCGCGACATCCCGGTCGAGGTCGTCGGCCTGTCCGGGCTGCTGCACCTGCCCGAGGTCGCCGACCTCGTCGCGGTCTGTGAGGTCCTCCAGGACCCCGGCGCCAACGCCTCCCTGGTCCGGCTGCTCACCGGCCCCCGCTGGCGGATCGGCCCACGCGACCTGGCGCTCCTCGGCCGCCGCGCCCGCCTCCTCGTCCACCGCGCCGCCCACGGCGACGAGGACGACTTCGACCCCGACCGCCGCCTCGCCGAGGCCGTCGAAGGCATCGACCCGGCCGAAGTGATCTCGCTCGCCGACGCGCTGGACACCTTCCTCGAATCGGGCGGAGGAGAGGACGACGGACTTCCGTTCTCCACCGAGGCCCGCATCCGCTTCGCCCGCCTGGCCGCCGAACTGCGCGACCTGCGCCGCTCGCTGGCCGACCCCCTGATGGACGTGCTCCACCGCGTCCTCGCCACCACCGGCCTGGAGGTCGAGCTCTCCGCATCGCCGCACGCCCTGGCCGCCCGCCGCCGCGAGACCCTCGGCAACTTCCTCGACGTCGCGGCCCGCTTCGCCGCCGTCGAAGGCGAGGCCACCCTCCTCGCCTTCCTGGGCTTCCTGCGCACGGCTGTCCAGTACGAGAAGGGCCTGGACAACGCCCTGCCCGGCGGTGAGAACACCGTCAAGGTCCTCACCGCCCACAAGTCCAAGGGTCTGGAGTGGGACGTCGTCGCGGTGCCCGGCCTGGTCACCGGACAGTTCCCCAGCAGCCAGTCCCGCGACGCCTGGACCTCCCAGCCCAAGGTCCTCCCGCACGCCCTGCGCGGCGACACGGCCACCCTCCCCGTCATCCACTCCTGGGATGCCAAGGGGCTCAAGGGCTTCAAGGAGGAGATGAAGGAGCACCAGCACACCGAGGAGCTCCGCCTGGGATACGTCACCTTCACCAGGCCCCGCACCCTGCTGCTGGGCTCCGGCCACTGGTGGGGGCCGACCCAGAAGAAGCCACGTGGCCCGTCCGGCTTCCTGCATGCGCTGTACGACCACTGCGCGGCCGGACACGGCGAGATCGAGGCGTGGGCGGACGAACCGGCCGAGGACGAGGAGAACCCGGCGCTCGCCGAGAAGGAGGCCGACCGGGCGTGGCCGCTTCCCCTGGACGACACCGCCCTGACCCGCCGCCGGGCCGCCGCGGACACGGTGATGGCACATCTGGAGGCCCTGGCCGCGGCGGGGGGCGTGCCGGATGCGTACGAGGCGGCGTCCGGCACCTCGGATCCGTACGACGCCCCTTGCGACAACGACCTGTTCCCCGACGAGGACCCCTTCCCCGACGTCGAGGCATACCCCGACAGCGAGGCGTACCCCTACGAGACCGACGACTGGGAGGCCCTGTCGACAAAGCCCCCGTCGGCCCCGGCACCCACGCCGCACATCCCCGCCCCCACGCCACACGTCCCGGCGGCCCGCACGCCCGAGCCCGCCGGGGAACACCGCCTCACCCCCGAGGAATCCCGCACGCTCGCCTCCTGGGACCGCGATCTCGACGCCCTCACCGGCGAACTGCGCCGCGCCCGCGCCACCGTGCGCGACGTGCTCGTGCCCGCCTCGCTCTCCGCCACCGAGCTCTTGCGCCTCGCCGCCGACCCCGACGGCTTCGCCCAGGAGCTGGCCCGCCCCATGCCGCGGCCCCCGCAGCCCGCGGCGCGCCGGGGCACCCGTTTCCACGCCTGGGTGGAGTCCCGCTTCGAGGAGCTGCCGCTGCCCATGCTCGGGCCGGATGAGCTGCCCGGCGGCGACGGGAGCGACGCCGAGATCGCCGACGAGCGCGACCTCGCCGCACTCAAGGAGGCCTTCGAGCGCACCCCGTACGCACGCCGTACTCCGTACCGCGTGGAGACGCCGTTCCAGATAGCCCTGGCCGGCCGGGTGATCCGGGGCCGTATCGACGCGGTGTACCGCACCGGGGACACCTACGAGATCGTCGACTGGAAGACCACCCGCACCAACACCGCCGACCCCCTCCAGCTCGCGGTCTACCGTCTGGCCTGGGCCGAGCTGCACGATCTGCCGCTCACCGATGTCACCGCCACGTTCCTGTACGTACGCAGCGGAGAGACCGTCCACCCCACCCGCCTCCCGGGCCGGGCGGAGCTGGAGCGGCTCCTGCTGGACGAGCCACCTTCCACGGGCCGATAGGCTCAAGGACATGAGCGACACCCCGGACAGCGCCGTCCGTACGTACACCGAACAGCACCGCACAGCCTTCCTCGACGACCTCGCCGCCTGGCTGCGCATCCCGTCCGTATCCGCCCAGCCGGTCCACGACGGGGACGTACGACGCAGCGCCGAGTGGCTGTCCGCCAAGCTTGAGGAGACCGGTTTCCCGGTCACCGAGATCTGGGAGACGCCCGGCGCTCCCGCGGTCTTCGCCCAGTGGTCGTCCGACGACCCGGACGCCCCGACCGTCCTCGTCTACGGGCACCACGACGTGCAGCCCGCCGCCCGCGAGGACGGATGGGACACCGACCCGTTCGAGCCGGTGATCCGCGACGGCCGCATGTACGGGCGGGGCGCCGCCGACGACAAGGGGCAGGTCTTCTTCCACACCCTCGGCGTCCGGGCCCACCTCGCCGCCACCGGCCGGACCGCCCCCGCCGTCAACCTCAAGCTGCTGATCGAGGGTGAGGAGGAGTCCGGTTCACCGAACTTCCGCGCCCTGGTCGAAGAGCAGGCCGCCCGGCTCACCGCCGACGCCGTGATCGTCTCCGACACCGGCATGTGGGACGAGACGACCCCCACGGTCTGCACGGGTATGCGCGGCCTCGCCGAGTGCGAGATCGAGCTGTACGGCCCCGAGCAGGACATCCACTCCGGCTCGTTCGGCGGTGCGGTCCCCAACCCGGCGACCGCCGTGGCCCGGCTCGTCGCCGCGCTGCACGACGCGGACGGACGGGTCGCGATCCCCGGTTTCTACGACGGCGTGACGGAACTCACCGACACCGAGCGCGCACTCTTCGCCGAGCTGCCCTTCGACGAGGCCGCCTGGCTGCGTACCGCCAAGTCACGAGCGGCGTCGGGCGAGGCCGGCCACTCCACTCTGGAACGGATCTGGGCCCGGCCCACCGCCGAGGTCAACGGCATCGGCGGTGGCTACCAGGGCGCCGGAAGCAAGACGATCATCCCGTCCTCCGCCCTGGTGAAGATCAGCTTCCGGCTGGTCGCGGGTCAGGACCCCGACCACATCCAGCAGGCCGTCCGGGCCTGGGCCGAGGTGCAGGTCCCGGCCGGTGTCCGTCACCGGATCACCTTCGCCCCCGCCACCCGCCCCTGTCTGACCCCGCTGGACCACCCCGCCCTGCAGGCCGTGGCCCGTGCCATGGGACGGGCCTTCGGCCAGAAGATTCTTTTCACCCGCGAGGGAGGCTCGGGCCCCGCCGCCGACCTGCAGGACGTGCTCGGCGCACCCGTCCTCTTCCTGGGCATCTCCGTACCGTCCGACGGCTGGCACGCCCCCAACGAGAAGGTCGAGCTCGACCTCCTGCTCAAGGGCGTGGAGACAGCCGCCCACCTCTGGGGCGAGCTGGCCGTCGCACTCCGCTGAATCCTCTGAACACCCGATCCATCCCGGGGGAGTAGGAAGCACCTGTGAGCACCTTCGACAACGCCACCGTAGGCCGGCCCATCGGTCTCACGGCGCCCAGCGGCATCGACCGCGCGGCGCACCACCGCCTTGACGAGGCCTGGCTGTCCGCCGCGTGGAGCCACCCGACCACCCGTGTGTTCGTCGTCTCCGGCGGGCAGGTGCTGATCGACGACACGGCCGACGGCGGTACGGAGATCGTCATGACCCCGGCCTTCGACGCCCCGGTCACCGAGACCCACCGCTACTTCCTCGGCACCGACGAGGACGGCGTCAGCTACTTCGCGCTCCAGAAGGACTCCCTGCCCGGTCGCATGGACCAGCCGGCCCGCCCGGCCGGACTGCGCGAGGCCGGACTGCTGCTCGGCCCCCGCGACGCGAGCCTGATGGCGCACGCGGTGGCCCTGGAGAACTGGCAGCGCCTGCACCGCTTCTGCTCGCGTTGCGGCGAGCGCACGGTCATCGCGGCGGCCGGCCACATCCGCCGCTGCCCGGCCTGCGGCGCCGAGCACTACCCCCGTACCGACCCCGCGGTCATCATGCTGGTGACGGACGACCAGGACCGCGCCCTGCTGGGCCGCCAGGTGCACTGGCCCGAGGGCCGCTTCTCGACGCTCGCGGGCTTCGTCGAGCCGGGGGAGTCGATCGAGCAGTCCGTGGCCCGCGAGGTGTTCGAGGAGGCGGGCGTGACAGTCGGCGAGGTCGAATACATCGCAAGCCAGCCCTGGCCGTTCCCGTCCAGCCTGATGCTGGGATTCATGGCACGGGCGACCTCGTCGGAGATCGACGTGGACGGCGAGGAGATCGGGGAGGCCCGCTGGTTCTCCCGCGAGGAGCTGACGGCGGCCTTCGAGTCGGGCGAGATGATGCCCCCGTTTGGCATCTCGATCGCGGCCCATCTGATCGAACTCTGGTACGGCAAGCCGCTTCCGAAGCCGGGCACCGTCGGCTGACGCACGGCGTACGGGCGTGCAGCGCCCCCGGACGCGCGTACCGGAACGCCCCCTCCGGTGCTCGACCCGGAGGGGGCGCGACTGTGCTGTGCGAGCGGCGGGATCAGGCGGCGAGCGCCTGCTTCACCTGGGCCAGGGACGGGTTCGTCATGACGGCCTCGACACCAGTGGAGCCGACCACCAGGACGGTGGGAACGGTCTGGTTGCCCCCGTTGGCCTGCTCGACGAAGGCCGCGGAGTCCGGGTCCTGCTCGATGTTGATCTCGTTGTACGCGATGCCTTCGCGGTCCATCTGGCTCTTGAGCCGACGGCAGTAGCCGCACCACGTGGTGCTGTACATCGTCACAGTGCCCGACATGTCTTCGCGCTCCTTTTCCTCGTCAGTCTTGTCAGACTCGTCTGTCTCATCCGTCTCATCCGGCGCGCGGAGAAGCTGGAAAGTGCGTCGCCGCACGGAGGAAACGTACGTGAGCCGACCACCATTCCCGCCACCACCCCCGCATTAGAGGTCGCGCACATAGGTGGGGCGGCGTCGCGTGCCGATGGGCGGCGCCTGGCTGCGTTGTCGTCGGTCGACGACGCTCCTTCCCCAAGCTCTCAGCTGCGCTCGAGCAGGGGAGACCCCATCCGCCTCCCTCCTCCGCCTTGCCCGGCTTGCCCCTCGCCCCGCTCCTTCCTCCACCCCACCTATGTGCGCGACCTCTTAGTACGACAGATGCGGGCCCCCTGTGGACAACCTCCGCACCCGCCTCTTTCGACCTGGCAGCATGGCGGAGTGACAGCAGCAACGCATTCCTCCCTTTTCCCACAGGTTCCCGAGTCGGCCGACGCCGTGCTCGACGGCCTGGACCCCGAGCAGCGCGAGGTCGCCATGGCCCTGCACGGCCCGGTGTGTGTGCTGGCGGGAGCCGGTACGGGCAAGACGCGTGCGATCACGCATCGCATCGCCTACGGGGTGCGCGCCGGGATACTCCAGCCTGCAAGTGTGCTGGCCGTCACGTTCACCAACCGGGCCGCGGGCGAGATGCGGGGACGGCTGCGCCAGCTCGGCGCGGGCGGGGTGCAGGCGCGGACGTTCCACTCCGCCGCCCTGCGCCAGCTCCAGTACTTCTGGCCGAAAGCGGTCGGCGGCGACTTGCCCCGGCTGCTGGAGCGCAAGGTCCAGCTGGTCGCGGAGGCCGCGGCCCGCTGCCGCATCCGGCTCGACCGCAACGAGCTGCGCGATGTCACCAGCGAGATCGAGTGGTCCAAGGTCACCCAGACCGTGCCCGCCGACTATCCGGCCGTGGTCGCCAAGACCCAGCGGGACGCCCCGCGCGATCCGGCCGAGATCTCCCAGATCTATGCGATGTACGAGCAGTTGAAGCGCGACCGTTGTGTGATCGACTTCGAGGATGTGCTGCTTCTCACCGTCGCCATCCTTCAAGACCGCCACGACATCGCCGACCACGTCCGCCGCCAGTACCAGCACTTCGTCGTCGACGAGTACCAGGACGTCAGCCCGCTCCAGCAGCGGCTGCTCGACCTCTGGCTCGGCGACAGGGACACCCTGTGTGTCGTCGGTGACGCCGGCCAGACGATCTACTCCTTCACCGGAGCCACGCCCGACCACCTGCTGAACTTCCGCACCCGCCACCCCAACGCGACGGTGGTAAAGCTGGTCCGGGACTACCGCTCCACCCCCCAGGTCGTCCATCTGGCCAACGGGCTGCTCGGCCAGGCCCACGGCCGCGCCGCCGAGCACCGGCTGGAACTGGTCTCGCAGCGCGAGCCCGGCCCCGAGCCCGTCCATGCGGAGTACGCGGACGAGCCGGCGGAGGCCGAGGGCACCGCCCGCCGCATCCGCGACCTGATCGCCGCGGGCGTCCCGGCCGGCGAGGTCGCCGTGCTCTACCGGGTCAACTCCCAGTCCGAGGTCTATGAGCAGGCCCTGGCCGACGCGGGCGTGCCGTACCAGCTGCGGGGCGCGGAGCGCTTCTTCGAACGCGCGGAGGTACGGGAGGCCGGCGTCGCCCTGCGCGGCGCGGCCCGCGCGGGGGGCAACGACTCCCTGCTCGACGACGCGGACGGTCTACCGGCGCAGGTGCGCGCGGTGCTCTCCACCAAGGGATGGACCACCCAGCCGCCCGCGGGCTCCGGCGCGGCGCGCGACCGCTGGGAGTCCCTGGCCGCACTGGTCCGGCTCGCCGAGGATTTCGGACAGGCCAGACCGACGGCGACGCTCTCCGATCTGGTGGCGGAGCTCGACGAGCGCGCAGCCGCCCAGCACGCCCCAACGGTCCAGGGGGTCACCCTCGCCTCGCTGCACTCGGCGAAGGGCCTGGAGTGGGACGCCGTGTTCCTGGTCGGGCTGAACGAGGGCATGATGCCGATCGCCTACGCCAAGACCGACGAGCAGATCGAGGAGGAGCGTCGGCTGCTGTACGTCGGCGTCACCCGGGCGCGCTTCCATCTCTCGTTGTCATGGTCGCTGTCCCGCTCGCCCGGCGGCCGCGCCGGACGACGCCCGAGCCGGTTCCTGAACGGACTACGCCCCGGCTCGGCGGCTCTCGGTATGCGTGTGCGCGGCGCGACCGGAGGTGGCGGGATCGAATGGGGCCCCGGACCGGTCGCCAAGCGCGGTCGTCGCGGCCCTGCCCGGTGCCGGGTCTGCGGCAAGACCCTCACCGACGCGGGTGAGATGAAGCTGATGCGCTGTGACGACTGCCCCTCCGACATGGACGAGGCACTGTACGAGCGGCTGCGCGACTGGCGGGCGGTCCGGGCGAAGCAGATCGGTCAGCCCGCGTACTGCGTGTTCACGGACAAGACGCTGATGGCGATTGCCGAGGCGGTGCCGGGCAGCGCGGGCGAACTGGCCGGGATCTCCGGGGTCGGCGCGCGGAAGCTGGACCGGTTCGGGACTGCGGTCCTTGCCATTTGTGCAGGTGAGACGGTGGAAGAAGGGCTCGAGAACGCTGTTGACGAGGTGTGAGAACAACTCGTCGGAAAAATAGTTTGCGCCTGCCCCAGTCATCACCATAGGTTCTTAACCACGGGAACAGCGACTTCTCTGAAGCCCTGGTCCTGTGCTGTACTTATCCGAATACGCAAGACCGGTCCGCCGGTCTTCCTGGACGCCGAGAGGAGGCGATTGAAGTGATCAGCATCATCGAGACCAAGAAAATGACCGATCTCTCGGTCGTCTCCGCCTGCTCGCTCGTCCTTGCCCGCTCTTCGGAGTCCTCGCTGCGTGGCACCGGTCTGTCCGGCATTTCCGCCGTCAGCCCGCTGTCCCTGTCGACCCTCCCCGTGCGGGAGCGCAATGAGCGACCGGCCCAGGCACCGGCAGCAGCAGTAGCGAAGGGACAGGCCCAGGCCTATGCCTTTGCGGCCGTCGGTGCAGGAGCGGAATCCGGCGCCAAGAAGCAGACGATGCACCACACGATGTGGGCCTTCCGTGGGCCTGAACCCTGGAGTGATCCAGCCTGATTCAGAATCAGGCCGGCGCCTTCAGGGCCGCGGAACCCCACTCGGGATCCGCGGCCCTTTTGTTTTGTCCAAACGGACGAGACAGCGCGAAGGAGCCTCGGGACAAGCAGTACCCGGTACCAGCCGCCCCCGGCCGACAGGCCGGAACGACCAGACGAGGACACCACCCACCGTGCAACTCGAAGCGCACGCCCCGTCCGTACCGCCTTCCGAAACGATCCCGCCGCCTGGCCTCACGGAGGACTCCACCTTGATCCCCCTCACTGCGCTCACCGCGCTCGACGACGCCATCGAGAACCTCGGCGTGCCCGTCCCCTGCCGCTCCTACGACCCGGAGGTCTTCTTCGCCGAGTCGCCGGCCGACGTCGAGTACGCCAAGTCCCTCTGCCGCACCTGCCCGCTCGTCGAGGCCTGCCTCGCAGGCGCCAAGGAGCGTCGCGAGCCGTGGGGTGTCTGGGGTGGTGAGCTCTTCATCCAGGGCGTTGTCGTTGCTCGCAAGCGGCCGCGTGGCCGTCCGCGCAAGAACCCGGTCGCGGCGTGACCGCCGGACTGGGGGTCACGGCCCCCAAACCCATGAAGCGCATTGGAACCATCGACCGCCCCCACACCCACGATCCCCGAAATCAGGCACCAATGTCCGTCCCCACGAATGAGCCCGTCGGCTCCGCAACACCGAACGTCACAATCATCGGCGCGAACGACTCGCGTCAGAACAGGACCCGCGAGATGCAACTCATCCCAGAAGCCCTGGCCCGTGCTCATATGCACGACCGCCTGAGGGAAGTCGACACGCAACGCCAGGCCGTGCGCCTGGTCACCGCGCGCCGGATGCAGCGCCGGGCCGAGCGCGCTTCGATGCGCGCCCGCCGTGCGCTGGCCATGGCAGTCATGCACTAGCCAGGCGAACACTGGCAGCACCCGCTGCCGGGCGCCGGCACCGCACCCGGCGTCCAGATCGCACGATGACGTTGACTCCCGCCCAGCCAGGTCGCCGCAAGCCTGTGGGCCGACCATCACACGATCGAGCTAAACCGACCTCATACGTGCTCCCCAGCGAGTCAACCCCTTCCGCGGGGCCGGTCCGAACGGGCCGGCCCCGCGGTCGTGCTGTCCGGTCGTGCTGTGTGGTGCCGCGCGGCACAGCAGCGACGGAGTTATCGTCACGAGGTGGACGAGGAGACTCATCACCGGATTCAGCAACCCGCGCAGAGGGACGCCGCCGTGGTTGTCTGTACCCTGTGCGGTACCTCCGCCGACAGCGAGGGCGCACCGCCGACCTGGATCTGTTCCGTGGAGAAGGGCAGACGTCAGCACTTCTGCGAAGCGTGCGCCCGCACCCATATCAGGGCGATCGAGAGCCGTCTCGACTCCGCCTGGTGGTGATGCGCGGGGCATGATGGTTCGGGCGTGACGCCCGGGCCGTGAGTGGCAACCCGGGTCCGGTGCCGGGGGCTCAAAGGGTGCCCTATGCGCTGGCGGCCGCGTCGCCCGCCAACTCCTGCACTGCGGGCTCCTGCTTATCCTCCATCAGGAACCCTGGCAACCAGGATTCGAGTTCGTCGCGCAGCCGTACCGTCGCACCCAGCTGGCACAGCACCCCGATCGTGCTCAGCGTCACCCGGTGTATCAGCAGATAGGCGGGCGGCAGATTCAGCTGCTTGCCGAGCTGATGAGCAGGGGAGCGGGGATCCGCAATCCGGGCCGCCTGGTTGCGCATCCAGCTCCGGGTGAAGGTGAACTCCTCCACCTGCGCCGGTTCGATGATCGGGAGGAGATAGTCGAGCACTGCATCCGGGTCGAGGTCGATCGAGTTCTTGACGAACCCCTCCTCGCGCAGCATCTCGTACACCGCATCCGCATCACCCGACAGCGTCAGCCGCAAGGAGTCCCCGATGGGCTGAGGCAGACCACCCGGCAGCCGGTCCACCGTGCCGAAGTCCAGCACTCCGAGCTGCCACTGTCCGGCCTCGCCGGCCTCATCATCCGGGGGCAGCATCCGGAAGTTGCCCGGATGCGGGTCCGCGTGCAGCAGCCCGGTGCGCGCGGGGCCCGAGAAGAGAAAACGCGCCAGCAACTGACCGGCTCGGTCCCGCTGCTCCGGCGTGCCCTCCGCGATCACGTCGGCCAGCGGAACACCGTCCAACCACTCCGTCACCAGCACCTGGTCGGACTGGTGCACCACACCGGGGATCACGATATCCGGGTCAGCCGCGAACTCCTCGGCATGGTCCCGCTGCGACCGTGCCTCCTGCTCGTAGTCCAGCTCCTCCGAGACCCGGTCGCGCAGCTCCGTGATGAGCGGCTTGATGTCCATTCCGGGGATCAACGGACCGAGCAGCCGGGCGAACCTGCTGAGTTGAGTCAGATCCGAGAGCAGCGCCTCTCCGGCACCCGGATACTGCACCTTCACCGCGACGTTCCGCCCGTCGTGCCACACCGCCCGGTGCACCTGACCGATCGACGCGGCGGCCGACGGCTTGTCATCGAATTCGAGGAACAGTTCCCGCCAACGCTCGCCGAGCCGCTCCTCCAGCACTGTGCGCACGGTGTCGCTGGGCATGGGAGGTGCGGCTTCCTGCAGTTTGGTGAGCGCCGCTCGGTACGGTCCGGCGACCTCCTCGGGCAGCGCCGACTCGAAGACGGACAGGGCCTGCCCCAGCTTCATCGCCCCGCCCTTCAACTCACCCAGGACCTTGAAGAGCTGGTCCGCAGTGCGCTGCTGCACCTCCCGGGCGACCAACTCCGCCGACTTCCCGCCGATCCGCTTGCCCAGACCCCACGTAGCGCGGCCTGCCAAGCCCAATGGCAGGGCGGCCAACTTGGCGGTACGGGTGACCGCTTTCCGGGGAAGATCAGACATGAGCCCCTCCAAATCCCAGACTGCCGTACCGCGTGCGGCGGTTACCCAGCCATTGTGTCGTGCGCCGCTTCGGCCCCGGAGACGCGCTCCTCCTCAGTGTGCCCAGCCGCTCCGCAAGAACAGCCGAGGTGCGCCCCGATCCGCTCGGACCGCCAGTGCAACAGCGGCAGCGCGGCCTCCCACCGCGTCCCTGTACTGGCGGGCAGCTCCCCGTCCAGAAAGGACAGTGCATGGGCGGCCGCCAGACCGGCCACCGCCGTCGCCAGCCCCAGGTCACAGGCCTGCACGGCGGTGCGCCGCCCGGACTGCCACTGAGACAGCATTCTGGTCCACTCGTGATCCCGGTCCGCACGCTCCAGCGCCAGACACCCCGCGCACGCCGTACCCCCGGGCAGGACCAGGGGCCCGACCACTCCCGTCGCCTCCATCACTCCGGCATAGAGATGAGGGGTTCCCGAAGCGATCCATGGTTCGGCCGGGCGTGGGTCGGGGACGTACGCCGCGAAGCCGTCGCGAGGGGCGACCACGATCAGAGACAGCCCCGGCTCACCACCTGCCGGGGAACCCGCCGTCTCCGACGCCCGGGGGGCCGAACCTGCGGCGGACCTGCGCACCAACTGCCGGGCGGCGGTGTCCCTGCGCTCCCCGACGGCTGCCGGTGGAAGCCCGCCGGGTGAGACGTCCCACGGCTCGGTGCACCCGCCGTCCAGAACCTCCACCCGGCCCACCCCGGATCCGGAGAGCACCGCCGCGATCGCGGCACCGACCCGGCCGGCACCCCGCACCTGGACCCGCATCGCCCGGCGGGCCGCCAGCCGCCGCATCCCGCCGCCCGGCTCGGGATGGACGACGGAGAGTGATGCCAGATCGGGGCGGTGCCGCTCCAGGACGCCGGGCCGGTTCCGTAACGCATCGGTCTCCGGTCCGGTGGCCCGCACATCGTCGATCAGGCCCGCATTCGTCAATCGGTCCACCAGTGTGTCGACTTGATGTTCCGACAGATCCAAGGCCCGGGCTTCCTCGCGCAGTAGTGGCAGTCCGCGCGTACCGTCGAGCAGTTCCAGGAAGCAGCCCGTGGCGTAATCCATCGGGCCGAGCGTCACCGCATGAGAGGGGGTCACCCCGAATTGCACGGTGCCCCGGCCGCGCCATGCACGGCGCAGTGCGGGCTTCAACATCGGATGCACGGCGTCCCTCCGGTCTGTGTTCCGTGATTTCTGTACGTGGGCTGTGGCTCGGATCTCCGCGAGATCCGTTGTCAGAATGCAGGCCGGCGTCGAAGTGTGCAGAAAGTTATCCACAGGCATGGGGTGTTAGTCGTTCAAATGGTGCACGTCGTGGAGCGGATCACGCGCCAACCGTCCCGGAGGCGGGACTTCCCCCACTGACACCGGGTAACGTCATGGCGTGCCCGCCGACCCCTCACCCGGATTCGCACGGGAGACTCCCGCGCGCAGCGCCGGAACCCAGCAGCGCAGCGCGGCAGACCGTCCGCCCCGTGCCTCGGCAACGAGCGCGGTCGAGGTCCGCAGGAGCACCCGCCGCAGCAGAACGGTCTCCGCGTACCGGGAGGGTGACCGCACCATCGTGCTCATCCCCGACCGGATGTCGGAGGCCGAGGAGCAGCGCTGGGTGAACGTGATGCTCGACAAACTCGCGGCCCAGGAGCGCAAACGCATCCTCGGCGACAGCGGACTCGCTGAGCGGGCCGAGCGGTTGTCCGCCCAGTATTTGCAGGGCCGGGCCAGACCCGCGTCGGTGCGGTGGGTGACCAACCAGAACACCCGATGGGGATCCTGCACCCCGGCGGAGGGCAGCATCCGCCTGTCACACCGGCTGCAGGGTATGCCCGAGTACGTGGTCGACTACGTACTGGTCCATGAACTGGCCCATCTGCTCGTACCCGGCCACGGTCCGCGCTTCTGGCGGCTGCTGGAGGCGTATCCCCGTACCGAGCGGGCTCGCGGCTACCTGGAGGGCGTGGTGGCGGCCGACCGGCTGCCGCATCTGCCCGCCGCACGCGGTGAGTGACATCCGGCGATTCTGTACCGGGTGTGTACCGACTCAGCTCGATGTCGGAGTTTGCGGTTAGCCTGGCGCGACGCATTCACATTTGGGATGGGGGACGGTCGTTACGCATGGCCAGGGAATTCCAACGCGGCCACAAGGCCAAGATCAGCGATCTCACGCCGGGGACGGACCTGTACGTAGGTGTGCAGATCGCCGGCCCGGGACTGACCTTTGACATCAGCTGCTTCGGCCTCGATGCCCATGAGCAGCTCTCCGACGACCGGTATTTCATCTTCTTCAATCAACCTAAATCGCCCGAGGAGTCCATTCAGCTCCTCGGCGCCCAGGCCGGTGACACCGAGTCGTTCCGCGTCACGCTGGACCGCATTCCGGCGAACATCCACAAGCTGTCGTTCACGGCGACGGTGGACGGCGCCGGACAGATGTCCCAGGTCGGTCCCGGGTACATCCGGATCGTCGCAGGTGGCGAGGAAGTCGCCAGGTACGCCTTCACCGGTTCGGAGTTCACCACCGAGCGTGCGGTGATGCTGGGTGACTTCTACATGAAGGACGTCTGGCGGTTCGCCGCCGTCGGTCAGGGCTTCGACGGTGGCCTCGACGCGCTGCTGAAGAACTTCGGCGGCGAGGTTGCCGAGGAGGAGCCCGCCGCACCTCAGGCGCAGGCAGCCGCCCCGCCGTTCGCCCCGCCGTCGTTCGCCCCGCCAACCCAGGCAGCCGGGCCGGCGCCCGCCCTGTCCTTCGGCGCCCCGCCAGCGCCACAGGCGCCCCAAGCCCCGCAGCCCGCCCCGTCCTTCGGCCCGCCGGCCGGGCAGACCCCGGTACCCACGCCGCAGCAGCAGATGCATGCCGCGCCGACGATGGCAGCACCGATGGCGCCGCACGGTGGCTCGGTGCCGCCGCCCGCCCCCGCCCCGGCTCCGTACGGACAGCCCGGCCAGCCGCCCCAGCAGCCGCAGTTCGGGCAGATCCCCGGCCAGCAGCCCGCCGCCCCGGATGGTCAGCAGGCTCCTGCTCCGTACGGCCAGCAGCCTCCCGGTATGCCCCAGGGAGTACCGCAAGGCGTACCGCAGGCCGGTGCCGGTCTGCAGGCAGCGCTCCAGCCGTACAAGGAGACGGCCACCGGGCAGCGTTGGACCCCGCAGAACCAGCAGCTCATGCGGGTCGACCTCACCATGGGCGGTACGCCCGTGCTCGCCCGCCAGGGCAGCATGGTGATGTACCAGGGCAAGGTCGACTTCGGCTACAAGGGTGCCGGTTTCGCGGGCCGCATCGTCGGCAATTCCACCGGCCAAGAAATGCAGCTGATGCGTTGCACCGGCCGCGGACAGGTCTTCCTGGCCGAGGACGGCTCCCATCTGCACGCCATCGAGCTGCAGGGCGACGGCATCTGCGTCTCGGCGGAGAACGTCCTCGCCTTCGACGAGTCGCTGCAGCACGAGGTCCGCAGGATCGAGGGCCACGGCATCCCAGGCGGCGCGCTGTTCACCATGCAGTTCCAGGGCACCGGCACGGTCGTCGTCAAGACGCATGGCGTCCCCGTCGTCCTGCCTGTAACCCCGACCACCTTCGCCGACTGCAATGCGGTCGTGGCCTGGTCGTCCGCGTCCCAGGTGATCATCTCCAGCCAGGTCCGGCTGCGCCGCAACGCGTACCCGGGACACAGCGGAGAGACCGTGAACCTTCAGTTCCGGGGCGCCCCCGGCAACTTCATCGTCGTCCAGCCCTACGAGGTCTGAGGGAGCCCGTCATGAACCAGCAACTCGCGGGCTACGCCCCGACCCCCGTCACGGCCCGTATGGAGAACCACGGCCGCACCATGCTCAAGGTCGCCATGGCCACCGGCCAGGACCTCTACGCACGCACCGGTTCGATGGTCGCGTACGAGGGCTTCATCCAGTACGAACCCAATCCGCCCGCCGTCCGCCAGGTCGCCTCTCAGTGGATCGTCGGCGAGGGCGCCCCGATGATGAAGTGCTCCGGTGACGGACTGCTCTACCTAGCCGACTACGGCGCCGATGTGGTCGTCATCAACCTCAACAACGACGCCCTCTCGGTCAACGGCACCAACGTCCTCGCCTTCGACAGCCATCTCACCTGGGGCGTGGAGCGTGTCAAGGGCCTCGCCAAGTTCGCCGGCCAGGGCCTGTGGAACGTCTGTATCTCGGGCACCGGCTGGGTCGCCGTCACCTCGCGCGGCACACCGATCGTCGTCGACTGCGGACGCGGCGAGGACGAGACCTACGTCGACCCGGACGCGCTCGTGGCGTGGTCCCCGAACCTCAAGGTGAAGGGCAAGCGCAGTTTCAAGGCATCCTCGCTCATCGGGCGGGGCAGCGGCGAGGCGTACCAGATGGCCTTCTCAGGCCAGGGCACCGTCGTCGTGCAGCCGAGCGAGGACAGTACCGACCGCCTGCGGATCCGGAACTGAGGGGGAGGGAGACACACTATGCAGAGTCCGCTTTTCAGCTACACGGAACAGCAGTCCCGGGACCGGTACACCGTCCAGAACCCGCAGCTCCTGCGGGTCTCGCTGACCGGCCAGGACGATGTCCTCGCCCGCAAGGGCGCCATGGTCGCCTACCAGGGACTGATGGAGTTCGACGGCGAGTACCAGTCGCACGGGCAGCGCCGCGCCCGCGCGAGCACCGGTGAGGGCCTCGACCTGATGCGCTGCTCCGGGCAGGGCACCGTCTACCTCGCCAATCTCGCGCAGCACATCCATGTCGTGGACGTTGATCACGACGGCATGACGGTGGACAGTGCCTACGTCCTGGCGCTCGACTCCTCGCTGCACACCGAGGTCATCGCGGTGGACAGCCAGTACGGCATCTCGGGCACCGGTAAGTACCAGCTCAACATCTCCGGCACCGGCAAGGTCGCTCTGATGACCTCGGGCCAGCCGCTGATGATGCAGGTCACGCCGGACAAGTACGTCAACGCCGATGCCGACGCGATCGTCGCCTGGTCCAGCTCGCTGCGCGTACAGATGCAGGCCCAGACGCACTCCTCGGGCGTCTGGCGGCGGCGTGGCAACACCGGCGAGGGCTGGGAGCTGAGCTTCCTCGGCCAGGGCTTCGCCCTCGTCCAGCCGAGCGAGGTGCTGCCCCCGCAGAACCACGAGATCGGCCAGGGCGTCCGGGCCCAGTACGGGATGGGCCAGCACGGCGCCCACGGCCAGAACCAGAACAACTCCTGGAACTGAGCCGCAGCGCACCGGCGCGGACGATATGGGTGAGGGGCGGTCTCCAGAGAGCGCAACGCCCCTCACCCATGCCGTATGTCGCTCCTACCCGCGCTGCTCCAGCGCGGCGCGGACGCGCGTCATCAGCCGTACGACCGATGTATCGGCCACCGACTCGACCTCGTCGTAGGCGAACCAGCGCAGGTCCAGCGATTCGTCGCTGATCTGCTCCGTCGCGCCCGACGGTGCGAGCGCCGCGTACTGCACGTCCAGGTGCCAGTGACAGGGCGCGGGGATCCGGTGGCGGTCCAGCGTCACCGGTCCGCCCGCGAGCAGGGTCAGGCCGCTGATGCCGGATTCTTCGGTGGCCTCACGCAGCGCCGCGGCGGCCAGCGTGGTGTCCTGCGGCTCGCAGTGCCCGCCCATCTGCAGCCACATCTGCAGCTTGCGGTGGAGGGTGAGCAGGACCCGGCCGCGCTCTGCATCGATGACGAGTGCGCTGGCCGTCAGATGCCCGGCTTCGCAGGCCTTCCACATGCCGTCGGAATGCCGAGCCAGATGCTCCAGATAGACCTGGCGCAGATCCTCCTGGGCCGGGTCCACCGCGTTCTCGTACGCCTTCAGTACGAGGACGGCGTCGTCGTACAGGCTCACTGGTCGGTTTCGCCCTTGCCGTCGCTCTTCCGGTCGTCGGTTCCTTCGGAACCCGCGTCGCCCGCTTCGTCCTCTGGCTTCTGCGGGCCCTTCGCGGCTTCGCCGAGCATCTTGTCCAGCTCGGAAAAGTCCAGCTGCTCGTGGTGCACAAACCCGTCCGGATCGTCCAGGTCCTGGGCCGTCGGCAGCATGTCGGGGTGCTCCCACAGGGCGTCGCGCCCGTCGAGACCGCGGGCGTCCGTGAGCGACGCCCACAGGCGCGAGGCGTCACGAAGCCGCCGCGGACGCAGCTGAAGGCCGATGAGCGTGGCGAACGTCTGCTCGGCCGGCCCGCCGGAGGCACGGCGCCTGCGCATGGTCTCGCGCAGTGCGTCCGCCGAGGTCAGACGGGACTTCGCGGCCTCGTGCACCACCGCATCCACCCAGCCCTCGACCAGTGCGAGCGCCGTCTCCAGCCTGGCCAGAGCGGCCTTCTGCTCCGGCGTGTCCTCCGGCTGGAACATGCCCTGCTGAAGGGCGTCCTGCAGCTGCTCGGGCTGCGACGGGTCGAACTGGCCGACGACATCCTCCAGCTTGCTGGTATCGACCTTGATGCCGCGCGCATACCCCTCGACGGCGCCGAACAGATGCGAGCGCAGCCACGGAACATGGGCGAACAGCCGCTGGTGGGCGGCCTCGCGCAGGGCGAGATACAGCCGCACCTCGTCCTGCGGCACGCTGAGGTCCTTGCCGAACATCTGGACATTCAGCGGAAGGAGCGCTGCCTTGCCGGCCGGGCCCAGCGGCAGTCCGATGTCGGTCGAACCGACCACTTCGCCCGCCAGCACACCGACGGCCTGCCCGATCTGCTGGCCGAACATCGCGCCGCCCATCGACCGCATCATGCCGATCAGCGGGCCCGCCATCGCCTGCATCTCCTCGGGCAGCACATCGCCCATGGCCAGACCGACGCGCTCGGCCACCGGGTCGACCAGCTTCTGCCAGGCGGGGAGGGACGCCTCGACCCACTCCGCACGGCTCCAGGCCACGGTGGAGACCGAGCCGGAGGGCAACGACGTCACGCCGTCCAGCCAGAGGTCGGCAAGCCGCAGCGCCTCGTCGACCGCGGACCGCTCGGTCTGGCTGACGCTCGCGTCCTTGGTGCCGTCCGGCGTGCCCTGCGAGACCGTCTGGCGGGCGATCTGCTTGGCCATGTCCCAGTTCACGGGACCGCCCTCATAGCTCAGCATCTGGCCGAGCTGCTGGAAGGCCGCACCCAGGTCGTTGGGGTTCATCGTGCCGAACATCGCCGCGAACGGGTTGTCCCCGCCCGCGCCGGGCCCGAAGCCGAACGGGTTCGCCGGCCCGCCCGAACCCTGCCCACCTCCGGTGGGGTCCTTCTTCTTGCCCTCGTCGCCGTTCTCCGGCTCCTCCGGCGGAAGGCCGAATCCGAATGGGGTGTCACTCACGGGTTTCCTCGGCTCGTAGGGCCGCCGGCTCGAACCGACGGCGACTGCCCGACATCACCATCCAGCGTAGACACCAAAAGTCCGCTCGGGGCCTCAGTGCTCCGCCGGCTCCCGGCCTGCGGCAGGATGGACGCCACCTGGTACGTACGCGTCATTCGGGTACGTACTGAAGACAACCGCTGGAGACGCCTGGTGAGTTCCCCAGATCCTCAGGTTCGCGCAGCGCGAAACCTGTCCGACCCCTCGAACGAGACCAAACCCGCAATGAGCCCCTCCAGGAGCCGTGGCCCCGTCGTCGCGGTCACCGGAGCCGCGGGGGGCGTCGGTGAGCTGCTCACCGCACGCCTCACGGCATCCGAGGAGATCAAGCAGGTGATCGCCATTGATGAACGCCGAGGAGAGGTCTCCGAGGCGACCTGGCACATCCTCGACGTACGGGACCCCGCCATCGCGCAGAAGCTGCGCGGTGCAGATGTCGTCGTGCATCTGGCACTCGATCTCGACCTGGAGACCGACCCCGCCGCCCGCACCGCCTACAACGTGCGCGGCACCCAGACCGTGCTGACGGCCGCTGCGGCCGTCGGGGTCCACCGGGTCGTGTTGTGCACCTCGGCGATGGTCTACGGGGCGCTGCCCGACAACGACATCCCGCTCGCCGAGGACGCCGAGCTGCGCGCCACGGCCGAGGCCACCGGCGTCGGCGACCTCCTGGAGATCGAACGGCTCGGCCGCCGCGCGCCCCGCGCCCATCCCGGACTCAATGTGACCGTGGTCAGGCCCACCGTCCTGGTCGGCGGTACGGACACCGCGCTGACCCGCTACTTCGAGTCGCCGCGCCTCCTGGTCGTCGCCGGATCGCGCCCCACCTGGCAGTTCTGCCACGTCGACGACCTGGTCACGGCCCTGGAGTACGCCGCGCTGGAGAAGATCGAGGGCGAGTTCGCGGTCGGCTGCGACGGCTGGCTGGAACAGGAGGAGGTCGAGGAGCTCAGCGGCGTCCGCCGGATGGAACTGCCCTCCGCCGTGGCACTCGGCGCCGCCGCCCGGCTGCACCGGATCGGCCTCACCCCGTCCCCGGCGGGCGATCTGGCGTACACGATGCACCCGTGGGTGGTCAGCGTGAGCCGGCTGCACGACGCCGGCTGGCGCCCGAGCTGGACCAACGAGGAGGTGCTCGCCGCGCTCCTCGAAGAGGTCGAGGGCCGGCACACCGTCGCCGGGCGCCGCCTTGGCCGCAAGGACGCCACCGCAGCAGGTGCCGCCGGTGCGACCGTGGCGCTGCTCGGCACCGCTGCCCTGGTCCGCCGTGCTCGTAAGGCGCGCCGCCGGATCTAGGGCCTGTCTGGGGTTGTGATCTGGATCAGGGAGTGGGGCGTGGTGCGTGCGATCGCAAGGCGGCGGAAGGTCCTCGGATGGGGGCGACGACAGCTACGGCGCATCGCCGCGCGCCCGCCAGGGATTATGGGACAGCCCTTGGAGCGGGACGTCTGTAGAAGGCTCCAGGGCCATGAGCGGCCCGCCGGTGGTAGACACTGTTCCACGATGTCGGTGCGGTACGGCACCATGGGCCCCATGGCTCCCACCCACGACCACCCCGGCGAGCGGGCGGCAAGCGACCCCATCCGGCTGCTGGCGATTCGCGACACGCCGTTGTCGGTCGACGAGATCCTCCGGGCCGTCGGGGACGACGCGGCGGGCGGCACGGCGCTCTTCGTCGGCACGGTGCGCAACCACGACGGCGGCCGGGATGTCGGTGCGCTCGGCTATTCCTGTCACCCCTCGGCACAGGACGAATTGCGCAGGGTGGCCGAGAAGGTCGTCGCGGAATTCCCGGTCCGGGCGCTGGCCGCCGTCCACCGAGTGGGTGACCTCCAAGTGGGTGACCTCGCTGTGGTCGTCGCCGTCGCCTGTCCCCACCGCGCCGAGGCGTTCGAGGCGTGCCGCAAGCTGATCGACGACCTCAAGCACGAGGTTCCGATCTGGAAACACCAGCGCTTTTCGGACGGCACCGAGGAGTGGGTCGGCGCCTGCTGAGCGCAAGCCGATCGGGTGGTCGTCCGCCCCGATTTGCATGACCGCACCCCTGCCGTGAGCGTTGGTCCTGCAGGTGGTTAATCTGCTGATCGGTCAGTTGCGGTCGCTCATGGGGTAGGGAGGTCGTAATGGCAGCACTCGCTTGGTTGCTGATTCCGCTTTTCGCTGCCCTCGGTGCTGCGATATGGGGAAGCTGGGTCACCCGGAATCGCGCGGCCGGTGATGTCTCAGAACTCGCCGGGTACGCCCGGTTCCGTGAGGCGATGGAGAAATCGCACTCCGGTTCCGATGCAGTCTGACCTTCCACCGAACGTACGCAGTAGCCAATCCGCATAGCGATGCCGGGTGCCGAGGCCCTCGACACAGCGCCACTCCTGGCTCCCCCGCCCCGTCCGGACCGGCCCCGACCGTGCACTGACAGACCTTTCCCGTACTGTCGTTCCATGCCACGCCGCACCGCGACGATGCTCGCCTCCACGCTGATCCTCATCGCGCTGCTCTGCGCAGGCGTGCTGATTCCAGTACCGTATTCGGAGATGTCTCCCGGGCCGACCGTGAATACCCTCGGCAAGGCCGACGGCGAACCGGTCCTGCAGATTTCCGGACACAAGACGTACCCGACATCCGGCAACCTCAATATGACGACGGTCAGGGTCACCGGCGCGGACTACAAAATGAACCTCGTCGAGGCCGCCTACGGCTGGCTGGCCCACGACAGCGTGGTCGTACCGCACGGCACCCTCTACCCCGACGGCAAGACCGAGCAGCAGTCCACGCAGGAAAACGCCGAGGAGTTCAGCCAGTCCCAGGAGAGCGCCAAGGTCGCCGCCCTGAACGAGCTGGACATTCCGGTGTCGTCGCGCGTCGTGGTCTCCACGGTCGTCAAGGGCAGCCCCGCCCAGGGCAAGCTGCACGCCGGCGACGTGATCAAGCAGGTCGACGGTACGGCGGTCGAGCAGCCCGAGGACGTCGCGAAGCTCGTCACCCGCCGCAAGCCCGGCGAGGACGTCACGTTCACGATCATCCCGGCGAAGACGGCGCAGGCGGCGGAGAAGGCCGGCAAGGAGCCCGAGGGCAGCCGGAAGATCGTCATCACCACCGCGAAGGCTCCCAAGGAGAACCGCGCGATCGTCGGCATCCAGGCCGGGACGGACCACACGTTTCCGTTCCCGATCGACATCGACCTCGCCGATGTCGGCGGCCCGAGCGCGGGTCTGATGTTCTCCCTGGGCATCATCGACAAGCTGACGCCCACCGATCTCACGGGCGGCGAGTTCATCGCGGGCACCGGCACGATCGACGACAAGGGCAAGGTCGGCCCGATCGGCGGCATCAACATGAAGCTGGTCGGTGCACGCGACGCGGGCGCGCAGTACTTCCTGACGCCGGAAGACAACTGCAAGGCCGCCGCCTCCGACACCCCTAGCGGACTCACGCTGGTGAAGGTGAAGACGATCGACGACGCAACGAAGTCGCTGGAGAAGATCCGGACGGGGGACACGGCCGACCTGCCGAGCTGCTCGGCAGGCTGACCGCGCCCCCGCGGCGGGGAAGCGGCGAGGTCAGGCCTCGAAGGTCGCGGCCAGTGCGTCGGCCAGCCCGGGCACCAGACCGGCGCCGGTCCGCACCTCGCTCGAGGTGTCCTTCTCGCGAAGCCGCACGGCCGACTCGCGCGTACCGTCCCGAAGGACGGCCACGGTCATCCGCACCTCCTGGCGCTCCGGGTGCCCCGCGACCCACTTGGTCAGCTGGGCATCGCTGAGCCCCTCCGGGACGGATGCCTCGGCGGACGGCGGCAGCATCAGTCGCTCCACGGACATCGCGCATCCGATCACCGCGTCGGGCCAGGCGATCGTGGCGAGGAACTCGTCCAGGGCGGTGCCCGGCGGAAGCTCCTCCTGCTCGATGGGGGTGAGTGAGGCGGTCGGGGAGTCGGAGCTGTCGAGACCGAGCTGGGCGGCGAGGCCGGGCTCCTGGGCCCGCAGCCGGGCGGTGTCGACGAGAGCGAAGAGCCGGGCCGGCTGGTCCCAGCCGAGGCCGGAGATGTACTCGTCGATCTCGAGCACTGCGACGGTGAGGGGGCTCGCGGCCATCGGGGGGCCTGAGGGGGAAACGTTGGGCATGACCAATATCCTGCCTCCTTCCGCCCCGGGTACGGGAACTAGGTAAAGCCTCAGTAAGTTGCATAGGTGGGCTCTACGATCGCTGGGCCCGCTTCACACGACCCGCGAACTTCGAGGTGCGCACGTTGGCTTTCCAGATGCCGGACCGCGGCGGAGGCCCGACCGGGCCACGGATCAGAGTCGGCCGCCCGTCCCGGCGCGCCCGTACCCTGCTCATGACATTGGGCGTCCTGGCGGTTCTCGCCATGGCGTTCGTCATGTTCGCCGGGTTCTGGACGGACTGGCTCTGGTACCGGTCGGTCGATTTTTCGTCCGTCTTCACCACCACCCTGTGGACCAAGATCGGGCTGTTCCTCGTCTTCGGACTGCTGATGGCGTTCGTCGTCGGCCTGAACATCTGGCTCGCGCACCGGCTCCGGCCGCCGCTGAGCGCGATGTCGCTGGAGCAGCAGAGCCTGGACCGCTACCGGATGAACCTCGCCCCATACAAGAAGTGGGTGCTGCTCGCGATCACCGCGCTCGTCGGACTGATCGCCGGAGCTTCCGCCTCAGGTCAGTGGCGTACCTGGTTGACGTATGCGAACGGCGTGCCGTTCGGCCAGAAGGACCCCCAGTTCCATCTGGACGTGTCCTTCTACGCCTTCGACCTGCCCTGGTACCGCTTCCTGCTGGGCTTCGGCTTCGCAGCCACGGTGCTCTCCCTGATCGCCGCCGCGCTGACCCACTATCTGTACGGCGGGCTCCGCATCACCAGCCCCGGCGCGCGGGCAACCGGCGCGGCCACCGGCCACCTGTCGGTGCTGCTCGGCGTCTTTGTTTCGCTGAAGGCTGTGGCCTACTGGCTCGACCGGTACGGCCTGGCGGTGAAGTCCAGCGACTTCAAGGCCACGGACAACTGGACGGGCCTGCGATACGTCGACGCCAATGCCTACCTTCCGGCGAAGACCATCCTGTTCTGCATCGCTGCGATCTGCGCCGTGCTCTTCTTCGCGACGCTCTGGCGCCGCACCTGGCAACTCCCGATGATCGGCTTGGGTCTGATGGTGCTCTCGGCGATCCTCATCGGCGGGCTGTACCCGGCGATCGTGCAGAAGTTCCAGGTCCAGCCGAACGAGCAGGCCAAGGAAGCGCCGTTCATCCAGAAGAACATCGACGCGACGCGTGACGCGTACGACATCGCCGACGTGCCGGTCGAAGACTACTCGGGCAAGAGCACGACGGACGACGGCGCCAAGCTGCGCGCGAGCGCGGACGAGGCCGCCAGCTACCGGGTGATGGACCCCAACGTCGTCTCCCCGGCCTTCCAGCAGCTCCAGCAGAAGAGGAACTACTACCAGTTCCCCAAGACGCTGGACGTGGACCGCTACAAGGACGCCGCCGGCAATGATCAGGACACGATCATCGGTCTGCGCGAGCTCAACCTCGACGGCATCCCCAAGCGCAACTGGATCAACGACCACTTCACCTACACCCACGGCTACGGCGCCATCGCGGCCAAGGGCACGACGACCGGCAAGAACCCGAAGGGCTCCCCGGACTTCACGGAGTCCGGTCTGCCGACCACGGGTGACATCAGCTCGGGCACGTACGAGCAGCGGATCTACTACGGCGAGAAGACCGAGCAGTACTCCATTGTCGGCGGGCCCCAGAAGGAGCTCGACTACGAGGAGCACGGCGAGAAGACCACCAGCTACCAGGGCGACAGCGGGGTCAGCATCTCCAACCCCCTCAACCGCGCCGCGTACGCCGTGGCGTTCAACGAGCCGCAGATCCTCTACTCGGGAGCCATCGGCGAGGGCTCGCGGATTCTCTACAACCGCACGCCCAAGGAGCGCGTCGAGGCGGTAGCCCCGTGGCTGACCATCGACGGCGACGCCTACCCGGCCGTGGTAGACGGCCGCATCCAGTGGATCGTCGACGCGTACACCACCACCAACAGCTACCCGTACGCCTCCCGCACGACGCTCGGTGACACCACGGCCGACTCACTGACCACCGACCAGCGTGCGGTCGTCGCCCAGCAGAACCAGGTCAACTACATCCGTAACTCGGTGAAGGCCACCGTCGACGCGTACGACGGGACGGTCAAGCTGTACGAGTGGGACACCAATGACCCGGTCCTCAAGACATGGAGCAAGGCGTTCCCGGGGACGGTGACGCCGCGGGACGAGATCCCGAAGGAGCTGATGGACCACCTGCGGTACCCGCAGGATCTGTTCAAGGTGCAGCGCGAGCTGCTCACCCGCTACCACGTCACGAACCCCGCCCAGTTCTACAGCGGCAGTGACGCGTGGCAGGTGCCGGACGACCCGACCAAGAAGGAGTCCGGCGCCGTCCCGCCGTACTACCTGAGCATCAAGATGCCGGACCAGACGGCCCAGAAGTTCTCGCTGACGACGACCTTCACTCCGAAGGGACGGCCCGACCTCGGGGCGTTCATGGCGGTGGACGCGGACGCGTCCAGCAAGGACTACGGCAAGATCACACTGCTCAGAGCGACGACGACGGTGAAGGGTCCCGGCCAGGTACAGAGTGAGCTCAACGGCAACGACGATGTCGCCGAGTTCGTGAGAAACCTCAAGGGGACCGACTCCGACATCGAGTACGGCAACCTGCTCACCGTGCCGCTCGAAGGGGGCTTCCTCTACATCGAGCCGGTGTACACGCGCGGTGGCACGCAGAACTATCCGCTGATGCGCAAGGTCGCCGCCTCGTACGGGTCGAAGACCGTCTTCGAGAACAGCCTCGGGGAGGCGCTCGACGCGGTCTTCGGGGTGACGGAACCCGGCACCACCCAGCCGCCCGCGGAGACCACGCAGCCGCCGGCCACCGGTGACGCAGCGCTGGAGAAGGCGATCGCGGATGCGCAGAAGGCCTATGCGGAAGGCGAGGAAGCCCTGAAGAAGCAGGACTGGAGCGCCTACGGCAAGGCCCAGGAGGATCTGCAGAACGCGTTGCAGCGTGCGGCGGCCGCCCAGCCCAAGTCGGGCAGTGCGAATAATGCTGGCAATTCGGGCAGTGCGAGTAGAAAGCCCGATGCCGGCGGCGGTGGCTGAGTAACTCGGTGAAGGCTCGCCCCGCGTCGTGGTACGGTTTCAACACAACGACGCGGGGTGGAGCAGCTCGGTAGCTCGCTGGGCTCATAACCCAGAGGTCGCAGGTTCAAATCCTGTCCCCGCTACTGAAAGACGAAGGCCCGGATCCTTACGAGGATCCGGGCCTTCGCCATGCCGCGACGACTTTCTTGTGCGGTGGGTGTGAAGTGCGGTTTGCAGGGCACGAGTTGAGCCCGGACGTGTTTGACTTATCTCTCTGTGGGCATGTCGACAAAACGCTGAAGTGACCTTGCTGCCGCGATATACGAGGTGTACGCGGGTCGTAGGTGGTGCGACGATGGTATTTATGGGGGACAGGGCAACTCTGTTGGAGACAGGGCGGTTTGCGCGGCGCCGCGTGTATCAGCCGGATAGCGTGATGAATGCGGCTTTTGGCGCTGCCGGAGAGAAAGAGAACAGCGAGAGCACTGAAGCCGCTGAGATCATTGAGGCGACCGAGACCGCCGAGACTGTGGGGTGTGCCGCGACCGTCGAGAGCATGGAGAGTGCAGAGGGCACGGAGAGCGCCGGGGCCACTGGGAGCGCGGGGGCCATGGAGGCTGCGGAGAGCCCCGAGATCCGGGAGAGCCCGGAGAGCCCGGAGAGCCCGGAGAGCGCCGCGAGTGAGGCGCGCCACCGTCGCGCCGCCGACGCCGGGGACACCACATCGATGAGCATCCTCGGCGCCCTGCTGCTGCGCCGAGGCGATCTGGACGGCGCCGAGCCCTATCTGCGTGCGGCCACCGCCGACGGCGACCGGGCCGCGGCCAACAACCTGGGTGTTCTCCTCTACCAGCGCGGATACACCGACGAGGCGGCCGGCTGGTGGCGTATCGCAGCCGTCGCGGGTTCCGCCGCCGCCGCGCACGCCCTCGGCCGCCACTACCGCGAGCGGGGCGACGAGCCCGGCGCCGAGTACTGGCTGCGGCAGTCCGCCGAACAGGGCCATGCGCTGGGTGCGTACGCCCTCGCTGACCTGCTGGAACACCGCAGTGACGTCGGCGCCGAGCGCTGGCTGCGCGCCGCTGCCGAGCAGGGGCACCGGGAGGCCGCGTACCGCCTCGCGCGCATGCTGGACCGCCACACCGCCGACGAACCGCACGACGCCTTCGGCTGCCGTTTGGGCCCCGTACCTGGCCCCACTGCGGGCGCCGCCGGTCGTCCGGGCGCTGCCACCCGTTCCGCGGTACGCAAGGACGACGGCCCCGTGGCCGGTCCGGCGACCGGGCGCGTGGACGAGGCCGAGCAGTGGTACCGGCAGGCCGCCGCGCGTGGCCACCGGCGTGCCGCCCTGCACCTCGGCGCCATCCTCGAACAGCGCGGCGAGCCCAAGGAGGCCGGCCGCTGGTACCTCATCTCCGCGAAGGCCGGCGAGGCGCGGGCGGCCTGCGCGCTCGGATTCCTGCTGCGTGACGCGGGCGATGAGGAGAGTGCCGCCGTGTGGTGGCTGCGCGCCGCCCAGGACGGCGACGGAAACGCCGCCAATGCCCTGGGCGCCCTGCACGCCGCCCGCGGAGAGCAGCAGACCGCCGAGCGCTGGTACCGCGCCGCCATGGACGCGGGCGACGTCAACGGGGCCTACAACCTGGGGCTGCTCTGCGCGGCCCATGACCGTACGCCGCAGGCCGAGCAGTGGTACCGCCGTGCCGCGTACGCGGGCCACCGCGAGGCCGCCAACGCACTGGCCGTACTCCTGCTCCAGTCGGGCGACACGACCGGCGCCGAGCCCTGGTTCTCCAAGGCGGCCGAGGCGGGCAGTGTCGATGCGGCCTTCAACCTCGGCATCCTGTACGCCGGACGCGACGAGGACCGTACGGCACTGGTCTGGTACGAACGGGCCGCGGCGGCAGGCCACACCGAGGCCGCGCTTCAGGTCGGCATGGCCCTGCTGTACCACGGCGAGGAGCAGGAGGCCGAGCGCTATCTGCGCTGCGCGGCGGGCGGCGGCAGCGCCGAGGCCGCCTTCCGGCTGGCCGGGGTGCTGGATTCTCGGCAACCGCCGCCCGGACCTCCCGCGCTCGGCGAGCCGATGCCGGAGAAGACCGAGTGCGAGGAGTGGTACGAGCGGGCCGCCGAGCAGGGGCACCGCCGCGCCCAGGTGCGGGTGGGGATGCTCGCGGCGGCCCGTGGCGACGTGGACAGCGCGGCCCGCTGGTACCGCGAGGCCGCCGAGTCGGGCAGCCGCAACGGCGCCTTCAACCTCGGGCTGCTGCTGGCCCGAGAGGGCAGCGAGCGCGAGGCCGCGCTGTGGTGGAGCCGTGCCGCGAACGACGGGCACGGTCGGGCCGCCCTGCGTCTCGCCCTGCTGGCCGCCCGCCGCGGGGAGCTCGCCGAGGGGCAGCACTGGTGCGCGCGGGCGGTCGAGCTGGGCCCGGCGGAGGTCGCCGAGCGGGCTGCCCGGCTGCGCGAGGCGCTGCATCAGGAGCTGACCGCGTAGCGGTGCGTGGCGACCCCTTTACGGCCCGCAGGAACGGATTTGCGCTGGTCCAGGGGCGTCACGTACTGTTGGGTTCAACGACGCGGGGTGGAGCAGCTCGGTAGCTCGCTGGGCTCATAACCCAGAGGTCGCAGGTTCAAATCCTGTCCCCGCTACTGAACGCAGAAGGCCGGATCCTTTAGAGGGTCCGGCCTTCTGCGTATCCATGCGCGCGAGTCAGAGCTTGTGACCCACCGCCTCCGAGTACATCGCCCGGTCGACGGCCTTCGCCTCCGGCACCGGGGTGCCCCTTGAGACACCCGAATCGGCATACGCCTGCTGCAGCCGGTCCGTCGTGCCCTTCCGTATCTCCCAGTCCATCCGCATCGACGGGGTCGACCGCAGGGTGGCCTCGTCGGTCTTCAGCAGCTTCGCCAGCTCGGCGACGAAGGCGGGATCGGATTTGTAGTCGTCGGCGAAATAGGTGTTCACCGTCCGGATGTAGGCGCGGAGAAAGGCGACGCCCGCGTCCGGATCCTTGTTCAGGAGCGTCGGCCCGAAGAGCAGGCCGCCGAGCGGTTCACCGACAGGCTGGCCGCCCAGGAACGCGTACTTCTCGTCGCCGTCCACCTTGCGCCAGATCGGGTCGAGCAGCCAGGCCGAGTCCACGCCACCGTTCTGCAGCGCGGTCAGCACATCCGCGGAACCGAGCTGCTGGAAGCTGATCTTGTCGAGACCGCCGCCGTGCTTCTTCAGGGAGGTGTCCATCGGGTACGCGATGACCGAGCCCTTGCCGATCATCGTGCCCATCTTCCGGCCCGCCATCTCGACGTGATCGGCGCTCTCGCCGTCCCTCAGACGCACCCACAGGCCGCTCTTGGAGGTGGGATCGGGGGAGAAGTTCCCAGCCACCCACTTGATCTCGAAGCCGCCGTTGATGCCATTCATCACGGCCGCCTCGGGAGCCGCCCACTGGGCGTCCACATCGCCCTTGGCGAGCAGAGGCAGGGCGTCCGGGGTGGGCAGTACCTTCAGTTCGACGTCCAGCCCCTCCTTCGCGAACTCGCCCTTCGACACCGCGACCTGGAGCGGAGCAACGTACTCCGCGCTCAGGGTGCCGGTGGCGACGGTGATCTTCCGCTTCTTCGCCAGGGGCTGGGCGGCCGGGGCGCCTTTGTCGCAGCGGGCCGGTTTTCGGTCGGGGGCGAGATTGGCCGGGTCGGTCCAGCTGCCGGCGCCACAGCCCGCGACAGGCTTGACGGTGCGCGGTGCGCCGGCGGCGCTGTCACCGTCGGAGTCGTTCCCGGCGCAGCCTGCCGCACCGAGCAGGGATGCCATGACGAGCATGGCGGTGCAGGTGAAGGGGGTATGTGTACGCACAGGGCCTCCGTACGAAGAACGTGGGGAGCTGTCCGTTCAGTGGCCGCGGTCGCGCGGGGCCCATGGTGTGAGCAACCGCCCGGCGATCCGCACCAATTCGGAGAAGACGACACCGAGGACCGCCACACACACGATGCCGACGAACATCACGTCGTTCTGGAACAGCGCCCGGGAGTCGAAGATCAGATGGCCGAGACCGTCGGCCGCCGCGATCTGTTCGGAGGCGACGATGACGAGCACGGCAACCCCCGCCGCGATCCGTGCCCCGACCAGGACCGCGGGCAGCGATGCGGGCAGCAGCACATGGCGGAACATCTGCCAGGGCGAGGCGCCGAAGACCTGACCGGCATCACGGTGTCCGACCGGGACGGCGAGCACGGCCGCCATGGTGGAGACCCAGACGAAGAAGAAGACGGTCGCGGCGACCAGGGCGATCTGCGGCCCTTCACCAAGGCCGAACATATTGAGGAAGACCGGCAGGAGAGCCAGTTTCGGCACAACGTACAGAGCATCGAGCAACGGCTCCAGCGCCGCCCGCACGAGGGAGAGCGAGCCCATCAGCAGGCCGAGCGCGTATCCCGTGACGGTTCCGATCGCGTAGCCGCCGAGGACCCGCTTGAGCGTGGCCCGCACATCCGGCCACAGTTCACCGGCGCCCGCCCGGTCCCAGCCGTCCGCCAGGACGGTGGAGGGGGCGGGGTAGACCCGGTCGTCGATCCAGGACTGTGCCGCGGCCAGTTGCCAGAGCAGCACGAGGAGCAGCGGTACGGCGACGGCGAGCGTGAGTTCCAGGGCGCGGCGCCTGCGGTGGGTGCGTACCGGATGCAGTTCCTGCGGGCCCGGCCTGCGGATCAGGACGCCGTCGTCGGACTTCGCGGCATTCACGGTGGTGGTCATGCCGGGACCACCTCCCTTCGCACCTCGCCGCGCAGCAGCTCCCACAACTCGCTCTTCAGCGCAGTGAATTCGGGTGTCGACCGGACCCCGCCGGTGCGCGGCCGGCCGAACGGCGGGCGGTGCTCGGCGATGATCCGCCCCGGCCTGGCAGACATCACCAGCACCCTGTCCCCGAGCACGATCGCCTCTTCGAGGCTGTGGGTGATGAAGAGGGTGGTGGTACGGGTGGTCTGGGTGAGGTCGAGCAACTCGTCCTGGAGGATCGTGCGCAGCTGGGCGTCGAGCGCCGCGAACGGCTCGTCCATCAGCAGCATCTCGGGTTCGACGGCCAAGGCGCGGGCGATTGCGACCCGTTGCCGCATCCCGCCGGAGAGGGCGGCCGGATACGCGCCCGCGAAGTCCGAGAGCCCCATCCGGGCCAGCCAGTCGCGCGCCCTGGCGTCGGCCTCCTTGCGCGGTACGCGCTGGATGTCGAGACCGAACCGGACATTGGCGAGCACGGTCTTCCAGTCGTAGATCCCGTAGTCCTGGAAGATCATCGCCGCCGGACGGGGTGAGGTCGTACGGATGGACAGCTCGCCGGAGCTGGGGCGGAGCAGTCCGGCGGCGATCCTGAGCAGCGTGGACTTGCCGCAGCCGGACGGGCCGACGATGCAGGTGAACTCGCCCGGTGCGATGGAGAGATCGAGCGGTCCGAGGGCGGGCAGGGCTTTGGTGCCGCGCCCGAACGAGCGGGTCAGCGCGTCGGCGCGGAGTTTGGGACTCGTGGCTGGGGGTGGGGGTGGGGGTGGGGTCGGGTGCGGATCTCCCACGTGTCTCTCCTCGCGCGTATCGAGGTGCGGATCCGCCGCGGGGCGGACGTGATCGCCGCCGACGATATGACTACCCGTCAGATTCGGGAAGGGGGTGCGCGCGTGGTGGGGGCGGGGATGTGTGTCATCCCTTGCAGGTGCTCATGCGGAAGGCCCCGGTGCGCGTGATGCTCGCACCAGGGCCTTCCGTGGCAGGAATCAAGCCGTCGCGGCGCAGTTCGGGCAGATGCCGCGGTAGGTCACTTCGACATTGGAGACCGTGAAACCGAACCGCTCGTCGCTCGGCAGATCCGCCAGCGGGTCGCCCGCCGGGTGTACGTCGCGGATGGTGCCGCAGCTCGCGCAGACGAGGTGGTGGTGAGGGCGGTGTGCGTTCGGGTCGTACCGCTTGGCCCGGCGATCCGTGGAGACCTCGATGACCTCGCCGAGCGTCACCATCTCGCCCAGGGTGTTGTACACGGTGGCGCGGGAGATCTCGGGCAGCTTTGCGACGGCCCGGGCGTGGACCTCGTCGGCTGTCAGATGTACGTGGTCCCCGTCGAGGACCTCGGCCACGACGCGCCGCTGCGCAGTCATGCGCCAGCCGCGTCCGCGAAGTCGTTCCAACAGGTCACTCATGAGAACAAGCCTAACAGTGGAGGGACCGGGTCCCGAACGGGTGTGACTTTGGATGTTCCCTTGACTTGGACTAAGTCCATTGTAGGATCGGAACCGGCCTAAGCCAAGGGACAGGCTGTGCAGGACTCGACGAATGTTCAGGAACGACGCAGGAGGCGCACGTGACGCAGGGACCGCTCACCACGGAGGCCGGCGCGCCGGTCGCCGACAACCAGAACAGCCAGACCGCAGGCGTCGGCGGTCCGGTCCTGGTGCAGGACCAGTCGCTGCTGGAGAAGCTCGCGCACTTCAACCGCGAGCGCATTCCGGAGCGCATCGTGCACGCCCGCGGCGCCGGTGCGTACGGCACGTTCACGCTGACTCGTGACGTCTCGCAGTGGACCCGGGCGAAGTTTCTCTCCGAGGTCGGCAAGCAGACCGAGACATTCCTCCGCTTCTCGACCGTCGCGGGCAATCTCGGCTCGGCCGACGCGGTGCGCGACCCCCGCGGCTTCGCGCTGAAGTTCTACACCGAAGAGGGCAACTACGACCTCGTCGGCAACAACACCCCGGTGTTCTTCATCAAGGACGCCATCAAGTTCCCGGACTTCATCCACACCCAGAAGCGCGACCCGTACACCGGCTCGCAGGAGGCGGACAACGTCTGGGACTTCTGGGGCCTGTCGCCCGAGTCCACCCATCAGGTGACCTGGCTCTTCGGCGACCGCGGCATCCCTGCCACGCTGCGTCACATGAACGGGTACGGCTCGCACACGTACCAGTGGAACAACGAGGCCGGCGAGGTCTTCTGGGTCAAGTACCACTTCAAGACCGACCAGGGCATCAAGAACCTCACCCAGGCCGAGGCCAACAAGCTCGCCGGTGAGGATCCGGACAGCCACCAGCGAGATCTGCGCGAGGCGATCGAGCGCGGCGACTTCCCGTCCTGGACGGTCCAGGTGCAGATCATGCCGGCGGCCGAGGCGGCCACGTACCGCTTCAACCCGTTCGACCTCACCAAGGTGTGGCCGCACGCGGACTACCCGCCGATCGAGATCGGGAAGCTGGAGCTCAACCGCAACCCGGAGAACATCTTCGCGGAGACCGAGCAGTCGATCTTCAGCCCCGCGCACTTCGTGCCGGGCATCGGTCCGTCCCCCGACAAGATGCTCCAGGGTCGTCTCTTCGCGTACGGCGACGCCCACCGCTACCGCGTCGGCATCAACGCCGACCACCTGCCGGTGAACCGCCCGCACGCCACCGAGGCGCGCACCAACAGCCGCGACGGCTACCTGTACGACGGCCGCCACAAGGGTGCGAAGAACTACGAGCCGAACAGCTTCGGCGGTCCGGTGCAGACGGACCGGCCGCTGTGGGAGCCCATCCCGGTCACGGGCGAGATCGGTACGCACGAGGCCCCGAGCCACGCCGAGGACAACGACTTCGTGCAGGCCGGGAACCTCTACCGGCTCTTCTCCGAGGACGAGAAGGCCCGGCTGATCGACAACCTCGCCGGGTTCATCGCCAAGGTGTCACGCGATGACATCGCCGAGCGAGCGATCAATAACTTCCGCCAGGCGGACGGCGACTTCGGCAAGCGTCTGGAGGCCGCGGTCCAGGCCCTGCGCGGCTGACAAGGCGCCTGTCGTCGACGGTGGGCCGGGCCCCTTTTCGGAGGGGACCGGCCCACCGGCCGTTCATGGGGCTCAGAGGCCACCGGACAGCCTCTCAGCCGACGAGTTCCGCGCGGTGGCGCCGCCTGGTGGGCGCCCAGCAGCGCAGGATGTCGCGGACCGAGACGATGCCGACGGGCCCATGGTCGTCCAGCACGATCAGATGGCGGAACCCGCCGTGCGTCATCGCCTCCGCGGCCTCTTCCAGGGTCCAGGTGGGGGCAGCGAAGACCACATCGGTGGTGGTGTGGGCGGAGGCGGTCTCGACATCGGGATTCCGCCCCGAGCCGACCGCGTCGAGGATGTCGCGCTCGGTGAGAATGCCGAGCCCGCTGGTGTCCCGGTCGAGGACGACTGCGGCTCCCACGTGCCGGACCGACATCAGCCGGGCGGCATCGCGGAGCGTATGGGCGGGCCCGATGGTGAGGACCAGCGTGCTCATGGCGTCACGGACGAGCATGAAGGGAGCCACCTCCTTCGTGAAGCGACTGCGTGAGTCGATTCACGAGTTCACAAGCAAGGGGACTTTCAGGGTTGCATCGATGCTGCACCGGGACAAGGGGAGACGAGATCATCCGAGGGGGCGTGCGGTGGTGCGCGACGCCCCCAGGGGGAGCGAGTCGGATCAGTAGCGCTGGTTCAGATAGCCCAGCAGTTCGTGGTGGAGCAGCCCGTTCGAGGCGGCCGCGTTGCCGCCGCCGGGGCCGGGCACCCCGTCCAGGCTGGTGAACTTCCCGCCCGCCTCCTGGACGATGATCGCGTTCGCGGCCATGTCCCAGAGCGAGAGCTCCGGCTCCGCGCAGATGTCGACCGACCCCTCGGCGACCATCATGTACGGCCAGAAATCCCCATACCCGCGAGTGCGCCAGCAGGCCCGGGTCAGATCCATGAACCCGTCGAGCCTGCCCAGCTCCTCCCAGCCGCTCAGCGACGCGTACGCGAACGAGGCGTCCGCGATCCGCTCCACCTTCGACACCTGCAGCCGGGTCGCGGAGGTCAGGCTGCGGCCGGTGAATGCACCCGCACCCTTCGCCGCCCACCAGCGCCGGTTCAGTGCGGGGGCCGAGACCACACCGACCACCGGCTGGAACCCTCCCCCACTCTCGGCTTCCATCAGGGAGATGAGCGTCGCCCAGACCGGCACACCGCGTACGTAGTTCTTGGTGCCGTCGATCGGGTCGACGACCCAGCGCCGCGGTCCGGTGCCCTCGATTCCGTACTCCTCGCCCAGAATCGCATCGCGTGGGCGCGCCCGATGAAGGTGGCCGCGGATCAGTTCCTCGGCGGCCTTGTCGGCCTCGCTCACCGGCGTCATGTCCGGCTTGGTCTCGACCTTGAGGTCCAGAGCCTTGAACCGGTCCATCGTCGCCGCGTCGGCGGCGTCCGCCAGCACATGGGCGAGGCGCAGATCATCGTGGTAATCGGGCATGTCGTCACAGTATCGACCGCAGGTGAACAGAGCTACAGGACCCCGCGGCCGCTCGTCCCACTGACAGTCCATGCGACGCGCGGACTGTCAGTGGGAGGAGCCCGAGAGCTGCAGCCCGATCACTCCGACGATCACCAAGGAGATCGAGACCAGCTTGAGGGTGGAGACCACGTCGCCGAGGAAGATCATGCCGTAGGTCGCGGTGCCTGCTGCTCCGATGCCCGTCCACACGGCATAGGCGGGCCCCACGTCGAGTTTCTTCAGCGACAGCGTCAGCAGACCGAAGCTGCCGAGGGCAAAGACGCAGAACGCGATGGTCGGCCAGAGCCGGGTGAAACCGTGCGAGAGCTTCAGACAGACCGCGAAGCCCGTCTCCAGAAGTCCTGCGACCACCACCAGCAGCCACGCCATCGTCAGTGCCCTCCCACGTCGGTCACCGCCTTGCCTCGCTGGGCCTGGGTGCGATTATGCACTTACGGCCTGGTACACGATAGCGAGCGGGCGACGCGGAGCGTCGTCGACCGACGACAACGCCGGAGGCGGAGCCGCATGACGCCGGGAGCTGATCCACTCTCTATCGTGCACCAGGCCGTTACCGGCGGCAGCGGATCGCAAACGTGCCCGGGTCAGTCGCCTTCACGTCGCTCCCGGGTGGCCATCAGCCGACGCAGCGATTCCAGCCGCGCCGGATCTGCGTGGCCGTCCGCCACCCAGGCGTCCAGGGCGCATTCCGGTTCATGGCTGTCGTGGGTGCAGCCGCGCGGGCAGTCCACGGAGGCGGGCCCCAGGTCCGGGAACGCGTGGATCACCCGGGACGGATCGATGTGGTTGAGCCCGAAAGAGCGCACACCGGGGGTGTCGATCACCCAGCCGCGGTAGCCGGGCAGGGGGAGTGCCAGCGCCGATGTGGTGGTGTGCCGGCCACGGCCGGTGACCGCGTTGACGACCCCGGTGGTACGCCGCCGGTCCTTCGGCACGAGCGCGTTTACCAGCGTCGTCTTCCCGACACCGGAGTGCCCGACGAAGGCGGTGACCCGGTCGTGCAGCTGCTCGCGGACCCGCTGTGCCGCGTCGCCGTTCTCCAGCTCCTCGCGGCTGGTGACGATGAACGGGACGCCCAGCGGGGTGTACGCCTCCAGCAGCTTGTCCGGGGATGCCAGATCGGACTTGGTCAGCACCAGGAGCGGGGAGAGCCCGCCGTCGTACGCGGCGACCAGACAGCGGTCGATCATCCGCGGGCGGGGTTCCGGGTCGGCCAGTGCGGTGACGATCGCCAACTGGTCGGCGTTGGCGACGACCACCCGCTCGTACGGATCGTCGTCGTCCGCGGTCCGGCGCAGCACCGAGCGGCGCTCACCGATGCGGACGATGCGGGCGAGGGTGTCCTTGTCGCCGGACAGGTCGCCGACGATGGAGACGGTGTCACCCACCACGGCGGCCTTCCGGCCCAGTTCACGGGCTTTCATCGCCACGACCGTACGGCCGTCGACAAGACAGGTGAGGCGGCCGCGGTCGACGGTGAGGACCATGCCCTCCTCGGCGTCCTCGTGCTTCGGGCGGGTATGCGTACGAGGCCGGTTGCCCTTCGGGTTCGGGCGGAACCGGATGTCGTCCTCGTCGGGGTTCTTCCCGTAGCGGCGCATGTCTCAGGCCCCGAGCATTCCGGTCCACATCTGCGGGAAGTCCGGCAGGGTCTTGGCGGTTGTCGCCACGTTCTCGATCTCCACTCCAGGGACGGCAAGGCCGATGACCGACCCTGCGGTTGCCATCCGGTGGTCGTCGTACGTATGGAAGGTACCGCCGTGCAGCGGTCGGGGCCGGATGTGCAGCCCGTCGGCGGTCTCGGTGACATCGCCGCCGAGCTCGTTGATCTCCTTGGTGAGCGCGGCCAGACGGTCCGTCTCGTGCAGCCGCAGATGGGCGACACCGCTCAGAGTGGACGGGCCGTCGGCGAGGGCCGCGACCGCCGCGATGCCCGGGGTGAGCTCGCCGACCTCGCCGAGGTCGACGTCGATGCCGTGGATACGGCCCGAACCGGTGAAGGTGAGGCCGCGCTCGGTCAGCTCACAGCTGCCGCCCATCGCGGTGAAGATCTCCCGCAGGGCGTCACCGGGCTGGGTGGTGCGCTCGGGCCAGTCGGGGATGGTGACCCGGCCGCCGGTGACCAGCGCGGCGGCGAGGAACGGCTGAGCGTTGGAGAGGTCGGGCTCGACGGTCAGATCGCGGCCGAGCAGAGCCGAAGGGGCGACCCGCCAGACGTCCGTCTCGCCGCCCGTCTCCGGCTCGTCCACCTGGGCGCCGACGGCCCGCAGCATGTCGACGGTCATCCGGATGTGCGGCATGGAGGGGAGCCTCGCGCCGGTGTGGCGCACCTCCACTCCCTGGTTGTAGCGCGGCGCCGACAGCAGCAGCGCCGAGACGAACTGGGAGGACGAGGAGGCGTCGATCGATACCGTTCCGCCGTCCAGCGCACCGCCGCCGTGCACGGTCATCGGCAGCGAGCCGCGCCCGTCGTCGTCGATCCGGGCACCCAGTACCCGCAACGCGTCGATCACGCCGTTCAGCGGGCGTTCGTACGAACGCGGATCGCCGTCGAAGCGGATCGGGCCGTCGGCGAGGGCCGCGACCGGCGGCAGGAAGCGCATGACCGTCCCGGCATTGCCGACATCGATCGTGGTGGGGCCGTGCAGCCCGGCCGGGATGACCCGCCAGGTCTCGCCGGAGCCGTCCGGTCCGACGCCTTCCTCGATGCCGACACCCATCGCGCGCAGCGCCTCGGCCATCAGCAGGGTGTCGCGGGAGCGCAGCGGGCGGCGCAGCCAGCCGGGTTCGGCGGCGAGAGCGGCGAGCACGAGGGCGCGATTGGTGACCGATTTCGATCCGGGCACGGTGACGGTCGCGTCGACGGCGCCGCTCGCTCGGGGGGCGGGCCAGAGGGCGGGGTGCACGGCACTTTCGGTCATGGACCTTACTTTACGACCCGGCGCTCATAGGCCGAGCAGCCAGCGCCCGCCGCCAATCAGCGAACAGAGCGACACCGCGTGGAAGAGGAAGAGCCAGAGCGCGGCCGGTACATCCGTCAGTCGCGACAGCTGGTCCACGTCCGAGTCCGGCGCGCCGCCGCGCCGGCGCTTCGACTGGAGCTCGAAGGCCGGGCGTACGCCGCCGAGCAGCAGGAACCAGACCACGGTGTATGCGAACAGCGACTGCACGGCGGGCGAGGCGAGCCAGGACACCAGCAGGAAGGCCGACCCGGTGAAGATCACCGACAGTGCCCCGTACACATTGCGGATCATCACCAGCATCACCGCGAGCAGGGCGGTGGCCAGCCACAGCAACAACGTGATCCTGTCGTTGACCAGCAGCCACGCCCCGCCCAGGCCCAGCAGTGGCGGGGCGGTGTAGCCCGCAGCCGCGGTCAGGATCATCCCGATGCCGGTCGGCTTACCGCGGCTGACCGTCAGCCCGCTGGTGTCCGAGTGCAGCCGTATGCCGGACAACTGCCGCCCGGTGAGCAGTGCGATCAGCCCGTGCCCGCCCTCGTGCGCGATGGTGATCGCGTTGCGGCTCAGCCGCCATATCAGGTTCGGTACGACGGCGATCAGTGCGAGCGTTCCGGTCACCACCACCAGCCACTGCTCGGGTGCGGGCTGGGTGCCGAAGACGCGGTCCCACAGATTGCCCAGATCGGTGCTGTCCATGATGCGGGCGGCTCCTTACGGTATCGGCGTTTCGTCGTCGTGACGGTCGTGGCAGTCTGGCACTTATGTGCGGACGGTATGCAGCGAGTCGGCGGCCCGAGGATCTGACCGGACTCTTCCGGGTCGAGAAGTGGGAACCGGCAAAGACCTTGGCGCCCGATTGGAACGTGGCGCCGACCAAGGAGGTCTACGCCGTACTGGAACGTCCGGTGAGGGACGCGGATGATCAGCGTTCGGTTCGTCAGTTGCGCGCCCTGAAATGGGGACTTGTGCCGTCCTGGGCGAAGTCCCCCGAGGGTGCCGCACGCATGATCAACGCTCGTGCGGAGACCGTCCACGAGAAGCCCTCCTTCCGGCGCCCCTTCGTCTCCCGGCGCTGCATCCTGCCTGCCGACGGCTACTACGAGTGGGTCACCGGTGCGGATGAGCGTCAGATGGAGGAGAAGGGGAAGAAGAAGCGGCCGCGCAAGCAGCCCTACTTCGTGACACCCGCCGACGGATCGGTCTTCGCGATGGCCGGACTGTACGAGTTCTGGCGCGACCGAACCCTGCCGGACGACCACCCGATGGCCTGGTGGGTGACCTGCTCGGTGATCACGACCGAGGCGGAGACCACCCCGCTCGCCGTCGCCCCTGCCGAGGGCCCGGCCGCGCTCGCCGACATCCACCCCCGGATGCCGCTGATGCTGACCCCGGACCGGTGGGACGCCTGGCTCGACCCGTCGCGCACCGACGTCGAGGAGCTGAGGGGGCTGCTCGCACCGCCGCCGGGCGGGCTGATGCGGGCCTATCCGGTGGCCACGGCCGTCAGCGACGTCCGCAACAACGGTCCCGAGCTGTTGAAGGAGCTGGCCGCGCCGGAGGCGAGCACGCTCTTCTGAACCCCTTCCTCTCACCACCGCCGTGACCGCGTGGCTGCCCACCCTCGTATGACGTACGCCACCCTGCGGGCGGCACCGGTCACACTTACGACCTCCCCCGGGAATGTTGAGCGAGGTACCACTGTTCTCGGTGACATCGGTACATCAACGTCGTATGTGGAGAGGGAGTCCGTCGCATGGGTTCAACCATCTGCCCGCGCCGCTCGAACGCCGCTGACGTGGAGTGGACGGTCCTGCGTGCGGCCAGGACCACTCCCGAGCGGGCACTGAGCGGGGCGGATCGACAGCCCGTATCGAAGCAAGGTCGACTATTCTCCGATTCGAGCGGGTCCGGTTTCGGCTCCGCCACAGCGTTGGAGGAGGTGGGTCCGGTCACTGGGACCGACACAGGGACCGACGACGGCCGCGCGCAGGAGACGACAGCCGAGCGCAATGCGCGCTTCGAGCGGGACGCTCTCGGTTACCTCGACCAGATGTACTCGGCCGCGCTGCGCATGACGCGCAACCCCGCAGACGCCGAGGACCTTGTCCAGGAGACGTACGCCAAGGCGTACGGCTCCTTCCACCAGTTCCGTGAGGGCACCAACCTCAAGGCGTGGATGTACCGCATCCTCACCAACACGTTCATCAACTCGTACCGCAAGAAGCAGCGCGAACCCCAGCGCAGCGCCGCCGAGGAGATCGAGGACTGGCAGCTGGCGCGCGCCGAGTCGCACATGTCGACCGGTCTGCGCTCCGCGGAGTCGCAGGCTCTCGACCACCTGCCCGACTCGGATGTGAAGTCCGCTCTGCAGGCGATCCCCGAAGAGTTCCGCATTGCCGTGTATCTCGCCGATGTAGAGGGCTTTGCCTACAAGGAGATCGCGGACATCATGGGGACTCCCATCGGTACGGTGATGTCCCGACTGCACCGGGGCCGCCGCCAACTGCGCGGCATGCTGGAGGACTACGCCCGTGAGCGCGGGCTCGTCCCGGCCGGTGCCGGAGGGGCGGACGATCGGAAAGGCTCGGGCTCATGAGCTGCGGAGAGCCGCATGAGACGGACTGCTCAGAGGTCCTCGATCATCTCTACGAGTTTCTCGACCATGAGATGCCCGACAGCGACTGCACCAAGTTCGAGGTGCACTTCGAGGAGTGCTCCCCGTGCCTGGAGAAGTACGGCCTGGAACAGGCGGTGAAGAAGCTGGTGAAGCGCTGCTGTGGTCAGGACGACGTGCCGACCGATCTGCGTTCCAAGGTAATGGGCCGGATCGACCTGATCCGCTCAGGGCAGGCTGTGCCCGAGCAGGACGTGACGGCGTCGGAGACCGGTCAGCCGACCGCCGCCCAGGAGTAAAGCCCGGCGGCCGTCACTCGTGGCTGGCCCCCCCGCGTCGCCCGCGCCCCGCGCGCATCACCCGAATGTGCTAATCGGGCACATGGACGCTCAACGGGACACACAACTCGCTAGCGTGGCGCCTTCATTGACCACGTTGGGGGGCGGGCGGGGCGGGTGAGGGCCACACGTGGGGCGGCGCGCGCGTACATTCTGACGGCCGCGGTCGGCGCCCTGCTGTGTGTGCTCCCCGCGCTGCGTACAGGCGCCGGTACGCCGTGGGCGACCGTCGGACTGCTCACCGGGCTCTATCTGGCGTGTGAACTCCCCAGGCGTTGCCCCTTCGGCAGCTCCGTGCCGATCAGCGCCGGATCGTTCTTCCCGCTGCTGCTCGCCGCCGCCTTTCTGCTGCCGCCCGCCGCGGCTGCCCTGGTCGCGATCCCCGGATCGCTTGTCGGCCGGGTGGATACCCCGCCGGCCACCGCACGTCGTGTCTGGCGGACCGCGCAGCTCGCCGTCACCGTCTGGGCGGCCTCGTCCCTGCACAGTCTGCTCGCCGGTGCCGCCACGCTCGGTGGCACCGGCACCGAGCGGCTCCCCGACCTCCCCTACGCCCTGCTGCCCGCCTGTGCCGCCGCCCTGGCCTTCAGTCTCGTCCTGACCGCTCTGGACGGCTCCATCCTGGTCGCGGCCGAACGGCTGCCCGTCCGGCGCGCCTGGAGCGGACTGCTGCCCCGCTCGCTGGGACCGCATCTGGTGCACGGACTCGCCGGGCTGATGATGGCCGTCCTGTGGCGCGGTCCGTACGGGCCGCTGTCCGCGCTCGTCGTCCTGCTGCCGATGTACATCTCCTGCTGGGCCTTTGCTCAGTACCACCGTGAGCACGCCGCCCACCGCGCCACCGTCAGGGCACTGGTGCAGGCCGTCGACATCAAGGACACATACACCCGCGGTCACAGCGAACGGGTCGGGCAGGCCTCCGTCCTCATCGCCCGCGAACTGGGCATGGACCAGGGCCGACTGGAGGTCCTCCGGTTCGCCGGCATCCTGCACGACGTCGGCAAGCTCGGCGTCCCCACCCGGGTGCTCCGCAAGGACGGACCGCTCACGCCTCAGGAGCGGCGGGTGATCGAACTGCATCCGGAGTACGGGCACGAGATCGTGCGCGGCATCGGCTTCCTCGGCGAGGCACGGGCCGCGATCCTGCATCACCACGAACGTCTCGACGGCAGCGGCTACCCGTACGGGCTCAGCGGACGGGAGATCCCCGAGTCCGCACGGGTCGTCGCGGTGGCGGACGCCTTCGACGCAATGACGTCGACCCGGTCGTACCGGCGGGGGAGACCGGTGCCCGCGGCGCTGGAGGAGCTCAAGCGGTGCGCGGGTACGCAGTTCGATCCGCAGATGGTGCGGGCGCTGCTGCGGGCGGTGGACCGGCATGGGTGGTCGGCGGCCACGACGGTGGTGACGGCGGACGAGGCGGTTTTGCGGCAGCGGAGCAAGGGGTCGGCGGACGAGGGTGCCGGGGCCGGCCGAGGGCTGGTTCGTCCTCAATCGCCGGACGGGCTCGGCGATCAGGTCACCCCCGGTCCGCAGTCGGCCGAAGGCCGTCGCCGATGACCCGGACCGAAACCCGGTTGCCCCCCGTGGTCCTCGCCGTCCGCGGCGCAGCTGCGGTGCTCGCTGTCGCCGGGCTCGGCCACACCCTCTGGGACGGTGTCCACGAACCCGGACATGCCCTCGTCTTCGGGGTGCTCATCACCGTCGGCGAACTGGCCCGCTGGGGCGCACTGCCCGGCGAGCGTGAGCCCGCGCCGCTCGGAGCCGCCGGAGCACTCGCGTACGCCCTCCTCGGACGCAGCGGCGGCGAACCGACCACCCACGGCGTCCTCCAGGTGATCGCTGTACTCGTCTCGGCACAGCTCGTCGCCTGTGCGCCCCATGTCGCGCGCGGCAGCGGACCCGCGCCCGACCGGGTGGCCCGCCGCATCCTGGCCGTCACCTTCGCCGCCGTGTGCTTCCAGCCGCTGAACAACTCCGGCCGCACCGCGGACTGGTTCGGCGAAGGCCCCTGGTACGTGCTCTTCATGCTCTTGTTCCTTGTCCTGACCGCCCTGTGCGACGCCGTGCTCGCCGCCCTGCTGCTGCGCTCGCGCAGCGTCCCCCATGGCCTGAAGAGCATGGGAGGTACCCCCCTCCTGTACGGGCCGCTGCTCCGCGACGAGCTGCGCGCCCTGATCGGTATCGGGTCGGCGGTCTGTGCGACCGGGGTCGTGATGGCCCTCGGGGTCGCCGTCGCCGGGCTGTGGGCGCTGCCCGTCCTGTGCGTACCGCTGCTGCTGACCCAGGTCTCGTTCCGCCGGTTCGTTGCCGCTCGCACCACCTACCGGCAGACGATCGCCTCGCTCGCCCGGTCCACCGAGATCGCCGGATACACCCCGCACGGGCACGCCCGCAGGGTCGCGGTGCTCTGCACGGCCGTCGGACGTGAGCTGGGGCTCTCCGGGAGCGAGCTGACCGTGCTGGAGTACGCGGCCCTGATGCACGACATCGGCCAGCTCTCCCTCGTGGACCCCGTCCCGGACGGGGCGACGGCCACCCTGTCCGCCGCCGAGCAGCGGCGTATCGCGGTGCTCGGCGGGGCCGTGGTCCGGCAGACCGGGGTGGACACCGAAGTCGCTGTCATCGTGGAACGGCAGGCCGACCCCTACCGCGAGCAGCCGTTGTCGGCCAGGATCGTCAGGGCCGTCAATGCATACGACGACCTCTCCGGGGAAAGTCTCATCGGGCCGCTGGGTGCGCTGGAACGACTCAGGCTCGGTACCGGTCACGACTATCAGCCCGAGGTCGTGGAATCACTGGCCCGGGTCCTGGCCCGGGGCGGTCCGACCCCCGTGCAGCCCGGGGTGACCCATGGGTAATGAGCGAGCGTCCGGCCCGGCATGGTTGGATGCGAAGAAGAGCGGAAAACGAGGGTGTCCAGTCGGGACAGGCGGGAATCGTGAGGATCTTCGGGAAGGTACGGCATCGGCCATCCGCCTCTTGGCGGCAGGCCACGGACCGCGCGTTCACGCTGATCGGCGACGGCCGGTACGAGGACGCGGGCGCGCTGCTGACACGTGCGGCGGACCTGGAACCCTGGCTCTCCGAGTCGTGGTTCAACCTGGCGCTGCTGCACAAATTCCGGCATGACTGGGAACAGGCGAGAGCCGCCGGCCTGAGGGCTGTCGCGCTGCTCGACAAGGAATCCGGCGCTCCCGACTGGTGGAACGTCGGGATCGCCGCCACCGCACTGCAGGACTGGCCGCTGGCGCGCCGAGCCTGGCAGGCGTACGGCCTCAAAGTGCCGGGCGTGGGCCAGCACACCTCGGCGGCCAACAGCGAGCCGGTCGGGATGGAGCTGGGCAGCGCCGCGGTACGGCTGTCGCCGGAGGGCGAGGCCGAGGTCGTCTGGGGCCGCAGGCTCGATCCGGCCCGGATGGAAGTGCTCTCCATCCCCCTGCCGTCGTCCGGCCGCCGCTGGGGCGAGGTCGTCCTGCACGACGGCGTGCCGAATGGGGAGCGGGTCACCGCGGCCGGCCCCTCGTACCCCGTCTTCGACGAGATCGAGCTGTGGGCGCCGTCCCCCGTGCCCACCTGGGTCGTGCTGCTCGAAGCGGCCACCGAGGCGGACCGGGACGCCCTGGAGCAGCTGGCGTCCGATGCCGGTTTCGCCGCCGAGGACTGGTCGTCCTCCGTGCGGCTGCTCTGCCGGGCCTGCTCGGAGAGCCGGATGGAGAGCTACGAGGGCGACGGGGAGCACCTGGACCCGCACGACCACAGCGAGCCGGGGCATCCGGGCCCGCTGGGGCACCGCACCGCCGGTGAGCTGTGGGTGCCCGAGCGCGAGTGCGGGATAGCGGCACCGGCCGGGCTGGTGCGCGGCCTGCTGGACGGCTGGGTGGCCGACAGCCCGGACAGCCGTGAGTGGCGGGATCTCGAAGAAGTCTGCTGACCGGTGCCCGTAGGCTGTACGGGCACCGGTCGCGGTGCTCGGGTGCACGGCCCCGGTTCATCGGATATCCGGGGTTCAGGTTTTGAGGAAGGCGTACGGCGGACATGGCGCAGCAGGAGACGGACGAGCAGATCAGCGTCGACGACGAAGGTTTCGTCGTGGACACCGAGGACTGTGAGGCGCGCGAGGCGGCATATCGTGAGCGCGGTACCTCCCGTCCGATCACGGTCGTGGGCAACCCGGTGCTGCACAAGGAGTGCAAGGACGTCACCGAGTTCGACGACGAGCTGGGCCGACTGATCGACGACATGTTCGCGAGCCAGCGGACGGCGGAGGGCGTGGGCCTGGCCGCCAACCAGATCGGCGTCGACCTGAAGGTCTTCGTCTACGACTGCCCGGACGACGACGGCGTGCGGCACGTGGGCGCCGTCTGCAATCCGGTGCTGGAGGAGCTGGCGCCCGGGGAGCGGGTCCTGGACGACTCCAACGAGGGCTGCCTCTCCGTCCCGACGGCGTACGCCTCGCTGGCCCGCCCGGACTACGCGGTGGTCCGCGGACAGGACGCCAAGGGCAACCCGGTCAAGGTCCGAGGCAACGGCTACTTCGCCCGCTGCCTCCAGCACGAGACGGACCACCTGTACGGATACCTGTACATCGACCGGCTCTCGAAGCGGGACCGCAAGGACGCGCTGCGGCAGATGGCGGAGAACACGCCGCGCTACGAGATCGTGCCGAACGACTGAGCATCCGATTGCCACCGGGCGGGCCCGGTCTCCCTTGCGAGGGCGGCCGGGCCCATCGCTTCCATCCCTGGGTGGATCGTCACCTCTCCTTTGGGCGAATGATCGGACCTCAGGCCCGTTATGGATCAGGCTACTTCGGTCATTGCACTCGGGCCGCGGAAGGTGCGACGGTATGCATTCGGCGTCGTGCCCAACGACCGAACGAACTGATGGCGCATCGCGGCGGCAGTTCCGAAGCCGGTGCGACCGGCGATCGTGTCCACCGTTTCATCGGATGTCTCCAGTAGATGCTGTGCCAGCAGCACCCGCTGGCGGAGCAGCCAGCGGTACGGAGTGGTACCGGTCTCCTGCTGGAAACGACGGGCGAAGGTGCGCGGCGACATGTGTGCCTGTACGGCGAGCTGTTCGACGGTCATCTCCTGATCGAGGTGGCGCTCCATCCAGACGAGCGTCTCGCCGACCGTGTCGCACCGGGTGCGGGGCAGCGGCCGCTTGATGTACTGCGCCTGCCCGCCGTCCCGGTGCGGCGGCACCACCATGCGGCGGGCGATCGCGTTGGCGACATCGGGGCCGTACGCCTGCCGGACCAGATGCAGACAGGCGTCGATCCCGGCCGCCGTGCCCGCCGATGTGATGACCGGGCCCTCGTCCACGTACAGCACATCGGGTTCGACGACGGCCCGCGGGAAGCGGCGGGCCAGTTCCGAGGCGTGGCGCCAGTGAGTGGTGCAGCGGCGCCCGTCCAGCAGTCCGGCCGCGCCGAGCACATACGCACCGGAGCAGACGCTCAGCACGCGCGCGCCCCGGTCCACCGCCCGGCGCAGGGCGTCGAGGACCTCTTCGGGGTAGTCGCGCCGCACGAAGTGGCTGCCGGCCGGCACGGCGATGAGGTCGGCCTCGTCCAGACGGTCGAGTCCGTGCGGTGTGCTGATGGTGAACCCGGCATGGGTCCGCAGTACCGGGCCCTCGGCGGAGACCACGGCGAAATCGTGGACCGGCAGGCCCTCGTCGCTGCGGTCGAGGCCGAAGACCTCGCACAGCACACCGAGTTCGAAGGGGTGGACCTCGTCGAGCAGCAGAGCGGCGACATTCTTCAGCATGGAGCAAGTGTGGCAGTAATTCGATGCTTTATGACAGTCCTGCCACTGCCGCAATCCGTCCGTGCGGACGAGAGTAGAGGCATGAATACATTCCTGAATGTTCTGGGCATAGCTGCACTTATCGCCCTCTTTCTGTTGCGCACCCTCGCCGGGCTCGCCCGGGAGCGCCGCATCGACCGCGAGCTGCGGGAAGCGGAACGGGAACGGGGGGAGGCGCCCCCCGAAACGGCGGGCGCCGCGCAGTCGGTGACGGATGCGCGGCGCCCCTACCTCAGAAGCTGGGCCAGGATCTAGAAGTCCTCGTCGAGGTCCACCGAGCCCTCCACCGCCACCTGGTACGCGGACGGCCGGCGCTCGAAGAAGTTGGTCAGCTCCTGGACGCCCTGGAGCTCCATGAAGGAGAAGGGGTTGCCGGAGCCGTAGACCGGCGAGAGGCCGAGGCGTACGAGGCGCTGGTCGGCGACGCACTGGAGGTACTCGCGCATCGACTCGGTGTTCATGCCGGGGAGGCCGTCACCGCAGAGGTCGCGGCCGAACTGTAGTTCCGCTTCGACGGCTTCCTTGATCATGGCGGTGATCTGTCGGCCGAGCTCGTCGTCGAAGAGGTCGGGCTCTTCCTCTCGTACGGTGTCGACGAACGCGAACGCGGCATCCATGTGGCAACTTTCGTCACGGAACACCCAGTTGGTGCCCGTGGCGAGACCGTGCAGCAGACCCCGCGAGCGGAACCAGTAGACGTACGCGAACGCGCCGTAGAAGAACAGCCCTTCGATGCACGCCGCGAAGCAGATCAGGTTCAGCAGGAAACGGCGGCGGTCGGCCTTCGTCTCCAGCCGCTGGATCTTCTCCACCGAATCCATCCACTTGAAGCAGAACTGCGCCTTCTCACGGATCGACGGAATCTCCTCGACCGCGTCGAACGCGGCGGCACGGTCGTCAGGATCGGGCAGATACGTGTCGAGCAGCGTCAGATAGAACTGGACGTGCACGGCCTCCTCGAAGAGCTGCCGCGACAGATACAGCCGCGCCTCGGGGGAGTTGATGTGCTTGTACAGCGTCAGCACGAGGTTGTTGGAGACTATCGAGTCGCCCGTCGCGAAGAACGCGACGAGCCGGCCGATCATGTGCCGCTCGCCGGGGGAGAGCTTCGCGAGGTCGGCGACGTCGGAGTGGAGGTCGACCTCCTCCACCGTCCAGGTGTTCTTGATCGCGTCGCGGTAGCGCTCGTAGAAGTCCGGATAGCGCATGGGCCGCAGCGTCAGTTCGAAGCCCGGGTCGAGCAGGTTCTTCTCTGAGTCGGTGGAGTTCATCACTGGCAGGCCTCGCAGGACTCGGGGTTTTCGAGGGAGCAGGCGATCGCGTCCGTGTCGGGAGCCTGGGCCTGCTGTACGGGAATGGGTGCGGCGGTCGCGGCCCGGCCGGAGGCCGCGCGGGCGATCCGGGTCGCCGGGCGCGAGCGCAGGTAGTACGTCGTCTTCAGCCCCTGCTTCCAGGCGTACGCGTACATCGAGGAGAGCTTGCCGATCGTCGGCGTCTCCATGAACAGGTTCAGCGACTGGCTCTGGTCGAGGAACGGCGTACGGGCCGCCGCCATGTCGATCAGACCGCGCTGCGGGATCTCCCACGCCGTGCGGTACAGCGCCCGCACATCCTCCGGGATCCAGGCGAAGCCCTGCACGGAACCGCTCGCCTCGCGCAGCGCCTCACGGGTCCGCGCGTCCCACACGCCGAGCCGCTTCAGCTCATCCACCAGATATGCGTTGACCTGGAGGAATTCACCACTGAGCGTCTCGCGCTTGAAGAGGTTGGAGACCTGCGGCTCGATGCACTCGTACACACCCGCGATCGAGGCGATCGTCGCCGTCGGTGCGATGGCGAGCAGCAGCGAGTTGCGCATCCCGGTCTTCGCGACCCGGGCGCGCAACGCGTCCCAGCGCTCCGGCCAGTTCAGGCCGGTGTCGTAGTGGTCGGGGTGCAGCACGCCGCGGGCGGCACGCGTCTCGGACCAGGCGGGCAGCGGGCCGGACCGCTCGGCGAGCGCGCAGGAGGCCTCGTACGCCGCGAGCATGATCCGCTCGGAGATCTTCGTGGAGAGCGCGCGGGCCTCGGGCGAGTCGAACGGCAGCCGCAGCTGGAAGAAGACGTCCTGCAGACCCATGGCACCCAGGCCGACGGGGCGCCACTTCGCGTTGGACCGGCCGGCCTGCTCGGTCGGGTAGAAGTTGATGTCGATGACCCGGTCGAGGAAGGTCACGGCGGTGTGGACGGCCGCGTCCAGCCGCTCCCAGTCGATGCCACCGTCGGCGACGAACGCGCCGAGGTTGACCGATCCCAGGTTGCAGACGGCCGTCTCGCCGTCATCGGTGACTTCGAGGATCTCGGTGCACAGATTCGACGAGTGGACGACGCGGCCCGGCTCGGCGGTCTGGTTCGCGGTCCGGTTGGCGGCGTCCTTGAACGTCATCCAGCCCTGGCCGGTCTGCGCGAGGGTACGCATCATCCGGCCGTACAGCTCACGGGCCGGAATCGACTTGCGGGCCAGCCCCTTGGCCTCGGCGGCCCGGTACGCGGCGTCGAACGCGTCGCCCCACAGGTCGACCAGCTCGGGCACATCGGCGGGCGAGAACAGCGACCAGTCACCGTCCGCGTCGACCCGGCGCATGAACTCGTCCGGGATCCAGTGCGCCAGGTTGAGGTTGTGCGTACGACGCTGGTCCTCACCCGTGTTGTCGCGCAGCTCCAGGAACTCCTCGATGTCCGCGTGCCAGGTCTCCAGGTAGACGGCGGCGGCGCCCTTGCGGCGGCCACCCTGGTTGACCGCGGCGACGGAGGCGTCGAGCGTCTTCAGGAACGGCACGATGCCGTTGGAGTGCCCGTTGGTGCCACGGATCAGCGAACCGCGGGCGCGGATACGGGAGTACGGGAGACCGATGCCGCCCGCGTGCTTCGAGAGCCGGGCCACCTGGTGGTAGCGGTCGTAGATCGAGTCGAGCTCGTCGAGCGGGGAGTCCAGCAGATAGCAGGAGGACATCTGCGGGTGCCGGGTGCCGGAGTTGAAGAGCGTGGGGGAGGAGGGGAGGTAGTCGAGGCGGTTCATCAGGCCGTACAGCGAAGCGACTTCGTCCACGGCGCGCTCCGAATCGTCCTCGGCCAGCCCGGCCGCGACGCGCAGCATGAAGTGCTGGGGCGTCTCGATGACCTGACGGGTGTGCGGGTGGCGCAGCAGATATCGGCTGTGCAGGGTCCGCAGCCCGAAGTAGCCGAAGCGGTCGTCGGCGCCGTCGGCGAGCGAACGTTCCACCAGCGCGTCGAGTGCGGCCGCGTGCAGCGCGACGAACTCGGCGGTACGGTCCGCGATCAGGCCCTCGCGGTGTCCGACGGCGACCGAGGCGGAGAACGAGACCGCGCCCTGGCCGGACGCCTCGTCCGCGATGGTGCGGGTAAGCAGCCTGGCCGCGAGCCGGGAGTAGGCGGGGTCCTCGGAGATCAGCCCTGCGGCGGCCTCCGTGGCCAGCGAGCGCAACTCCGCCTCGTCCGACCGGGCGTTACGGCCGCGCAGCGCGGCGGCGGCGACGCGACCGGGGTCGGTGTCGGGCAGATCGACGGTGAGGCCGGTCAGGGTCCGCAGCAGTGCGGCCCCCGGTCCGTCGTGTGCGGTTCCCTCGGAATCGGCCGCTTCGGACACGGCGGCTGAAGCCGGATCGGCTGGCGCGATGGTCACGTGGTGCTCTCCCTCGCTCGGCTCGGGGCCGGCGGGGAACGGGGGCAGCCGGGCAGAGGCGGGCCCGCGTCGGGCAGCACTCATTACGGCGTCCACCGGCCCATCCGCGAGGCCCGGACGTCTGGCATCCGGTTCGGTCGAGCCGGATGCGCTGTCGGCAGGTCCTCGGACTTACTCGATGGTGTGTAAAAGCACACCGAATACACCGTTGCGGGACAGTTCCGGATTTGCACCGGATTTCCCTGCGGCGACAGCGAGCACGAGCATACATGTGGGGGCTGCGGGATGAGACGGCCCCCACATGTTGTGTCGTGTAACGGATGTCGAGCCGACGGGACAAGCCGTGCGATCCCCCGTCGGAGCAGACGGACGGCCCGCCACACCCCGCTGAAGGGGGCGCGACGGGCCGTCATCGGGCCGTAGGAGCGGTCTTCAGTGGACGCCGCTCGGCGCCCCCGCCGTGGCCGGCGGGAGCTCCGCCTGGACGCCCGGGTCGCCCGCGTCGGCCGTGTAGTCGGCCGGGGAGGTCTCGTCGATTCCTGCGGGTGCCTTCACTGCGTTCAGGACGAAGGTGAGCACCACCGTCACCACCGCGTTCAACACGAACGCGGTCAGACCGATGTAGCCGATCTCGCCGATGCCCGGGATCTCATTGGACGACCCGCCGAAGTGCGCCTGGGTCGGGCTGGCGACCCCGTACGCGGCCACCGTCCCGTACACCATGCCGACCACCCAGCCCGCGAGTAGCGCCCAGCGGTGGAACCAGCGGGTGAACAGGCCACCGACCAGGGCCGGCATCGTCTGGAGGATCCAGATCCCGCCCAGCAGTTGGAAGTTGATCGCGACCGTCTTGTCCATGGCGAGGACGAAGGCGAGCGCGCCGACCTTCACCAGCAGCGACACCAGCTTGGAGACCTTGGTCTCCTGCTCCGGGGTCGCGTCCGGCTTCAGGAAGTCCTTGTAGATGTTGCGGGTGAAGAGGTTTGCTGCGGCGATCGACATGATTGCGGCAGGCACCAGCGCGCCGATGCCGATGGCGGCGAATGCCACGCCCGCGAACCAGTCCGGGAACATGTTCTCGAACAGCTGGGGGATGGCCAACTGCCCGTTGTCCACCTTGATACCGGCGGCGATCGCCATGAAGCCGAGCAGCGCCAGCAGGCCCAGCATCAGCGAGTACAACGGCAGGATCGTGGTGTTGCGCCGGATCACATTGCGGCTGCGGCTGGAGAGCGTCGCCGTGATCGAGTGCGGATACATGAAGAGTGCCAGCGCCGAACCCAACGCGAGTGTGGCGTAACCCCATTGGCCCGCCTCACCAGGCGCGAGCGCACCGCGCGGCTTGCCGGTTGCCGGGTTGGTCTGGGAGAACGCATCGCTCGCCTTGGCGAAGATGTCGTCGAAGCCGCCGAGCTTGATCGGGATGTAGATGATTGCCACCGCGATGACCAGGTAGATCAGTCCGTCCTTGACGAACGCGATGAGCGCGGGCGCCCGCAGACCGGACGAGTAGGTGTACGCGGCGAGCACCGCGAACGCGATCAGCAGCGGCAGGTCCTTGACGAACCAGTGGGTGTTCTCGCCACCGCCGACGCCCATCACGTCCAGTACCGCCTGGATGCCGACGAGTTGGAGCGCGATGTACGGCATTGTGGCGAGGAGGCCCGTGACGGCGACCGCCAGCGAGAGCCCCTTCGAGCCGAAGCGCCCGCGGACGAAGTCCGAGGTGGTCACGTACCCGTGCTTGTGCGAGACCGACCACAGCCGCGGCAGGAAGGTGAAGATCAGTGGGTACACGAGGATGGTGTACGGCACCGCGAAGAAGCCTGCCGCGCCCGCCGCGTAGATCGCCGCGGGAACGGCGACGAAGGTGTACGCGGTGTACAGGTCGCCGCCGAGCAGGAACCAGGTGACCCAGGTGCCGAACGACCGTCCGCCCAGGCCCCATTCGTCGAGACTGGCGTCGTTCTCGGCCTTCCGCCAACGCGCCGCCAGGAAGCCCATGACCGTGACGGCCAGGAAGAAGAAGATGAAGACGCCGAGCGCGACGCCGTTCACGCCGTCCTTCATGCCGACGCACCCCCCTTGCGGGCGCGCTGGTCACGCTGCCACAGCTTGTACGCGATCGTCGTGAGTGCGGTGGAGATCAGCACCCAGAGCATCTGGTACCAGTAGAAGAACGGAATACCGATGAAGGTGGGGTCCACCTTCGCATACGAACTCACCCAGAGCATCGCCACGAACGGCGCGATGAGACAGAGGGCGATGACCACCCGCACGGGTGTGATGGTGGGTGGCTTTCCTTCTGGGTCTGCTGGCATGCGGCGACTCCGTCCCCTCGCTGATCACCTGGTGTGATACCGACCGGCAAACGGGGGCGTCCCTCATTCGCCGGTCGGCCTGATGCGCAGGAAATCTAGGGGAGGCTTCCGGTCACCGTCACCCCCTGTCCGCATTGCGGTCCGACAACGGTCCCGTGAGCAGGCGCGCATGTTCAAAATGCCGTCAAACGTACGACACTTGGTCCGTATCAAGGTGCGTGAACGGCCCCCGTGGAGCAGTGGATTCCACAGGACCGCGACGGTTGTACGCAGGGTGCGGTGGCCGGGACCACTCGACCGGTGCACCCGGATTCAGTCCGTCGGCCGCTTCAGACGCGCCACGAACTTGTACCGGTCGCCCCGGTAGACCGAGCGCACCCACTCCACCGGCTCGCCCCGCCCGTCGAGCGAGTGACGGGACAGCATCAGCATCGGCAGGCCCACATCCGTACCGAGCAGTCCGGCCTCCCGCGGGGTGGCGAGCGAGGTCTCGATGGTCTCCTCGGCCTCGGCCAGCCGGACGTCGTACACCTCTGCCAGCGCGGTGTAGAGCGAGGTGTACTTCACCAGCGAACGACGCAGCGCCGGAAAGCGTTTGGCCGAAAGGTGGGTGGTCTCGATCGCCATCGGCTCCCCGCTGGCGAGCCGCAGCCGTTCGATCCGCAGCACTCGCCCACCGGCCGTGATGTCGAGCAGCCCGGCGAGCGTCTCGTCCGCCGTGACGTAGCCGATGTCCAGCAACTGGGACGTAGGTTCGAGTCCTTGGGCGCGCATGTCCTCGGTGTACGAGGTGAGTTGCAGGGCCTGCGAGACCTTTGGCTTGGCGACGAAGGTGCCCTTGCCCTGGATGCGCTCCAGCCGGCCCTCGACGACGAGCTCTTGGAGCGCCTGGCGCACGGTCGTGCGCGAGGTGTCGAACTCGGCGGCCAGGGTCCGCTCCGGTGGCACGGGGGTGCCCGGCGGCATGGTGTCCGTCATGTCGAGGAGATGTCGCTTCAGTCGGTAGTACTTCGGGACACGCGCCGTCCGCGTGGCCGCGCCCGTCTCGTTCTCCGTACTGCCCCCGTCGGCACCCATGGCCCGCCTTCCCGACTGCTGCGTTGCTGCCGTCACCGGCTCCTCCGTCTGTCGCGGCTCACATGGTGGCACGCTCCGGTCACGGCTCGTCGCCCTCCCTCAGGTGTCGGTCCTGTAACGGACGCGAGTGCACTTCTTATACACCCTTGACACCCCTAAAGGTCTAGGCCAAGCTCCCGATGCTGGTCTAAACCATTAGGGCTCCCAGTTCCAGAGCCACCTGCAGCGCAAGGCCGTCAGCGGCCTCACCGACGGCGCCGTGAAGGGATAACACCGCCCCATGACCACGCTGATATCCACCACGGACACCGTCACCCGCGACGCCCTCGCCGTCCTGCAGCCCGGATTCACCGGCACCACCGCCCCGGGCTGGGTGCTGCGCCGGATCGACGAAGGCCTCGCCTCCGTCGCCCTGTTCGGCCGCAACATCCAGACGCCCGAGCAGGTTGCCGCGCTCACCGCCCAGCTCAGGGCCGAGTGCGACGCCCTGCTTGTCGCGATCGACGAGGAGGGCGGTGACGTCACCCGCCTCGAGGTGCGTACCGGCTCCTCCTTCCCCGGCAACCTCGCGCTCGGCCACGTCGACGAAGTGGCACTGACCCGCACGGTCGCCCGGGAGCTGGGCCGCCGGCTCGCCGAGTGCGGCGTCAACCTCAACTGGGCGCCGTCCGCGGACGTCAACTCCAACCCGGGCAACCCGATCATCGGTGTACGGTCCTTCGGCGCCGACCCCGAGCTCGTGGCCCGGCACACCGCCGCGTACATCGAGGGCCTCCAGGCCGCCGGAGTCGCCGCCTGTACCAAGCACTTCCCCGGGCACGGCGACACCGCGATCGACTCGCACCACGCGATGCCGCGCATCGACGTGGACCTGGAGACCCTGTACGCCCGTGAACTGGTGCCCTTCAGGGCAGCCATCGCCGCCGGTTCCAAGTGCGTGATGAGCGCGCACATCCTGCTGCCCGCCCTCGACCCTGACCGCCCCGCGACCGTGAGCCCGCAGATCCTCACCGGTCTGCTGCGCGAGGAGTTGGGGTACGACGGACTGATCGTCACCGACGCCGTGGAGATGCAGGCCATCGCCGGGACGTACGGCATCGAGCGCGGCTCCGTCCTCGCGATCGCCGCGGGGGCCGACGCCCTGTGCATCGGTGGCGGTCTGGAGGACGACGGCACGGTGCGGCGGCTGCGCGACGCGCTGGTCGCGGCGGTACGCAGCGGTGAACTCGCCGAGGAGCGGCTCGCGGACGCGGCCGCACGGGTGCGTGCCCTCGCCTCCTGGACGCGGGCGGCCGAGGGGACCGGTTCGGAGCCGGGTGCGGCGGTGCAGGAAGGGACCGCGTCCGGCACCGGAATCGGTTCCGGCATCGGCCTGGCCGCCGCCCGCCGTGCGGTCGAGGTGACCGGCTCCGCCGAGCCGCTGATCGACCCCCCGTACGTCGCCTCCTTCACCTCCGAGTCGAACATCGCGGTCGGCGACGAGACCCCGTGGGGCGTCGCCGCGGAACTGGGCCGGCTGCTGCCGGGCACGGAGACCGGCACGTACGGCACCGGGACACCCGTCGCCGCGGTGCTGCGGGCCGCGGGGGAGCGGCGCATCGTCGTGGTCGTCCGTGACGCGCACCGTCACGCCTGGATGACCGAGGCCCTCGACGCCCTGGTGGCGAAGCGCCCCGGCACAGTCGTGGTCGAAATGGGCGTCCCGCAGGCGGCCCCCAGAGGTGCCCTGCACATCGCCACCCACGGCGCGGCCCGAGTCTGCGGCGTCGCGGCCGCGGAGATCATCGCCAGGGGTAACGACCTCCGCCGCTGCCAATCGTGGGTGAGGTCGTAAGGACCGCCCCTGGGCCTGAGAGGCTGTGAGCTCCTCTAAATACCCTGCCACGGCGGCTTCGTCGCATACGTGGCGCGGAAGTAGTCCGCCAGCTTCAGCTTCGACGCGGCAGCCTCGTCCACCACCACCGTCGCATGCGGATGCAACTGCAGCGCCGACGCGGGCACGATCGAGGCCAGCGGCCCCTCCACCGTCTGCGCCACGGCGTTTGCCTTGCCCTCGCCGGTGGCGAGCAGAATCGCGTGGCGGGACTCCAGGATGGTGCCGATGCCCTGGGTGATCACATGGTGCGGCACCTGCGTGACGTCATGGTCGAAAAAGCGCGCATTGTCGGCCCGGGTCTGTTCGGTGAGCGTCTTGATCCGGGTACGGGAGGCGAGCGAGGAGCACGGCTCGTTGAAGCCGATGTGCCCGTCGGTGCCGATGCCGAGGAGCTGCAGGTCCACCCCGCCGGCCTCGGCGAGCGCCTTGTCGTACGCCTGGCAGGCGGCCGGGACGTCCTCGGCGGAGCCGTCGGGGCCCATGAAGGACGCCTCGGACAGGCCGAGCGGTTCAATGACCTCGCGCAGCACCACGGAGCGGTAGGACTCGGGGTGACCCGCCGGCAGACCGACGTACTCGTCGAGCTGGCAGATGCGGGCGCGCGAGGCATCCACGGCGCCGGAGCGGACCTTGGCCGCCAGCGCCTGGTAGATGGGCAGCGGGGTGGAGCCGGTGGCGACGCCGAGAAGGGCGTCGGGCTTGCGGCTGAGCAGGGCGCCGATGGCCTCCGCGATGAGTTCGCCGCCTGCCTTGGCGTCCGGGACGATGACTACTTCCACGCGGGGGCCTGCCGATCTGAAGAGTGGAACCATGTGGTATAGACCAATCGTGGTTCAATCTACCAGAATCCGGCAACGTGGACACGACGGCCTTACCCGTCCCGGCCCTGCCCGTCCCGGTCCTGGTCCACCGGCGGGTGCCCGGTTGCGCGGCCGCGGCGCCGACCTGTTCGTGGTCGGCCCCAAGGTCCAGGCAGCGTCGGCGTCCGCGTGATCAACAGGGTGGGGTTGCGGGCGGGGCCCGTAGAAACGCCCGCGGGCCGCGGCGCCAGGACGGGACCCTCGGCCCGTCCGGCACCGCAGCCAAGACCGACCACCGCCTGGCGCCGGACGGTCTGCTCGGCCGGCGGTGTGCGGTGCCCCCGGCCGGGGAGAGGCACCTGCGCGGTCAGGGCAGAGGGCGCGGGTACCTCGATTCCACTCTCCTGTGCGGGGAGAGCGGAAGCTCTGTCTTGAGCATTGTGGACTAGACCATTCGCCCGTGTCCATCCATCGGAGCACCGCAATTTTCCGGGCCCTTGCCCCGCCCTTCCCCTGCACACCTGCGGCCGCGTCGTCCGGTTCGGAACCATTGCCCGTCCGCGGGTACGCTCGCAAACGTGCCCTCCATGAACGACCTCGTCCGCCAGCACACAGCCCTCAGTGACACCGACCTGGAGTGGCTGCATCTGCTGGTCTCGGAGTGGCAGCTGCTCTCCGATCTGTCCTTTGCCGACCTCGTGCTGTGGGTTCCCACCCGCGACGGCACCCGCTATGTGTCCGTGGCCCAGATGCGGCCCAACACCGGCCCCACCTCCTACCAGAACGACATGGTGGGTCACTTGGTGCCGCGAGGCCGCCGCCCACTGCTCGACGCGGCGCTGGACGAGGGCCGGATCGTACGCGAGGGTGACCCGGAGTGGCGCGAGGAGGTGCCGGTACGGGTCGAGTCGATCCCCGTACGCCGTGAAGGCCGGGTCCTCGGCGTCATCGCCCGGAACACCAACCTCCTGACCGTCCGTACGCCGTCTCGGCTGGAGCTCACCTACCTCCAGTCGGCCTCCGACCTGGCTCAGATGATTGCCGCCGGGTCCTTCCCGTTCCCCGATCAGCAGGTCGACATGGACGCGTCGCCGCGCGTCGGCGACGGGCTGATCAGGCTCGACGCCGACGGAGTCGTCCAGTACGCCAGCCCCAACGGCCTCTCCGCGTACCACCGCCTCGGCCTCGCCTCCGATCTGGTCGGCCAGCACCTGGGCAGGATCACCGCCGAACTCGCCCCCTCCCGCGGCCCGGTTGACGAGGCCCTGGTCAAACTCGCCAGCGGTTACGCACCCCGTGAGTTCGAGGTGGAGTGCGCGGGCGGGGTGATCCAGCTCCGGGCGATCCCGCTCAAGCCCAAGGGGGTCAGGATCGGCTCCCTGGTCCTCCTCCGGGACGTCACCGAACTGCGCCGCCGCGAGCGGGAGTTGATCACCAAGGATGCCACCATCCGGGAGATCCACCACCGGGTGAAGAACAACCTCCAGACCGTCGCTGCCCTGTTGCGGCTCCAGGCCCGCCGGATGGACTCCGCGCAGGGCCGCGAGGCGCTCAACGAGGCGGTACGGCGCGTCGGCTCGATCGCCATCGTCCATGAGACGCTGTCCCAGAATCTGGACGAGCGGGTGGAGTTCGACGAGATCGCCGACCGGGTCATCGCGATGGTTGCCGAGATCTCCCCGGGCAAGGTGACCTGTCGCCGTACGGGACGCTTCGGCATTCTCGACGCCGAAGTGGCCACACCGCTGGCGATGGTGCTCACCGAAATCCTGCAGAACGCCCTGGAGCACGCCTTCACCCTCGCCGAGTCCGGCACGGTGGACGTCTCGGCGATACGCGGCGGTTCCTCCGCCGGGAAGCGGCTGCTGATCACGGTCCAGGACGACGGCTGCGGACTGCCCGAGGGTTTCGACTCGCAGAGCGCCGGCAATCTGGGGCTGCAGATTGTGAGGACGCTGGTGGAAGGCGAGTTGAGCGGCACCTTCACCATGGTTCCGGCCCCCGTGCGTGGCACCCAGGTCGTCCTCGACATCCCGGTCCGCGCAGAGAAGTAGCCCCGGCGGCCGGCAAGGCGCCAACACAGCAGTGAGCCCGGACCGTTGATCGCGGTCCGGGCTCACTGTTCATGCATGGGCTTCGGGGGTACTGCGCGCTGCGACTCGGGGGGCGGGGTTGTGCGTACGCTCTGTACGCGCCGCCTGGCTGAGGCTCGTAGCGGTGGCGTTGGATCAGGCGCTGGCGTTACGCGCCCGGTTGCGAGCGGCACGGCGCTTCATTGCGCGGCGCTCGTCCTCGCTGAGGCCACCCCAGACGCCGGAGTCCTGGCCGGACTCGAGCGCCCACTGCAGGCACTGCTCCATGACGGGGCAGCGACGGCAGACGGCCTTGGCTTCCTCGATCTGCAGCAGCGCAGGACCGGTGTTGCCGATGGGGAAGAACAGCTCGGGGTCTTCCTCACGACAAACGGCGTTGTGACGCCAGTCCATGGCTGCTACCTCTCCTTGGTGTTACATGTGCTTGTGAATGTGAACGCTTTCACGAATCCCCCCGCAGGTGAACGGGCCGACGCCCAGATGAACTGGTTGTGGTCCTGTGGAGTGAGGAGGGGTTCTGGCTCTCAGTGGAGGCTGTTGTTGCGCCGTCCCGATCGCCATGTAGAGATTCGCAAACCTCGGCGGCGGATACAACCCCTTCTGGAAACTTTTTTTTGATTCCTCGGTGTCGGCTAGGTCACAGCCGTACTTCTATGGGGTGGGGCCCAGCCCAAACGTTCGAGTTAAAGGACTTTAGGCCCTTCCACTCACACAATCACACGCAGTGCACGGCGTACGCCTGTGAACGTCACACTGGTACGCACTCCCAGGTGGTCGCCGTCCATCTGAAAGGGCAATGGCACCTTTGAATGCAAGGTGAAGTCCGTGAGGTCGTGAAGTGAAACTGCGTGCTTTCCGGACGGGCCCCTCTCCGGGCTCGAAGTGAGCAGCTGGGTGCCGTAGCGGGCGACCGCCGGGGTGGAGAGCCGTTTCAGCCCGAGCACGTCCAGGCCGGTGTCGAAGGTGGCCTTCGGGGACGCGTACATGGGGCGATTCCCCAGGTAGGTCCAGGGGGCGGTGTTGGAGATTATGGACAGCGCGAGGTCGGTGATCGGTTCTCGTCCGGGTGTCTCCAGTGTCATCGCGCCGTGCCGCCGGTGCGGCTCCTCAAGGAATTGCCGGACCACCTGGCGTACGTACAGCGCATGCGTCGAACGCTTGCCGCTTTCGCGCTTCTGTTCCACCCGGCCGACTACGCCCGCGTCGAATCCGAGCCCGGCGCAGAAGGTGAACCAGCGCTCCGGGACCGACTCGTCCTCGGTGCCGGGGGTGCCGGCCGCCAGTCCGAGACCGACCGTGCGTTCGGTGCGGTTGGCGAGCGCGTCCAGGATCGCGCCGGTCGCCTCCACTGCGTCGTTGGGCAGGCCCAGGGCGCGCGCGAAAACATTGGTGGAGCCGCCGGGTACCACTGCGAGCCTCGGCCGGTTGGCCAGGTCGGGGCCGTTGTGGAGCAGTCCGTTGACGACCTCGTTGACCGTGCCGTCGCCGCCCAGGGCGACCACCAGGTCGATCTCCGAGGAGTCCGCGGCCTGCCGCCCCAGGTCCCGGGCGTGGCCCCGGTACTCCGTGGTCACGGCCTCCAGCTTCATTTCACTGGCCAGTGCGTGGATGAGCACATCGCGCGTTCGTGCACTGGTGGTGGTAGCAGCTGGATTGACCACGAGGAGTGCGCGCATGGCGGCCAGACTACCTACCGCGTGGTATCCCTCTGAAGCCCTGCCCCATGACCTTCACGCTCGGTGACGACTCGGGCGCGGTCGGACGGGCGGCCGTCCGCGCCCGTACCGTTCCCGACCCCGACTTCGCTTTCGCGGGGCCGGGATGTCAACCTGCAAGGGTGATTACTGAGCAGAACACGCCCTCCTCGCCGCCTTCGCCGCCGGTCGAACCGGCGAAGCCGAGCAGGATCACTCTCGTGGCCGTACTCACCGCCCTGGAAGGGACGGCGCTCGCCGCCGTCGGGATCTACATGCTGGTGATGGGGCTGCTCGGGAGTCCCGAGAGCTCGCAGCAGGCGGAGATGGGCGGCCTCACGCTGATCGCGCTCGGCCTGATCCCGCTGATCGCCGCGCGTGGTCTGCTGCGGCGGCGCAGCTGGAGCCGCGGCCCCGCGCTCATCACGCAGATCATCGCGCTTCCGGTGGTCTGGACGCTGCTGAGGTCCCACGGTGCACTGATCCCGGTCGGCATGGTCCTTGCCGCGGTGGTCCTGACGGCGCTCTACCAGCTGGTCAGGCCGACGACGATCGAGGCACTCGGCATTCGCCGACCGGGAGCCACGCCGGACGCCTGAATGGGCCTTCGCGCTACTCCTCGATGAGCAGCCGCTCGCGCAGCTGAGCCAGCGTGCGGGCCAGCAGCCGCGAGACGTGCATCTGCGAGATGCCGACCTCCTGCGCGATCTGCGACTGCGTCATGTTGCCGAAGAAGCGCAGCAGCAGAATCCGCTTCTCGCGCGGCGGCAGGCCCTCCAGCAGCGGCTTGAGCGACTCCCGGTACTCGACCCCCTCCAGCGCCTCGTCCTCTGAGCCCAGAGTGTCCGCGACCGCCGGGGACTCGTCGTCCGTATCCGGCACGTCCAGCGAGAGTGTGCTGTACGCATTGGCCGATTCCAGGCCCTCCAGGACCTCTTCCTCGGAGATACCCAGCCGCTCCGCCAGCTCGTGCACCGTCGGCGAGCGGCCGTGCTGCTGGGAGAGTTCGGCGGTGGCCGTGGTGAGCGAGAGCCGCAGCTCCTGGAGCCGGCGCGGCACCCGGACCGCCCAGCCCTTGTCACGGAAGTGGCGCTTGATCTCGCCGACGACCGTGGGGGTCGCGTACGTCGAGAACTCGACGCCGCGGTCCGGGTCGAACCGGTCCACCGACTTGATCAGGCCGATCGTGGCGACCTGGGTCAGATCGTCCAGCGGCTCGCCGCGGTTACGGAACCGGCGGGCCAGATGCTCCACGAGCGGCAGATGCATCCGCACCAGCTGATTGCGCAGCTCCGCCTTCTCGGCCGACCCGTCGGGCAGCTTGCGCAGTTCGATGAACAGCGCCCGCGCCGCGCTGCGGTCGTGTGGATCGTGGTGCCCGTGCTCGCTCATCTGGCCTGCCTGCTCCGCCTGCGACTGCTCCACCACGACCGTACGGCCCGCAGGCCCATCCGCCTCGTCCACCGGATGGGGCAGGGCCTGCTGTTCCGGGATGCCTGCTGCGCGCACCACCCCTGGTCGGATCGTCTCGTCCCGCACAGGACCGTCCCCGTTCCCGTTGCTCACGCCGGCCCGGGTCCCGCGCCGCGCTGTTTGTAGAGGCTGATGCTGACAGTACGGTCGTCGGCGACCGAGGAGTCGACCTTTCCGGCCAGTGCGGAGAGCACTGTCCAGGCGAAGGTGTCCCGCTCCGGCGCCCGGCCGTCCGTCGTCGGGGCCGACACCGTCACCTCGAGAGAATCCTCGATGAGCCGGAAGACGCAGCTGAGGACGGAGCCCGGCACGGCCTGCTGAAGCAGGATCGCGCAGGCCTCGTCGACCGCGATGCGAAGATCCTCGATCTCGTCGAGAGTGAAGTCCAAGCGCGCTGCGAGACCGGCTGTTGCCGTACGCAGCACCGACAGGTAGGCACCCGCAGCGGGCAGCCGGACCTCTACGAAGTCCTGATTCCCGGGCTCGCCTGCGATCTGGGACACCCTCACCTCCAAGGTGGCACAAACTCTTCCGAGGATCCGGGAAAGGTGCCCCGGAGCCATGCGGTATGTCGTCGGTTCTGGTCCGGCGACGCTATCGCGATCCATGATGCCGTGTCGCCGGACCCCTGGAGTCTGCCCGGTGGATCACGGCCGGGGATCGCGCCGGAGAGGCGTCGGCCCATGCTGTCACTCATGGTAAGCCCATAAGTACACACGGTGGATAGGGGTCTGCGGTGGTCAATTACGAACAACCGGCGCCGATTTGACGTACCCAGGCGTCAGACGATCGAACCGTCCGCGAAGCACCAGCGCCAGCTTTCGCCCGATTCGAAGCTCCGCATCACCGGATGACCGGTCTCCTTGAAGTGCGCGGTGGCGTGCTGCAGCGGCGACGAATCGCAGCAGCCTACATGGCCGCAGAGCAGGCAGAGTCGTAGCTGCACCGGATGGGTGCCCGCTTCGAGGCATCCGAGGCAGGTTTCGCTGAGCGGGACCGGCTCGGGGTGCGGCAGTTCGGACAGGTGCGGGCAATCCCTCATGATTGTCAGGTTACGACGGATGCGAGGACCGTGAAATGGACGCATTGCCGCTGGTGGCATTGGTCGCGGCCAGTGCGGCCGTGGCGGGGGCCGCCCGCCGCACCCCCGTTCCGGCCCCCCTGCTTCTGGTCGCGGCGGGGCTGATCGCCTCATATCTGCCCGGGGTGCCGACGTACACCCTGGACGCGCACATCGTGCTGCCGCTGCTGCTGCCGCCGCTGCTCTATACGGCGGCCGTCGACAGCTCGTACCTCGATCTGCGGGCCAACCTCCGGCCGGTCGCGCTGCTCTCCGTCGGTTACGTCCTGTTCGCGACCGTCGCGGTCGGCTGGCTGGCGTACCGCCTGGTGCCCGACCTGCCACTGACTGCCGCGCTGGTGCTCGGCGCGGTCGTCGCCCCGCCGGACGCCGTCACGGCCGCCGCGATCGCCCGCCGGGTCGGGCTGCCCGGCCGGGTCACGACGATCCTGCAGGGCGAGTCCCTGGTGAACGACGCCACCGCGATCACCGCCTACAAGGTGGCGCTCGCCGCCGCCGTGGGTGAGGGCATGAGCTGGGGCGCCGGGATCGGCGAATTCCTCCTCGCCGCGGTCGGCGGTGTCGTGGTCGGCCTGGCACTGATGGTGCCGCTGCACTGGCTCCGCACACACCTCGAGGAAGCCCTGCTGCAGAACACGCTGTCGCTGCTGATCCCCTTCGTGGCGTACGCGGCGGCGGAACGCGTGCACGCCTCCGGAGTGCTCGCCGTGGTCGTCGTCGCGCTCTATCTGGGCCACCGGTCGTGGCAGGTCGACTTCGCCACCCGGCTCCAGGAGGCGGCCGTCTGGAAAATGGTCGCGTTCATCCTGGAGTCCGTGGTCTTCGCGCTGATCGGGCTCCAGCTTCCCTTCGTCCTTCAGGGGCTCGGTACGTACGCGGTGACCGATGCCCTCTGGTACGCGATGGCCGTGTTCCTCGCAGTCGTCGTGGTCCGCTTCATCTGGGTCTACCCGGCGGCGTATCTGCCCAGGTGGCTGTCGAAACGGATCAGGGAGCGCGAGCCCGAGACCAACTGGACGGCGCCGCTGATCGTCGGCTGGGCCGGGATGCGCGGGGTCGTCTCGCTCGCCATCGCCTTCTCCATCCCGATGGTCACGACCAGCGGGCAGGCCTTCCCGGCCCGCAACCTGGTGCTGTTCCTGACCTTCACCACCGTCATCGGCACCCTCGTCATCCAGGGGCTCAGCCTGCCGCTGCTGGTACGGGTGCTGAAGCTGCCGGGGCGCGATGTGACGGCGGAGACCCTGGCCGAGGCGCAGGCGCAGAGCGAGGCGTCCACGGCCGCCGAGGCTCGCCTGGAGGAGCTGCTCACCGACCGGCGCAACTCTCTGCCCGGACCGCTCACCGACCGGCTGCGCACCGTCCTGGAGCGCCGCCGCAACGCCGTGTGGGAGCGGCTGGGCGCGGCCAATCCGGTGACCGGGGAATCGGCGGACGACACGTACCGTCGTCTGGCCAGGGAAATGATCGATGCCGAGCGCGAGGTCTTCGTACGGCTGCGGGACGAGCGGCAGATCGACGACGAGATGCTCCGGACGCTGCTCAGACGGCTCGACCTGGAGGAGGCGGCGGCCTACCGGGAGGAGTCGAAAGCGCCTTGAGAGGCTGTCGGGCGGCCTCCGATCAATAGCGTGCGTGCCGCGCGATCAGACGTCACCCGAGAGTTTCTCAGGGCCGGCCCGTGACGACGGCAGCGACCGTGGTTCCCGCTGGGAACGCCCCCTCCTCGGCCAGCGCGTTGAGCGCGTACAGCAGCTTGGCGACATAGAGCCGCTCCACGGGCAGCCCGTGCCGCTGCTCGAAGTCGTCCGCGAAGGCATGCAGCTGCGGGGTCGTACGGGCGTAGCCACCGAAGTGGAAGCGTTCGTCCAGGGACCACGACCCGGCAGGCCCGCCGAACGCCTCCTGTTGCAGTTCCCGTATCGCGTCGCCGAGGAAGCCGCCGCGCAGCACCGGGATGCCGAGTGCGCGCTGCCCCGGGGCGAGGCCGGCGGCCAGTCCGGCGAGGGTGCCGCCGGTACCGCAGGCGACTGCGACCACATCGGCCCTGCCGCGCAGCTCGCGTCCCAGCTCCGTACAGCCCTGTGCGGCCAGGGCGTTGCTTCCGCCCTCCGGGATGACACAGCACTCCCCGAAGGCGCTCAGCAGCCCCGCCAGGGCGTCTGGATCGGCCTTCGCGCGGTACGTCGTACGGTCCACGAAATGCAGGATCATCCCGTCGGCGGCGCACTGGGCGAGCGAGGGGTTGAGGGGACGGCCGGCCAGTTCGTCACCGCGTACGACCCCTATGGTGGGGAAGCCGAGCAGCCGCCCGGCGGCGGCGGTGGCCCGCAGATGGTTGGAGTACGCGCCGCCGAAGGTCAGCACGGTGCGCCCGGCGGCAGCCCGCAGGTTGAGGGAGAGCTTGCGCCATTTGTTGCCGGGCAGATCGGGGTGTATCAGATCCTCGCGTTTGAGCAGCAGCCGTATGCCGTGGCGCGCGAAGCGTTCGTCCTCGGCTGGTTGCAGGGGTGAGGGAAGCAGCGGCTGCAGCTGGGAGAGGTCGAGTGCTTCGGAGGGCATGCCGCAATTGTCGCCGTGCCGTGCGCCAGCCGCAGATCGGACGACGGTGAGCCCCTCGTTCATCACGGCTTCCGGAAAGGCGTTCTCGGACATGGGTGAGGACATGGGTAGCGGCATGGCCGGCTCTTTGTGCGCGCGGGAGGACCGGGCCTTGGGCCGTGGGCGGGTCGACCCGGTCAATTCCGCGAGCAGTGGGCCGGGTTCAGTCCTGGGCGAGCCACAGGTCGGGGCCGAACACCTCGTAGTGGATGTCCGCCGCCGGGACACCCTTGGCCAGCAACTGGGTGCGTACGGCGCGCATGAAGGGCAGCGGTCCGCAGAGGTAGGCGTGGGTGCCGGGGGTGACCGCGAGGCCGCTCAGGTCCACCCGGCCGGTGCGATCGGCGGGGTGCCCGGGCTCCGGGTTCTCGTACCAGAAGTGTGCGGTGGCGTCGGGGAGTTTGCCGGTGAGCATGGCGTGGTCGGTGCGCATCGCGTGGTCGGCGGGGGAGCGGTCGCCGTGCACGACGGTGACCGGGGCGCGGTGTCCGGTCGCCGCGAGGTGTTCCAGCATCGAGAGCATCGGGGTGCAGCCGATGCCCGCGGAGGCGAGCAGGAGCGGGGCGTCGGCGGAGTCGAGTACGAGATCGCCGTACGGGGCGGAGACGCGCAGCCGGTCGCCTGCCCCGACCTCGGCGTGCAGGTGACGGGAGACCTCGCCGTCGGGGGAATCGCCGCCGTGCACACGCTTGACGGTGATCGAGCGGAGCGAGGAGCCGGGGGCGCTGGTGAGGCTGTACTGGCGGATCTGGCGGGCCCCGTCGGGGAGTTCCACCTGCACGGAGACGTACTGGCCGGGGCGGAAGTCGGGGGCGGGTGCGCCGTCGGCCGGACGGAGCTGGAAGGTGGCGACATCCGCCGTCTCCTCGATCCGGGTGGTCACCTCCCACTCGCGCCACACGTCACCGGCGACAACGCCCTGCTGTGCGTACAGCCGCTCCTCGATCGAGATCAGGGCGCCCGCCATCAGCCAGTAGACCTCGTCCCAGGCTGCGGCGACCTCCGGGGTGACCGCGTCGCCGAGCACCTCGGTGATGGCGGCGAACAGATGGGTGTGCACGATGTCGTACTGCGCGGCGGTGACGCCGAGCGAGGCGTGCTTGTGCGCGATCCGGCTGAGCATCACGTCGGGGCGGGTGTCCGGGTGCTCGACCAGCTGGGTCGCGAAGGCGGCGATGGAGCCCGCAAGAGCCTGGCGCTGGGCACCGGATGCCTGGTTGCCGCGGTTGAAGAGGTCGCGCAGCAGTTCGGGGTGAGCGTCGAAGAGCTTGCGGTAGAAGAGATCGGCGATGTCTCCGATGGCCGCTCCCACGGCGGGGAGGGTGGCACGGATGGTGGCGGTCGACGTCTCGGAGAGCATCGGTGACTCCTGGATCATTGAATTGGTATCTGAGATTCGCATTTTCAGGCAGCGCGAATCCGGGCGATGGCGCCCTTGGTGCGGTGTGCGGGGTGCGGTGGCTCAGTCGGTGGCCGGGCGGCCTCTGCTGATGCCGATGAGTACCGGTCCGGTGGGGGACGCGACGAGTTCGGCGACGGTGACCGGATCGAGCGAGGCGTAGAACGCGTCTTCCGCCTGGCGCAGGGCGCCGCGCAGTCGGCAGGCCGAGCGCAGGGGGCAGGGGGTGGTGCCCTCGCAGTCGACGACGTCGCCGGGCCCCTCCAGCTCCCGGACCAGACCACCGATCGAGGCGGTCCGGCCCGCTCCGGTGAGGCTGAGTCCGCCGCCGCGGCCCCGGCGCGCCTCGATGAGGCCGAGGTGCTGAAGCTTGGCGACGACCTTCGCGGTGTGGGTGTACGGCACCTGCATGGTCGCCGCCACCTCCCGGGTGGTCGGCGGGTCGTCGTTCTCCGCGACGGCGAGGCGCATCAGTACGCGCAGCGCCACGTCGGTGAATCTCGTCAGCCGCATGACGGACACCGTAGATAAGTTGCATCAAGGATGCAAATTATTGGGTTCCGTGGACATTGCTGAGCGTCGTGCCCAGCCCAAAGCCCGAATAGTCACACTCTTTTGTGTAATGGCGTGCCGTCTCTCCGTGCTGAAAGGCTTCTTCGCGCAGGTCAGCCAATGATCGAGAGGACGTCAGATGTCCGTTGGTGAAGAGGTTCAGAACGCGCCGGTGCCGCCGCAGCAGAGTCTGGGCACGGCGGCGGCGCGGAACCTCGCGACGACCACCAAGTCCGCTCCGCAGATGCAGGAGATCACCTCACGGTGGCTGCTGAAGATGCTGCCATGGGTGCAGGTACAGGGTGGCACCTACCGGGTGAACCGCAGGCTGAGCTACTCGGTCGGGGACGGCCGGGTGACTTTCGTGCAGACCGGTGACCGGGTCGCGGTCATTCCCGCCGAGCTCGGAGAGCTCCCCGCTCTGCGGGAGTTCGGCGACGAGGAGGTGCTGGGCGAGCTGGCCAGGCGGTGCGAGCAGCGTGACATCGCCGCCGGCCAGGTGCTGGCCGGCGCCGGGGACCCGGCGGATCGTGTCTTTCTGCTGGCGCACGGCAAGGTCGAGAAGGTCGGCACCGGCCCGTACGGGGACGAGACGGTGCTCGGGGTCCACGCCGACGGGGCCTACTTCGGCGACCACGCCCTGATCGACGGCGACGCCGTCTGGGAGTACACGGCCCGTGCCGTCACCGCCTGCACGGTGCTGACGCTGAGGCGGGCCGATGTGCTGAATCTCGCCGAGCGCGCGGATTCGCTCCGCACCCACCTCGCCGGTCTTCTCAGCGTTCCGCAGCAGCGCACCAACAAGTACGGCGAGGCGGAGATCGATCTCTCCGCCGGCCATGTCGGCGAAGCCATGGTCCCGCACACGTACGTGGACTACGAGTCGGCGCCGCGCGAGTACGAACTGAGCGTCGCCCAGACCGTGCTGAAGGTCCACAGCAGGGTCGCCGACCTCTACAACCAGCCGATGAACCAGACCGAGCAGCAGTTGCGGCTCACGGTCGAGGCGCTGCGCGAGCGCCAGGAGCACGAGCTGATCAACAACCGTGAGTTCGGCCTGCTCAACAACTGCGACTACGGGCAGCGCCTCCAGCCGCACGACGGGGTGCCCGGACCGGACGACATGGACGAACTGCTCTCGCGCCGCCGCGGCTCGAAGCTCTTCCTCGCCCACCCGCGGGCCATCGCCGCATTCGGCCGCGAATGCAACAAGCGCGGTCTGGTGCCGGAGAGCGTTGAGGTCGGCGGACACCATGTGCCGGCCTGGCGGGGCGTACCGATCTTCCCGTCCAACAAGATCCCGGTCACCGATGCCCAAACCACGTCGATCATCTGCATGAGGACGGGTGAGGCCGAGCAGGGCGTCATCGGACTCCAGCAGACCGGCATCCCCGACGAGATCGAACCCAGCCTGTCGGTCCGCTTCATGGGCATCGACGAGCAGGCGATCATCTCCTACCTGGTGACGGCCTACTACTCCGCAGCCGTCCTCGTACCGGACGCCCTCGGCGTACTGGAAAACGTAGAGGTCAGCCGCTGGCGGTAGCCCATCGGGGGCCCGGACGGCGATGTCCGGGCCCCGTCAACCTCCGCCACCGGGCAGCCGTGCCCGGGGCGGCCTCGGGAGGACGCCCCAGTGAAGACCCACCACGCACTCCACACACCCACCCCCCGGGCCCCGGGTGACGACGACCCGGCCGCCCTGGCGACGCAGGGCCATGAGGCCGTAGCCCTCCTGGAACAGACCCGCACCCTCGTCGATCCCCAACTGCATGCCGCCGTCGACTCCTTGCCCGGATCGATCCGCCGCGTAGCGATGTACCACTTCGGCTGGCAGCAGGCTGACGGCACCCCGTCATCGGGGCGGGCGGGCAAGGCGATCAGGCCCGCGCTCGTCCTCGCCGCCGCCCGGGCGCTGGGCGGAGACCCGCAACGGGCGGTACCGGCAGCCGTCGCCGTGGAGCTGGCGCACAACTTCACCTTGTTGCACGACGATGTCATCGACGAGGACCGGACCCGTCGGCACCGGCCCACGGCCTGGGCGGTTTTCGGTATCCCGGACGCAATCATCGCCGGTGACGCCATGCTCGCCCTCGCCCAGCGACTGCTCGCCGAGGACACCGGCCCGGCCTCGGCCCGCGCCTCGGCGAGGCTCTCGACCTGCGTCATCGAGCTGTGCGCAGGCCAGCAGGCCGACTGCGACTTCGAGGGCCGCGGTCCGGACGAAGTCTCACTGGACGAGTGCCTCACCATGGCCACCGCCAAGACGGGCGCCCTGCTCGGCTGCGCCTGCGCACTCGGTGCGCTGTACGCCGGCGCGGGGGAGCGGGCGGTCGGCGCGATGGACGGATTCGGCCGGGAGGCGGGCCTCGCCTTCCAGCTCATCGACGATCTGATCGGCATCTGGGGGGATCCGGCACAGACCGGGAAGCCGGTCGGGGCGGATCTCGGCGCCCATAAGAAGTCCTTGCCCGTGGTCGCCGCACTGACCTCCGGCACGCCCGCAGCGGCCGAACTCGCCGCTCTCTACCGGGGGCCGATGAGTACACCCGGCGAGGTGAGCCGCGCCGCCGATGCCATCGACCGGGCCGGCGGCCGGGACTGGGTGCAGGGCTTCGCGGCGGACCGGATGGGACGCGCGGTCCACCACCTGTCCCGGGCGGTCCCGGACCTGGCCCCGGCGGGCGACCTGCTGACCCTGGCGGAGTTCGTCACCCGCCGGACGCACTGAGCGCGGAGGAGCGGAGAAAGGAGCGGAGAGCCGAGACCGGCGGAGGGGGCGGAGGAAGGAGAACGCAGCAAGGTGCCGAGGTCACAAGGCTTGTGAGGTGAAAGGGAGGGCGCCAGGGCGACTGTCATGGGCACGGGCTACAGTCCGTGCCCATGACAGATGAGTCATGGGCAGGGTGGTACCGGGACCGGCAGGGCTCCGACGCCGTCATCCTCATCACCGACGGACAGCAACTCCGCCTCCGGATCAGGGGCATCGACTTCGAGGGCGAAAGCTTCGACGGCCTGACCCCGGTGGCCGGCACACCACCGGACGACGACCCTTTCGCCCTGGTGGACGGCGCGTTGGGCGACTGCGTCCTGGAGTGGGACCTGCCGCTGCCGGTCCTTTGGGATGGAGCCGTCCATCAGGCCACGCTCAGCTGCCTGTTGTCGCTGCGTCGCCCCGATCCTTATCTCTATCTCGAGCTGCAGTTCGGCGGGGCGGCCTACGGATCCCATCGCGCCGAGAGCGACTTCGCGTCCGCCCTTGCCACGATCCAGCGCGTCCTGCCGCCCGGCGTGCGCCTGCAGACCTGTATCGCCTGTGCCTTCTCGGACTACTTCCCGGCCCCCGGCCGCGGTCTTTCCGGCGGCCTCGCGTGCTTCCGGGGCGCCAAGGACGCCTACCGCGGGGCGGCCGGCGAGGGCGATGTCCTGGATCTGTGGGACCGGCGGACGGGATTCGTCCAGGAGATCTGGAGCTGCCGCGAGTACGAGCCCCGCCCGGACCGGGGCGCCGGCACCGGGCACCGAGGTGCGTTTCCGCTGGAACTCGCCTGATCTGACCTGTCCGGACGGTCGTCGCCGCCCGGCCGGCCCGGCCGATCTCCGGCTCGCCGCTCTCCAGTTGCTCGTCGGACTGTTCTTGACGACGACGAGGGTGGTCCGTACCTGATCCCGCCATTCCCGACGGCATGCCCATCCCCGCGGCATGCCGTCAAATCATTGCCGCGCCTTCATTGTTCTACTAGCATGCGAACAATGGAGGTTTTCATGAAGCGAAAGAATCTGGGCCGCGTGACGCTCGTCGCCCTGCCGTTCCTGCTCGCGCTCGTCGCCGATCTGGCGCTGCTCGCCCTCTTTCATGACCGGCTTCCCGGACAACTGGCCAGCCACTTCACGGTCGATGGCCAGGCGGACGGGCATGTGGGACAGGTGTGGCACGCCGTGGCCGGCGTCCTGCTGTTCGCCGTGACCGGTGCTCTGTGGGCCCTCACCGCGGTGCGGGGGAAGTTCTACGGGTGGGCCTACCGCTGGCTGGTCGCCGGTGGTTATGCCTTCGCCGGATTCCTCGGCTGGGTGATGGCCGCCGTGCTGCTTGCCAACGTGGATGCCGGTGAGAATGCGCAGGGGGAGGCGCAAGGTGTGTCGTTCCCGATGTGGCAGCTCGCCGTCGCCCTGGGAGTCGCCGCGCTCGCCGGAGGGGTGGGGATGGTGCTGGCCGCGCTCGCTCCCGTACCGAAGCAGCCGGCCGCGACCGGGCAGGCCGGGGACGGTGCGCGGATCGTGCTTGCCGACGGGGAGGTCGCCGGATGGGCGCGCAGCGCCGGGAGCTGGTGGCTGCCGCTGATCGCGCTGGCGCTCGTGGCCGGCGGGGTGTGGCTGCTGTTCGTCTCGGGATGGGCGGCCGCGATTGGGCTGCTGCTCCTCGGCGTGCTCCTGGCCGCCTTCGCCCGGCCGTATGTGGTGGTGGACCGGCGCGGCATCACCATCTCGGGAATGCTGCCCTGGCCGCGCTTCAGAGTGCCGCTCGACCGGATCGAGGCCGCGACCAGCAGGGACATCAACCCCCTTGCGGAGTACGGGGGGTGGGGCTACCGCATCCGTCCAGGACGGACCGGTTTCATGATCCGTTCCGGTGAGGGAATCGTGGCGACACTGGTCGGCGGCCGTGACTTCGCGGTGACCGTCGACGACTCGGCGACCGGCGCCGCGCTCCTCAACACCCTGATCGACCAGCGCCGAGCGGAGCACTGACCATGCTCTTCCGGGTCGACCCCACCTCCACCGTGCCGCTCGGTGACCAGATCGCAGCGTCCGTGCGCCGCGCCGTCGCCGAGGGGGCGGTGGCGCCGGGCGAGCGCCTGCCCGCCGCCCGGGTGCTCGGCGAGTCCCTCGGGCTCAATGTCCATACGGTGCTGCGGGGATATCAGCAGCTCCGCGAGGAGGGCCTGATCGAACTGCGCCGGGGGCGTGGTGCGGTCGTCACCAGCGGCGCATCCCCGCACCGGGCCCGGCTGCTGGAGCGCGTACGCGAAGTGGCTGCGGACGCGCGCGAGCTGGGGATGACGGAGGAGGAGCTGCTGGCCGTGGTCCGTACAGCACTCAACAACCCGTAGGCCGGTGCAGGGCACTGGCCCAAGATGCCGGACGAATCGTCTTTCGTTCGGCATCTCCGCCTTATCAGCCCTCGGCGTGCACTCTCTGCAGCGCGGCGATGTCCGGCTTCTTCATGGTCATCATCGCCGCGGTGGTCCGTGCGGCCTTCTCGGCGTCCTGGTCGCCGATCAGATCGATCAGTGCCTCGGGGACGACCTGCCAGGAGACGCCGTACCTGTCCTTCAGCCAGCCGCAGGGCCCCTCTTCGCCCCCGTCGGTGAGACTGCTCCAGTAATGGTCCACCTCGTCCTGGTCCGAGCAGTGGATCTGGAACGAGACGGCTTCATTGAAGGTGAACTGCGGCCCGCCGTTCAGCCCGACGAACTTCTGGCCGTTGATCTCGAACTCGACCGCCATCGCCGATCCGGCAGGCCCGGGCCCTGCTTCGGTGTAGCGGCCGGTCCTGCCGCGGCGGGAGTTCTTGAAGACCGAGAGGTAGTACTCCGCCGCCTCCTCGGCCTGCCCGTCGAACCACAGACATGTGGTGAAGCCCTCGGTGGTCATCGCTGTCTCCTGTCGTGAGCCCATGTCCCGTCGTGTGCGCATGTCCACCCATACTGTGCGCATGTCCACCCATACCGATTGATCCCGTCCCGGAAACTTGTCGGGCGCATTTGGGGGCGCCGGCATCAGCCAGGAAGGGGTACCGGCACGATGCCCTCCCCCGGACAGGCCGAGCACAGGCAAGATCATGACGATGGCGGAGATCCCGCAGGGCGGCACGGCCTCGCGCCGGGTAAACGGCCTGCCACTGCCAGGTGTTGACTTTACGCTCCCGGAACGGGACGGAGTCGCAGCCGACCAGCTGTGCTCGTCTCCGTGCGTCTCCGGTGCGTCACCCGGACGGTCCAGGGAACGCGGAAGGGCCCGACCGCCCGGGCTCCCGGAAGCCAGGATGTTCCAGGCATCGACGGGGCGGCCGGCACCTCGGCGTAGCCGCTGACGGCGTCGGGGCCGTAGCGCGGCCGGAGGTGTGGAAGCGCCGACGAGATGGGCAGCCGGCACGTATCCGACAGCCTCTGGGGCCGTAACGCACGGCTCCCTCCTGCCCGAGGAGGACAGGAGGGAGCGCGAGGGACCTGCGTCGTGCGTCAGGCGGACATGTCGGACGAGGCTCAGCTGAGCTCGCGGATGAGCTCCTCTGCCTGAGCTTGACGTTTAACCCCGGCAAGATCATGTCTTGTCGGGGTTCGTCATGCGCCGGACAGCAGGCGCGGCCGCCTGTGATGCTCGAAGTGTTGAG